>JAKSSK010000001.1 GCA_024403135.1 Clostridia bacterium
CGGTGAGCTCTTACCTCACCATTTCAACCTTACCACAGCCTAACTGTTTCGGCGGAATGTTTCTGTTGCACTTTCCCTATAGTTACCTACGCCAGCCGTTAGCTGGCACTCTTGCTCTGTGGAGCCCGGACTTTCCTCATGCAAAGCACGCGATTGTCTGGCTTACCCAATGAAAAATATTAACATTTAACTTAGATTCTAGCAATTAGAATCTTAACTAAAGTTTTAACCATATCTAAAAGTCTAAAAGGAGTTTCCAATATATCTACAACCTTTTGAGTTCCAATAGCAGATTTAGCAGCTAGTACTGTAAGTGCTACACCAGTATTGCTCTTTTGGCGATCCACAAGTTTTGAATACTTATCTACTAATGTGCCCACCTTTGCAGATGATCCCTTACGATATTCCTTAGAAATGATATTCTTTGCATTAAGCTTTGCCTTATTTAATGGATCTGAATCCACATCAACATCTGATGGATCATCGGATGTTACAATGTAATCTTCAAAACCGTCGATGGTTGTATTAGCAACAATCTTACTACCAATGGTGATTCCATCATTAACTACACTGTTGCCTGTATTAAATACAAAGTTATCTCCAAGAACTTTACCCTTTAAAGTAAGCTTGGTATCAGTAAGATTAACCTCATTTGTTAGAGTGCTTGCATTTACTGTAACTTGTCCACCAGTTGAAGTAACCTTACCTGCTAAGGATGAACTCTTAAGGCCAAGACTTAAAGTGTTTGTAATTACAGAATCTACTGCTGTATTAGAATTTGAAATGTTAGTAGTTCCAGCATTTGCAATAATTCCGTGAACATATGCAAATGAGATAGTAAGTCTTCCAGTCTTCTCTGTAACATTATAAACGCCATAAGCATCTGTATTTTTAATATTTACAGACTGCTGCAAACCAATAGTAAGGTCACTATTGAAGCTACCATCTTTATCCTCACTTGTATCATCTATGCTCAGACTTTTAAATGTTTTAATTGGTTGCTTAAATGAATGACCATTTAAATCTAAATACAAGTTATATACATGTAATTCTTCTGATAAATCCACATCAGCATAAAGAGTTATAAATGGGTTTACCTCATCTTCATTTATACCGTCTACTGCAGCATCATATGCAGCTTGTACTGTAGAATAGTATTGTCCGTCGCACTCACATACATTTTGATCTTCACCTGCAAATGCAATCATTGGAATCATTGTAAACACCAATGAAAATGCAAGCGTAATTGCCAATATTCTTTTTTTCATAATACCCTCCTAGATTAACGTGAAAGGATTAATGTCAAGGTCAGACAGTACGAACATATCCTCATCAATGTCCGATGAGATTATGAAGGACATGAATGCATCAACGAATATCTTTTCTGATGCATAGTGACCAATATCTAATACATTAATACCAAGTTCCTTTGCTAACTGAGCATCATGATACTTAACATCTCCAGTAATTAAAAGATCGCATCTGTCCTCGTAAGCTTCCTTTATGAAGTCTGCTCCTGCACCAGTGCAGATAGCAACTTTTGAGATAGGTCTATCCAAGCTACCTACGAAGCTAAAGTATCTTTTGTCAATATCTAGTTTAAAGCTATATAGCTCAATTAGATTCCCCATATTTTCAGGGTTCATATACCAACCATGTCTTAAAAATCCGTCGTTCTTAGGTGTGCAGTCAATTCCCAGCACATTTCCTAGGAAATCGTTGTTGCCACCGAAGATCTTATCGAAGTTTGTATGACATGAGTATACGTTAATGTCTGCTGCAATTAACCTTTGAATGAAGTTTCCTGTAACATCATTACTGTCAATCTTCGTCAGTTCTGTAAAGATTAACGGATGATGGGTGATAATTAAGTCAACTTCGTTAATTACAGCCTCCTCTATCACCTCAGAAGTTATTTCCATAGCAAGTAGAACCTTTTCAATGTCCTCATTACCTGTGGAAATCTGAAGTCCAGAGTTGTCCCATTCCTCCTGAAGGCTTTCAGGACAGAATTCATTAATTTTCTTTATTAATTCATTAAGCTTCATTTCTAAGCTCCTCTATTCTCTTAATATATCCTTCCCATTTTAGGATATCTAAAGTATTGCTTCCCTTTTTAGCAGAATTAAGGTTTCTCTTACACTTGATCATCCAGTAGTCTAGGTATTCATCCTTTAGTGGGGAATCCTTTATACTGTCTGGAAACATGTAGTCGTAGTGAAGCGGCTTATAGCTTGGATTGTATCTTACCACCATCACCTGGCAGTAAAGATTTCTCTCTTTAACCAGCTTATCCTTTAATATTTCAAAGCCATTTTCATCAAGCCACTGCCTTAATTTCTCTTCATGACGCCTTGGCTGAAGGATTAAGGTGAAACCTTTAGACTTTTCAATATCTTTGGCAAGTAGAGATGCCGTTAAAACCGCTCCAATGCCCGCCATAACCACTATTTCCACCTCTTTAGGGGAAATTACATCTAGACCAGATCCCAGCCTTAAATCGAAGATTTTTTGTGGATAGTACTTCTTGCAGTTTTCCTCACATTTAAGAAGTGAGCCCTTAGATACATCCGTCATGATTACCTTATCACAGATGCTATTCTCGTAAAGGTAAAGCGGTAAAAAACCATGGTCAGTCCCAATGTCTGCCATGGTTTTAGTATTAATTTCTTCTGCTATTGATTGTAGTCTGTCGCTTAATTTAATCATTAGTTTATGTAATCCGATAGCTTTTCCTTTCTTGAAGGAAGACGAAGCTTTCTTAAAGCCTTAGCTTCAATCTGTCTAATTCTTTCACGAGTAACGTCGAAAGTCTTACCTACTTCCTCAAGAGTTCTCTGAGTGTTGTCCTCAAGACCAAATCTAAGCTTAAGAACCTTTTGCTCTCTTTCAGTAAGTGTTTCAAGTACTTCAGCAAGCTGTTCCTTAAGCATTGAATATGCAGCAGCATCAGCAGGTGAAGGTACATCATCATCTGGGATGAAGTCGCCTAGATGTGAATCCTCTTCCTCGCCTATTGGAGTTTCAAGTGAAACAGGTTCCTGAGCGATCTTTTGAATCTCTCTAACCTTGTCTACTGTAATTCCCATTTCCTTAGCGATATCCTCAGCTGAAGGCTCTCTGCCGTTTTCCTGAAGAAGTTGTCTTGATACACGGATAAGCTTATTAATGGTTTCAACCATGTGAACAGGAATACGGATAGTTCTAGCCTGGTCAGCTATGCTACGAGTGATAGCCTGTCTAATCCACCATGTTGCATATGTGGAGAACTTGTATCCCTTACGATAATCGAACTTGTCTACCGCCTTGATTAGACCAAGGTTACCTTCCTGGATAAGGTCAAGGAATAGCATTCCTCTTCCAACGTATCTCTTAGCAATACTTACTACAAGTCTAAGGTTAGCTTCGATTAGTCTTTGCTTAGCTTCCTCATCGCCCTCTTCCATTCTCTTAGCAAGTTCAATTTCTTCATCGCCTGTTAATAGAGGGACCTTACCTATTTCCTTTAGATACATTCTTACCGGGTCATCAACTGAGATGTCCTTTGAGATTGCATCGATGTTAATTTCGCCGTTATCGTCGATTACTACATCTTCCTCAAGTTCCTTCTCGCTTTCGATCATGTCCAGTTCATCCTTAGGTTCATCGTCTTCAGCACCATCAAGCATGTCCAGGTTGATGCCCTTAGCGATTAACATTTCGTAGATTTCATCGATTTGATTCTTGTCTATGTCTTGGGTTTCAAATATTCTAGACACTTCACCTAAGGTGATTGTATTGTTGTTGCTTTTAGCCTTTTCTACTAGAGCATCTACTTGTTCTTGAATCTGTTTTTTGTTGTCTTCCATTAGATTACCCCCTACTCAATTTGTTCTTTTCTCTTTGTATTTCTTCTAACTTTAATGTCAGTTCCTTCATGTTAGCTTGGTTTTCCTTTTCATCGGCCATGGAAAGAAGTGTAAGAATTTCCTTTTCTTCTTTAGTTAGTTCCTTTAACCTCCATCTAGATACCGATTCATCGAATACCTTTTCTTCATTTCCGCCTATCTTAACTTCATCCAGGATTTTGTTTAAAAGGATGCTTTCTTCTGGATCCAGCATATCCTGAACATTCTTAAGACTTACCTTATTCTCTAAAGCTAGGTCAAGTATCTTATTTGAAAACCTGCTTTCCATCATCTTCCTGTTGTCCAAGATCTTAGGTAAGAAATCCTCGTTGGTGAAGAGAATTTTTAGAATGTTCTTCTCAATTGGAGAAATTTCTTCCTTGTTCTCATCCTTTTGTTGTTTCACCTGAGGTGTGTCAATTATTGACTTACCCATGAGCTCCATTTTTATGGCGCTTTCAGATACCTTTAAGACGCTGGCAAGCTTTTTAACATATATGTCTGCTTCCACTGGGCTTAAGGTGTTTAAAACCTTAGCGCAGCGCTTAATATATTCAATCTTGTCCGTATCCTTTGAAAGGTTTAGATTGCCTTTAACAGAGTTTAGTCTGTACTCTATCTGAGGAACGGCGTTATCTACAAGTTTAAGAAAAGCATCCTTACCCTTCTTCTTGATGAACTCGTCTGGGTCCTTACCGTCGGTTACGTGAAGTACCTTTGTCTTTATGTTTTCAGCGGTGAGCACTTCAATTCCTCTAAGGGCTGCATTTCTACCTGCGCTATCCGCGTCGTAGGAAAGCACCACATCAGAGGTGTATCTCTTGATCAGCTTGGCCTGGTTTTGTGTAAGGGCCGTTCCTAGGGATGCAGCAACGTTTTTAATGCCTCCCTGGTAAAGACCTATTACATCCATATATCCTTCAACCAAGATGATGTTATCTTTAATTTGATTCTTTGAAAGATTAAGTCCGTACAGGTTGTTCTTCTTTAGGAAGATAAGGCTTTCATCGGAGTTTAAATACTTAGGAGTGTCGTCTCCTATTGCTCTACCTCCAAAGCCAATTACCTTGCCGCTAGGATTGATGATTGGAAACATTACCCTGTTACGGAATTTATCGTAGTAGCGACTATCCTTTTTCTTTACTAGGCCAAGTTCTACCATATCCTTAGGATCAACCTTCTTTGAAAGAAGATATTGGTAAAGGGAATCCCAGGATTCATCGGCATATCCTATGCCAAAGGTCTTTAGGATTGCATCTGAAATGCCCCTCTCCTTCATGTACTGGTAGCCCATGTTCTTCTCCTTTGTAAAGGAGTTATACCAGAAAGATGCGGCCATCTTGTTGATATCGTAGTACTTTTGCTTATCTGGGCCAGACTGAATCTTTTCTAGGTTTAGTCCGTATTCCTCACCTAGCTTAGCCACAGCATCGTTAAAGTCCAGGTTATAGTATTTTTGGACAAAGCCAATAAGGTCGCCCTTGGCACCACAGCCAAAGCAGGTGAATATCTGCTTTTGCTCAGACACAACAAAAGAAGGAGTCTTCTCGTTGTGGAACGGGCAGCATCCCTTGAAGTTGGCCCCGGCTCTCTTTAAAGAGACAGCTCTAGAGACTACATCAACTATGTTGACCTGACTTTTTAATTCTTCAATTGCATTTGATGAAAAATAAAAACCCACTTTGTTCTCCTTCCTCTAAAAGAGTTATTCAACATAAGTGGGAATTTTCCTTTAAATTTTTTCAAAAAGATTTAGAGCGTACCTATCTGTCATGCATGCTACGTAGTCCTTAGCTGCAACTTCCGATCCTTCCTCACGATAGATGTTATAGAAATCCTCAGGAAGTTCATCTGGATTATCTACAAAGTGGTAATACAATTTACGTATTAGCTTATCCACCATATCAAGATCCTCGTCCTTCTTAACCTTTGAATTACGGTATACATTTTCGAATAGGAAGGCTCTTAGATCGTCCTGTGCCTTTTGGTAGTCATGGCTAAGCCTAATATATTCTAAATCCTGGCTAGTTTCAATCAGGTTGTTTACCATCTCATCTATTCTGTTTCTACCAGACAGAATGTTCTTTGGTAAATCCTCTCCCGTAATTACACCGCTTCTAATGGCATCGTCAATATCGTGGTTTATGTATGCGATTCTATCTGAAATCCTAACTATTTCACCTTCTAAGGTAAAAGGCATGTTCTTTCCTGAGTGGTTAAGTATGCCGTCTCTAACTTCAAGAGTTAGATTAAGGCCACCCTTTTCCAGCTTATCTAAAACCCTAAGGCTCTGCTCATTGTGCTTAAAGCCTGCTGGAAAAACATCGTTAAGAATCTTTTCACCGTTATGGCCAAAAGGTGTATGTCCTAGGTCGTGGCCTAAGGCGATGGCCTCAGTTAAGTCCTCGTTTAAGTTTAGATTTCTAGCTATAGTCCTTGCAATCTGGCTAACTTCCAAAGTGTGAGTAAGCCTTGTTCTAAAGTGGTCTAGCTCAGGAGCTAAAAATACCTGAGTCTTGTGTACCAGCCTTCTAAAGCTCTTTGAGTGGATTATCCTGTCCCTATCCCTTTGGAATTCAGTTCTAAGAAAATCCTTTTCTTCTTCCTTTAATCTAGTTGCCTTATCTGCAAAGGATGCTCTTTCTGAAAGTATGAGATGTTCTCTCTTTTCAAGTTCTTCTCTAATAAGCATTACTTAATCCCTGTGTGGCCGAAGCCTCCCTCTCCTCTTTCAGTTTCATTTACTTCATCAACTAGCTCAATTTCAGCACGTTCGTATTTAACGATTACAGCCTGAGCTATTCTATCTCCATCGTTAATGGTATATGGCTCATTTGAAAAGTTAATTAGTGGAACGTGCCAGTGGCCTCTGTAATCTGAATCCACAGTTCCTACACCGTTTACTAGACCGATGCCGTGGTTTATGGATAGGCCTGACCTTGCCCTAATCTGAGCCTCCAATCCTGGTGGAAGCTCTACGAATAGGCCTGTTGGAATAAGCCTTCTTTCCATAGGCTGTAAAGTTATTGGCTCATCTAAATATGCGGCTAAGTCCATGCCTGCAGATCCTGCCGTCTTGTATTCAGGAATCCTGCCGCTTAAGCTCTTAATCTTAATTTTCATTTCCTGTTACCACTACCTTTGTATAATCCTCAAAGTGACAGATTTCATCAATTAGCTTTTGAACTGATGCTGTTGTCACCTTATCTACTTTACGTATTACATCTTCTTCAGTGTCCACATTACCAGTTAAAAGAATATTCTTTCCGTTGGTGAACATCCTTGAAGCTACAGACTCCTGGCCAAAGATGTATGAACTCTTTACCTGCTCTTTTGCCATGGCAAGTTCTTCCTCAGTTACTCCATCCTTAAGAAGCTTATCCAGTTCTTCCTTAATGCCTTCTAAAGCTTCAGATACTCTATCGTGAGCTACTCCTGCGTAGATTGCAAAGTAGCCGTCCTGTTGCATAAAGGATGCCATTGAAACTACTGTGTACGCTAAACCCTTCTTTTCGCGAAGGTTTTGGAAAAGCCTAGAGCTCATTGAGCCTCCGAATATCTTGTTTAAAAGAACTAGGTCATAGTATCTATCGTCTGCAATCTTAATTGCCCTGTTACCTATGGCTATGTGGCTTTGCTCGATATCTTTATGGATTGTATAATCTGCTTTTTCGTATCCATCTTTTCTAAAGTTAGGAGTATCGTGCTCCTTCTTAAAGAATGTGAACTTATCTTCAAAGTATGTTACTATCTCATCTTCATCAAAGTTACCTGAGATTGATACCAGCATTCTATCTAGGGTGTATTCCCTGTTAAAGTATGCCTTCATCTCATCATGGTGAATGCCATCTAGTGATTCATCAGTTCCAAGGATGCTATTTCCATAGCTATCTTTTGAGAATACCAGCTCTACCATCTTATCTATTGCAAGATCATCAGGAGTATCTAAGGTCATCTTTATCTCTTCCTTTACAACCTTTCTTTCCTTATCCATTTCTTCATCTAAGAAAAGTGAGTTAGTTAGCATATCTACTAAAACATCTGCTCCCGCTAAAAGGTTTGGGCTGATGGTCTTGATGTAGTAGCAGGTGGTTTCCTTACCTGTGAAGGCATTTATCTGTCCGCCCAGCTTATCTATATCTTCAGCAATCTCCTTATATGTCCTGTTCTCAGTTCCCTTAAACATCATGTGCTCGATGAAGTGGGATACTCCTGAAACTTCAGCTGTCTCATTTCTAGAGCCTACGTTTACCCAGATTCCCATAGCAGCTGACTGAACATGGGGAATGTATTCAAGGGCCAGTCTAAGTCCAGATTTTAACTTTACTACCTTTACCATTATTTCTTCTTACCTCTATCGTTAACCACCCAAGCAATAATTAAAAGAAAAGCTACCAGTCCTAATGCCATATTTTCAAAGCTGTTTCCATACTTTACGCCTATGTAGTCGGTGAATATGGTGATAATTAGGAATGCCAGTAGACTCATCACTACTATCGCTATGCTGGCTATTTTAACCTTGTTTAAACCTTTGTTTTCTTCGTTGTTATCTTTCATAATATTACCTCGGTAGTATTGTAACATAAAAAAAGAACCGCTTAAAGCGGTTCTTCAAAGATAACTATTTATCTGCTTGTACTACTAATTCCATACCATAGTGTAAAGCTTTTAAGTTAATTTCTTCAGTTCCCTTTGGAACGTGAGCTAGTACTGCTTCTTCTAGAGCTTCAACAGAAGATACTCCAACAATCTGGTTAACAGCACCTACTGAGATGATGTTAGCTGCCATGTTGTTCTTGATTACGTCTGATGCACCTAGTAAGATGTGAAGTCTATATACCTTGTGGTTCTTCTTAATTTCATCAGGTACTTCAATCTGGTCGTCTACTACAACGATAGCGTCATCTGCTAAAGTCTGTGAGTACTTATCGAATGATGCTTGAGTAAGTGAAAGTAGTAGTGATGGAAGTCCAACCTTAGTGAAAGTGATTGGGTTTTCATCGATAATACATTCAGCCTTACATAAGCCTCCTCTAGCTTCAGGTCCGTATGACTGTGATTGAGCAGCTTGCTTTCCATCGTAGAATGCTGCTTCAGCAATAATTACTGTTCCAAGGATAACGCCTTGGCCGCCGGAACCTGTAAATCTTAATTCTTGTTTCTTCATTACTTGTTACCTCCGCACTTTTCAATTATTGCTTCATACTGTTCACAGTATTCAGGCTTTTCCTTGTGATAGAATTCTCCCATTAAGATCTTGCCTTCAAGTTCTTCAGGATCCATCTTTTCAGCCTTCTTAACGTCTATGCAGTTGTTCTTCTGCCAGTTATACATCTTGATAACTCCGCCCTTCTTGTTCTTTCTGCCGTAGTATGTAGGACATACTGAAAGTCCTTCAACCATGGATAATCCCTTGTTTTGGATAGCAGCTTCAAGAAGTTTGATAGCTTGTGGTACGTGGTATGCTGTGCATCTACCTGTGAATGTAGCGCCTGCAGCCTTAGCAAGTTCAGGAAGATCGAAATCGTAGTCGATGTTTCCGTAAGGAGCAGTAGTTCCCTTTTCTCCAGTAGGAGTAGTTGGTGAATATTGACCACCAGTCATACCGTAGATGTTGTTGTTGAATACTACTACAGTAATGTCGATGTTTCTTCTGCAAGCATGGATGAAGTGGTTTCCGCCGATAGCTGCAGCATCTCCGTCACCAGTGATGACGATTACTGTAAGTTCTGGATTGGCAAGCTTAACGCCTGTAGCGAAAGCGATTGCTCTACCGTGTGTTGTATGTAGTGTGTTAAAGTCCATGTAACCTGCTGCTCTTGATGAACAACCGATACCAGAAACTATAACTACCTTGTCGTGATCTAAACCTAAGTTGTCGATAGCTTGTGCTACGTCTCTCATTAAAATACCGTGGCCACAGCCTGGACACCAAATATGTGGTAGGTTTTCAGTTCTCATTGTGCTTTCAATTAGTTTGCTTGGCATATTAAAGCACCTCCTTTACCTTAGCTTGGATGTCTTCTGGTTTTAATGTAGTTCCATCAACCTTGCCGACAAATGAAAGTTCAGCTCTATCCTTGATAACTCTTTCTACTTCAAGAAGTAGCTGTCCATAGTTGTGCTCTGCAACTACTACTGCCTTAACCTTGTCTGCAACCTTCTTCATTGCTTCTTCAGGGAAAGGCCATACTGTAACTGGTCTGAATAATCCAACCTTAACGCCTTCTGCTCTTAGCTTTTCGATAGCTCCCTTAGCAGCTCTAACTGTTCCGCCGTAAGCTACGATAGCGTATTCTGCATCGTCAAGCATGTATTCTTCCCAGTCAAGGATATCGTCTAAGTTCTGTTCGATCTTAGCCATTAGTCTATGTTCAATCTTGTCTGTGAAATCGTTGTCGTTAGTTGGGAATCCAGCATCGTTGTGGAATAGGCCTGTGATGTTGTATCTTTCGCCTTCACCGAATGGAGCGAATTCTGGAACGTATTCCCCTTCGCCTACAGCGTAAGCCATACCAGTGATGTTGTGGTCTCCTCTGTTAACAATTTCAAGTTCCTCAGCAGGAATAACCTCTAGACCTTCTCTTAAGTGGCCGATGATTTCGTCCATAAGAAGGATAACTGGAGTTCTGTACTTTTCTGCTAAGTTGAAGCATCTAACAGTCTGATTATATGTATCTTGAACTGATGATGGTGCTATAGCGATCATAGGGTGATCTCCGTGAGTTCCCCATCTTGCTTGCATTACATCGCCTTGTGAAGGTGAAGTAGGCATACCTGTTGAAGGGCCTGATCTTTGTACATCTACTACTACGATAGGAATTTCTGCAAGGCATCCATAACCGATATTTTCTTGCTTTAGTGAAAATCCAGGGCCTGATGTAGCTGTCATAGCCTTTACGCCTGCAGCTGATGCACCTAGTGCTGCTGCAATACCGCCGATTTCATCTTCCATCTGAATAAAGTGACCGCCTAGCTGTGGAAGTCTAATAGCGCTTTGTTCAGCGATTTCAGTTGAAGGTGTAATTGGGTAGCCTGAGTAGAATCTCATACCTGCAGTAAGAGCTCCTTCTACGCAAGCTTCGTTACCTTGTACGAATCTAAATCTTTTCTTGTCCATTACTTGTCCTCCTCTTCTAACCAAATAGCGTAGTCTGGACAACGTAATTCACATAGTCCGCATTTAATGCAATCCTTTTCATTGACAACGTAGCAATGTTCGTGGTCAATGGCAAGAACGTCCTTTGGGCAAAATTCTGCACAAATTCCGCATCCCTTGCACCATTTGGAATTAAGAACTAATTTCTTTTCCATTTTGTCACCTCGTTTATATATATTAATTAATTAATAACCAAAGACTAATATATCACAATGAGAATGTACTGGGGCATAAATACATATTTAGTACATATTTCTGATGATATACTTTGCATTTAGTTCAAAAGCTGCTCTAGGATGATCCAGTTCATAGTCCCTATGATAAAACTCCTCAACGTACTGAGCTATTAGCTGTTCCTCATCCATGCCCTTTCTAGACAGGATGAAATTCCTAACCTCACCTGCAGCTTCAATGTACTTATCTAAGTAGTTGAAATCCTTAGGTACCAGTCCATAGTGTGGTGAATAAAGGTATTCAACATCCAATTCCTTAAGCTTTTTAGCAGATTTTATGCTCTCATCATAGCTCTTAAGTATTGATGTGGATATGAAGTCCTTGTTTACCAAAACTCCTGTGCTTTCAGATGTAAACAGGAACTTATCCTTTAGGATATAGAAGGAAAGAGAGCAGTCGGTGTGACCTGGTGTATGTATCACCTTTATACCTTCAATCTCATCTTCAAGTATCCTATCTATCCTAAAGTCCCTACTAGATATATCTACATCCACCTTGTTATTTACCATAGCAACCTTTCCAAGTTTTATGATTGTATCTATTGCTCCTTCGCTATTAAAGACATCTTTAACCTTACTAGCTCCGCATACTACAGCATCTGGATAAGCTTTAAGCACGTAAGGAAGAGCCCCAATGTGGTCATAGTGGCTGTGGCTAAGCAGGATGTAGTCTAGCTTTCTATCTCCTAGCACTTCCTTGATATTTTTAATTAATTTTTCGTGGCAGTAAGCCATTCCTGTATCGTATAGGAAGGACTTGCCGTTATGGAAGAAAAGTATGGATTCTCCTCCCAGGCCTGCAGTAACCCTGTGGTAGTTTTCAGGGTAGGCAAATCTGCTGTTTCCTCCAAAGTCTTCGAAGGTCTTTCTCCTATATACCTTTAACCAGTTAAAGAAGATCATGGCCATGATTACAAAGCCCAGATATCCCTCTGCTGGGAACATGTATGCAACCACCTTCTTAAAACCGAATAGGCCGCATAGGAATCCAATCCAGGCAACTATTATTACTATCCACTTCTTCTTAGGTCCGTTCTTAATCTTGGTGGTAAAGCCGTAGTAGTTTGAAGTTGCAGCTCCAAAGACTGCAAACAGCATTACAACCGTGTATATCAGGTTAAACAGATTTCCCATCTTTAGGGATAGGCCAAGCATTGGCATGTCTAAGCTCTGAGATAGACCTGGATCTGTAAGCATTGTGCTAACAAGTAGCAGTGCCAACATTCCAAGCAGCCATCCACCAAACATTGTTCCAAAGTAAGCTGTCTTCTCATCCTTTGCGTTGATGGAAGATGTGGCAACGATTGGTATCATGGCTAGGATATTGTATGAAATATATATCCAGGCTGCTAAGAACCAGTTAGGTGCCATAAGACTTGGTGTTGGTTCTTCAGTGATACCCGACATTGGATAATCTCCAAAAGTTACGAATACGCAAACCGTAATAACTATTACAAACAGCACCGGCATGATGAATCTAAAGGTCTTAGATACCCTTTCGAACTCTCCTAGCACAGTAAGAAGTGTAAAAACGATTAAAACTATGCCGCCTAAAATCTTGGATAGTCCAAATTGCTGGCTGAATATGCTTCCTGCAGCACTTGACATAGTAATTAATACGGTAAACATAATGAAGGCCATGAAGTAGCCAAAGATGTCTATTAAAACAGGATTGTCACTTGGCACGATGACCTTACCCATATCGTTGGTATTAAGCTTTCTAGCTATATATGCTGTCATAAGGCCAAAGATTACGAAAAGTATTGCAATTAGCCCTATTCCAATGTATCCCTTATCGCCAAAGACACCAAAAAATTGCCAGATTTCCCTACCTGAGGCAAATCCGGCTCCCATTATGGTTCCAACGTACATTATGGCTACCGAAAACATGGATAGCTTTTTATTCTTCGTCTTTGAATTCATCGTCGTAAAGGAAATCCCCTTCCATGTCCAGCGTCTTTTCTGAATAGTTCTCTATATCTATTAAATCCTTGAAGCTCATCACGTAGTCCTCTAGAGGATAGCTTAGGAAGTTATCGAAGTAGTACTCGTACTTTTCTCCTCCTAGAGCCTCGCCTCTTGCGTTTACTAGAGCATCTCTAAGGTTTATATACTCTTTGCTGCCGTCTTCTAAGCTGATGCAATATGAGCTTTCAGAGTCAAGATAGTACTTTCTAAACTTAGCTATTTCATCTGCTAAAAGTAGATATGTGCTATCCTCATCGCAGTTTAATGCCATTCCTATCATTGAATTTCCAATGTTTGAAAGAAGCGTGTAAAGGTCTACCGACTCCCCAGGAATGTGGTTTGAAATATCGTCAAAGTAGTTTCTAACAATATCTGCAAAGTTCTTTAGGTCAATATTCTTTAAAAGCATATATATTTCATCCGCGGAGATTTCTTCATCGGATTCTATTAGATTTTGAAAATCCTCAAAGTACTCAAATTCACTGTATTCATCTATTCCAATTACTTTTAACAAACTCATTTAATTAAGTCTCCTTTGTGATATAATGTTACCTAGAATATTATACAACATAGGAGAAGAAAATGGGAAATAAAAGTAGAGATCAAATAGAAGATAGATATAAATGGAAGATTGAGAAGATGTTTCCTAACGAGGAAGACTTCGATGTACAGCTAAACCAGTCGGTAGATATGTCAAAGGACTATCTTAAATACCAGGGAAATGTGTTAGAAAACCTTTACCAGGCATTAAAAGATAAGGATGAAATCTACCAGCTTGCTGAAAGATGCTACGTATACGCTAGAATGAGGCAAGACGAGGATAACAGAGTGGATAAATACCAGGGAATGCTATCTAAGGTGGAATCTAGCCTAGCTACAATAAGCGCTAACCTATCCTTCATGATTCCAGAGCTTCTTTCAAACAGCAAGGAAGAAATATTAAATGCTTTTGAAAAGGAGCCAAAACTAGAGCAGTATAGGCACATGATCATGGATATGCTTAGAGAGCAGGAACACGTACTTTCTGAAAAGGAGGAAAACATTCTTGCTAACCTAGGTGAAGTTTTAGATGCTCCTCACGATATATATTCCATGCTTAATAACGCTGACCTTAAGTTTGGCACACTATCCGATGGCACTACCCTAACCCACGGAAACTATATCTCCATCATGCAAGGTGAAGATAGATCCTTAAGAAAAGAAGCCTTTGAAGCAATGTATATGGCATATATGAACCTTGCTAACACCATTTCAAAGGCATATTCATATAACGTAAAAACTGATGTAATTGGTGCAAGGCTTAGAAAGTACTCCTCTGCTAGAGAGGCTGCACTATCCTCTGGCAACATCCCACAGTCCGTATACGATAACCTAATCGAAACCGTTCACTCCTACCTTCCTTGTATGAAGAAGTACATGGAAATTCGTAAGAAGGTTCTAGGAGTAGATGAACTAAAGATGTACGACGTATACGTTCCAATGTTTAAGAACCCTTACGGAGAAATACCTTTTGAAGAAGGGGTAAAGATCGTTAAGGAAGCATTAAAACCTATGGGTGATGAATACGTAAATAGACTTGCTAAAGGAGTTGAATCAGGCTGGATAGACGTTTACGAAAATGAAGGAAAGACATCTGGAGCATATAGCTTTGGTAGCTACGATTCAGACCCATACATCCTTTGTAACTACGATAACAAGCTGGGCGATGTTTTTACCATCATCCATGAGCTTGGTCACTCCATGCACTCAAGCTACACCAGAGAGAACCAACCTTTCTGCTACGGAGATCACAGCATATTCACAGCTGAGGTTGCATCAACGGTAAATGAAAGCTTGCTTATCAAGCACCTTCTAAAGGATGAACAGGATGTAGAAAAGAGAAAGTATCTAATCAACTACTACCTTGAAGAGTTTAGGACCACCCTGTTTCGCCAGACCATGTTCGCTGAGTTTGAGCACATCTGCCATAAGGAAATAGAGAGTGGCGGAGCTTTAACCACAAAGTGGATGAATGAAAAGTATGAGGAGTTAAACAATAAATACTTTGCAGGAGCAGTAGCAAAGGATGACTTTATCCAGTACGAATGGATGAGAATACCTCATTTTTACAGATCATTTTACGTATACCAGTACGCTACAGGATACTCTGCAGCTACTGCAATTTCAGAGAAGATCCTTGCTGAAGGACCAGAAAAATATATTGAGTTCTTAAAGACAGGTTCTTCAGACTACCCTGTTGAGCTACTTAAGATTGCAGGTTTGGATATGTCAAGCCCAGAGCCAATAGTAATGGCCATGGAAACATTTCAGAACTTAGTTGAAGAATTGGAAAAACTATTGTAAACTTAAGCCTATGGAAAGAAAAGTATTGATATTTACAAATAGCTCGGAGGTTTCTGAGGAAACTAAGAACTGCCTGGTTTCAAAGCTAAATAAAAGCGGCTTTGAAATTACAGATGTTCTAGATGAAAAGGTTGAACTTGCCTTCTGCATCGGTGGAGATGGCACCCTTCTATCCTTTTTAAACACCTACGATATGCCTCAGGTACCAATTATCGGGATTAATACGGGAAGTCTTGGCTTCTTCCAGGAAATCTTACCTGAAGATATAGACTACTTCTTAGATAACTATCAGAGGGGTAAGTACTCTGTTCAGACCCTTCACACAGTAAAGGCCAGCATCAATACTAGCCACGGTGAAGTTATCCAGTACGGTCTAAATGAGATTGCAATTAAGAGTGGAAACACCTTCCCACTTCACCTTGATCTATCCATCGGCGGAAGCCCAATAGAAAGATTTTCAGGAGATGGTCTATTGGTATGCACTCCTGCAGGAAGTACAGCATATAACTATAGCCTGGGAGGCAGCATTGTAGATCCTAGAATTAAGATGCTTCAGGTAACCCCTATTGCACCTCTTAACACTACGGCTTACCGCTCATTTACATCAAGCATCCTGCTTCCTTACGACCTAAGGCTTGGCATTAAGCCAAACTACAACAAGCAGGACACAAAGATTGAAATACTTCACGATGGTTTTTCCACCGTATACGAAGACATTGAAGGAATTAACATATTCTTTTCAGATAAAAGCGTACACCTAATTAGATTAAACAACTACGACTTCTGGTCCAAGGTTAAAAGTAAATTCCTATGACAGATTTTAAATACGTAATACAAGAAGAAGATAAGGAGCTCCACATCAAGGGGCTCCTTAAAAGTAAATTTAAATATTCATCTAGGCAGCTTACCAAGATAAAGTTTAACGATCTATGCTACTTAAACGGTGAATCTGTTCCCCTTTGGATTACTCCAAATGCAGGAGATGAGCTTGTAATTAAGCAGCTAGAGGAAGCATCAGACTTTCCTATGGAGGATATACCTATCTATCCTGTATACGAGGATGAAAATATCCTGGTGATAAACAAGCAGCCTGGATACGTGGTTCACCCTACTAAGGGACAGCCAAATCACACCATAGCTAATGGCCTAATGAAGTACATGGCTGACACAGATCAAAACTTCAAGGTTAGATTTGTAAACAGACTGGATAGAGATACTTCTGGACTACTTATCGTGGCTAAGAATGCATATAGCCAGGATCAATTATCCCATCAGCATATGCATAAGGAGTATAAAGCCATAGTTAAGGGAGAATTCATAGAAGATAATGGCACCATAGATATCCCTATAGGAAGACCTGACCCAGATAACGTAATGCGAGGTGTTATGGAAGATGGATATCCTTCTATCACCCACTACAGCGTACTTGAAAGGTTTAAGGGATATACCTTGGTAGGACTTAAACTAGAAACAGGTAGAACCCACCAGATAAGGGTACACATGAACCACATAGGCCATCCTGTGCTAGGAGATTCACTTTACGATGATTACTCAGATCTTATCCCAAGACAGGCCCTTCACGCCTTTAAGCTAGAGTTTAAACATCCTGTTACAGGTGAAAGTTTAAGCTTAACCGCTGACCTACCAAAAGACATGGAAAATGTAATATACACACTAAAAAACGACTGCTAAATGCAGTCGTTCATTATTTCTATATCACTCTTTACGGTGTAGTACTTACCTTTACGCATTATGGTTGTATCTGCACCTTTTCCTGTTATCATTACAACTTCGCCCTTCTTTGCTGTTTCAAAGGCATATCTAATTGCCTCTTCCCTGTTTTCAATGATGATTACCTCTACGTCCTTGTTGGTAACGTAGCTCTTTATCTCCTCACAGATTGCTAGGTTATCGTCAAAGCCTGGATCTTCCTCTGTAAGGATGATTCTATTTGCAAAGGTCTGAGTTACCGCAGTGCAGTCCTTTCTCCTGTTAATTCCCTTTCCACCAGAACCTCCATATACGCATGTATATCTTCCGTCAGGTTTTAAGGTTAAAACTGTGTGCTTTAAGGCTTCAAAGCTTACGGTGTTATGAGCAAAGTCCACTATTCCAAGCACATCACGATCTAAATCGTACTTGATGTTCATTCTTCCAGGAATGAATATATCCTTTAAAGCTTCTTTTATTGTCTCAAGGCTAACTCCCATGTCACAGGCTATTGCAGATGCACATAGAGCGTTTGAAATGTTAAATTCACCTATCATTGGAATGAATATATCTATCTCGCCCTTAGGAGCTGCTAGCGTAAAGTAGATGCCAGATAGATCTGACCTTACGTTTGTTGCTGTATAGTCTGCTACTGTCATTCCGTAGGTAATAACGTCACTAGCCTTTTCCATTATCCTCTTACGGTTATCTAGCTCAATATCCATATTGACCACAGCCTTTTTGCACTGTCCCATCAGGATAAGCTTAGATGAGAAGTAGTCCTCAAAGTCTTCGTGCTCGCCTTCAGATATGTGGTCGTTAGATATGTTAGTAAATGCACCGTAATCGTAGGTGATGCCGTATGTCCTGTGATACTTTAAGGCCTGTGAAGAAACTTCCATCAAGCATGTATCCACCTTGTTTTCAACCATCTTTTGGAAAAGCTGGTGTAGTTCAAAGGTTTCAGGAGTTGTTAAAAGAGCCTCCTCTTCCTTTTCACCATCAAAGGTTACTACGCTAGATAGAAAACCTATTCTCTTCTTTTTATGAAGCTCTAATATGCTCTTTAGATAGTATGATACGGTTGTCTTACCCTTAGTTCCAGTAAGTCCTATCATGGTCATTTGCTGCCATACATTTTTGTAGAAAAGATTAGCAATTTCAGCCATAGCTTTTCTAGCATCCGTAACCTTGATATATGACCTATCGTATTCCTCTTCTGGAGTAAATTCAGGGCCATATACAAAGCAGAATGCCTTTTCTAAAGCTGCTTTAAGGTATTCCTCCTTAAAGGAAGCACCCTTACACATGAATAGAGTGCCTTCATCCACATCCTTAGAGTTATATGAAATTTTGCCTACTTCCTTTTGAAGGTCAAAGTCGTTTACATCCATAAACTGGATAAGTTCTTTTTCCTGAAGCAGATCTACATAATCCTTAAATTTCAACTGTCTCCTCCACTATTAATAAATCATGGAAATGTGCCTCTGTAACGTAGATGTATACCATTACTACAGATGTTGGAATGTATCCAATGATTGATATTATCTGAGTGAAATATCCGCTGCCAAGTACTCCTGAAGAAATCCCTATTACAGCAGATGTTATTACTGATGCAACTATTATCCAGCCAATAAATGATATTACAAGATAGAACAGGTTCATCTTGTTTCCTCTCATCATCATCTTACTTTCCTCTATGCACTGCATAACGCCCTTTGAATGATCGTCAAACAGGATAAAGTAAGCCTGGCTGTAGTTAAGGGCTGCGATGATTCCAGGAACTACAAGTAGTAGTGACCAAAGTATGATCTTGATAGCCATAACTATTCCAAGTAATAGCACTTTGCCGTAGAACTCAAAGCCAGAAAAGATTAGATCAAGCTTAACAGTCCTTTCTCTAGCTATAACTATTGCAAATGCAATGATACCAAATGTGAAAATTGGTGTTGTTAGAAAATCGTACAGGTTACCTGAGATGATGAAGTTTACTGTCTGCCCGTATACATCCATAAGCTGAATTGAGTTATCCACAGCTAGGTTAAGTACATTTCTAATGAATATTGTAAGGATATAGAATAAGACAAATCCTAATGTACCCTCTTTCCAGTTATTTCTTAAAGAATCCTTAGCAAGGCTCTTCATGTATGCCGTAGATTCCGTTACAACTCTGTACATAAAATAAACCCTTTCTTTTTATTCAATACTTGATATAATATATTATATAAAAACATAAAGAGTATTTCAACAAAGGATGTGATTTTATGAGTAAAGCTTTAATCATTTCTTCATACGGAGAACACCTTAACAAGATAGATTTTGAAAGCCTTCAATACGACCACGTAATATGCGCTGATGCAGGCTACCTGGTTGCTAAGGACTTAGGCTTAAAGCCAGATACCTTAATCGGAGACTTCGATTCCATGGATGCTCCTGATGATCTTGATGCCATCGTTCTTCCAAAGGAAAAGGACTTAACAGATTCAGAAGCTGCCTTTGACTGGGCTGTAAGACACGGCTTTACAGCAATTACTATGATCGGTGGTCTAGGCGGAAGATTCGACCATACCATGGGTAACATTGGACTACTTGCAAAGTATACAAAGGCTAAGATTAACGTTAACATCATCGATGGTCAAAACAAGGTATACATGCTTCGTCCTGGCATCCACCAGATTAAGAAGGATGGATACAAGTACTTAGGGCTATTAAGCTACGATACTGCTACTAAGGGAATCACCCTTGAAGGAGTAAAGTATCCTGTTAAGAATGAGATTCTTTCAAACGACACCACTTACGGTGTAAGTAACGAGATTACAAAAGATGAGGCAAAGCTATCCTTTACACAAGGTATGCTTCTTGTAATTCAAACTAAAGATATTTAATAATATGCTAGGGGAGCTTAAGCTGAGAAAGGATTTTTCCTGACCCTTATAACCTGACGTGGATAATCCCACCGTAGGAAAGTTTAAACACCCCTCTAGTATTTTACTGGAGGTTTTTTATGTCAAAGAAATTAACACTGTCGGCCCTTTTATGTGCCCTCTCCTTTGCCCTAGGGCTAATCAAGATATTCCATATGCCTCAAGGCGGAGATGTAACCCTATTATCCATGCTTCCTGTAGCCTTAGCTGGCTATCTGATGGGACCTAGAAACGGAGTGCTAGTAGGCGTAGCTACTGGAATACTTAATCTAATGATCACTCCTTTTGTGGTTCACCCTATCCAGCTAATCTTAGACTATATCGTAGCATTTGGAGTATTAGGCCTAGCAGGTATATTTAGAAATAGCCTTGCCAAGGGATATATCTTTGGTCTATCACTAAGGTATATCGTGGCATCAATATCTGGCATAGTATTCTTTTCAAGCTATTTTCCTGAAGGAGTAAACGTGGTAGCTTTCTCCCTATGGTACAACCTTATCTACCTTGGAATTGAAGGAATTTTAACCTTAATCCTAATCCTAATTCCATCGGTAAATAAAGCATTTAGTGGCTTGAAAAAGCAAATATAAAATGTTACATTTAAAATATATTAAAGAAAGGAACTATAGCTATGTACGAAAACATTAAATTTGAAGTAACAGAAGAAGGCGTTGGTATTGTTACAATTAACAGACCACAAGCTATGAACGCTTTAAACCCAGACGTATTAAACGAACTTTATGACGTATTCACTGGCATCGCAGTTGACGAGGAAGTTAAGGCTGTAATCGTAACTGGCGAAGGCAGAGCTTTCGTTGCAGGTGCAGACATCGCTGCTATGAGCAAGATGGATGCTATTCAAGGAAGAGAAATGATGACTTTAGGTCATAAGGTTATGAACTTTATAGAAGATTTAGAAAAGCCAGTTATCGCTGCTGTTAACGGATTTGCACTTGGTGGTGGCTGCGAACTATCAATGGCTTGCGACATTAGAATCGCATCATCAAAGGCTCTATTTGGTCAACCAGAAGTTGGTCTAGGAATCATCCCTGGCTTTGGTGGTACTCAGAGACTTTCAAGATTAGTTGGTAAGGGAATGGCAAAATACCTGATCCTTTCAGCTGAAAACATCAAGGCTGATGAAGCTTTAAGAATTGGCTTAGTAGAAAAGGTTGTTGAACCTGAAGAACTTATGGATAGTGCTATGGCACTAGCTAAGAGAATCTTAAAGAACGGCCCTATCGCTGTTGGTACTGCTAAGAAAGCTATCAACGTTGGATATGACCTAGACATGAAGACAGCTTCACAGCTAGAAATTGAAACATTCACTGCTGCATTTGGTTCAGAAGATAAGACTGAAGGAATGGCTGCATTCCTTGAAAAGAGACCAGCAGAATTTAAGAACAAATAGAAAAACGGGCTTTCGCCCGTTTAATTTTTTTTAATCTAAAAGTTCTTTTCTTGAAAGATTGATTCTGTTTTGATGATCGATTTCAGTAACCTTAACCTTTACTACATCGCCGATGTTCATAACATCTTCAACCTTTTCAACTCTTTCCTTAGCCATCTTGGAAATGTGAAGTAGTCCTTCCTTACCAGGTAGGATTTCAATGAAAGCTCCAACTGATCCCTTAGCTGTAGTAAGGATTCTAGTTACTGTACCTTCATATACTTCTCCTACTTCTACTTCCTTAGTTAGAAGTTCGATTTCCTTCTTAGCAGCTTCTGCTCCAGCTTGGTCTACTGAGTAGATGCTGATTAGGCCAGGTTGATCTTCAGAGATGTCGATCTTAACGCCTGTTTCGTCTATAATCCTGTTGATAGTCTTTCCACCAGGTCCGATAACGATTCTAGTCTTTTCAGGATCGATGTTCATAGTGATTGCTCTAGGAGCATACTTGGACATTTCTTCTCTGTAGTGTGGAATTTCTTCTAGCATCTTGTCCATGATGAACATTCTGCCTTCCTTAGCTTGTCTTAAAGCCTTTTCAAGGATGTCTCTTGAAAGTCCGTGAACCTTGATATCCATTTGGATAGCAGTTACACCGACTTCAGTACCTGTTACCTTGAAGTCCATGTCGCCTAGGAAGTCTTCCATACCTTGAATATCTGAAAGGATAGCAAATTCTGATGTGCCATCTTCCTTAACTCTTTCGATTAGACCCATTGCAATACCTGCTACTGGTCTCTTGATAGGAACGCCTGCGTCCATAAGTGCTAGACATGAGCCGCAAGTTGAACCCATTGATGTTGAACCGTTTGATGAAAGTACATCGGATACCACTCTGATAGCATAAGGGAATTCTTCAACTGGTGGAATAACTGGAATTAAAGCTCTTTCAGCTAATGCACCGTGACCGATTTCTCTTCTTCCTGGTGATCTTGAAGTCTTAGCTTCGCCTACTGAGTAACCAGGGAAGTTATAGTGGTGGATGTATCTCTTTGTAGTCTGCTCAGTGATACCATCGATTGACTGTGCTTCTGATGCAGGAGCAAGAGTACATGAAGATAATACCTGAGTTTGTCCTCTCTTGAATAGGCCTGTACCGTGAACTCTAGGAAGGATTCCTGTTTCACAGAAGATTGGTCTAATTTCATCTAAAGCTCTGTTGTCAGGACGAATACCTTCGTCTAGAATCATTGCTCTAACTGTTTCCTTAGTGATGTTGTAAAGTACGCTGTCGATGTCTCTAGCACCTTCAGGATAGATTTCTGCAAAGTGTTCCTTAGTTTCAACTTCAACTGCGTCCATGTTTTCAAGTCTTTCAATCTTGTCCTTAGTTTGGATAGCTACCCTCATCTTAGGGCTAGCATATTCTCTAACGGCCTGATCTATTTCTTCTAAAGGCTTGTAAAGTTCAACTTCCTGCTTAGGCTTACCTACTTCAGCTACTACTTGCTCGATGAAGTCTACGATCTTCTTGATCTCTTCATGAGCGAATAGGATGGCATCTAGCATTTCCATTTCAGGAACTTCGTTTGCTCCAGCTTCAACCATCATAATAGCTTCCTTAGTACCTGCTACAGTCATGTCGATGTCAGATAGAGCTCTCTGAGCAAGTGTTGGGTTAATAACCAGTTCACCGTCTATTCTACCGATCTTAACTGCACCTGTAGGTCCTTCCCAAGGAATGTCTGAGCAAGCTAGTGCTACAGATGAACCGATCATACCGCAGATTTCTGGGCTGCAGTCTGGGTCAACTGACATTACTGTTGCAACTACTACTACGTCGTTATAGTAGCCCTTTGGGAATAAAGGTCTAATAGGTCTATCGATTAGTCTTGAAGTTAGAATTGCGTGTTCTGAAGGTCTTCCTTCTCTCTTGATGAAGCCGCCAGGAATCTTTCCTACCGCATACATTCTCTCTTCAAAGTCAACTGAAAGTGGGAAGAAGTCAACGTCTGGCTTAGGTTCCTTTGATGCTACAGCAGTTACGTTTACTACTGTTTCACCGTACTTAACCATTACCTGGCCGTTAGCTTGTTCACAAACCTTTCCGATTTCTAGTTCTAGCAGTCTTCCTCCAACTGCTGTTCTAAATGTTCTGTAATCTTCAAATCTTGGCATAATTAACAACTACCTCCTGTTAATTCTTTAAAATATACAACAAAAGCGGGACAGTGTGCCCCGCTAAATAAACCAATTACTTTCTTAGTCCTAAACGAGCGATTAATGATCTGTATCTTTCAACGTCATTTTCCTTTAGGTACTTAAGAAGGTTTCTTCTTTGTCCAACCATCTTTAAAAGACCTCTTCTTGAGTGGTGGTCTTTCTTGTGAACCTTTAAGTGTTCATTTAAATCATTGATTCTAGCAGTTAAAAGAGCAACTTGAACTTCTGGGGAACCAGTGTCGCCTTCCTTTAATGCATATTCCTTCATGATTTGGGCTTTCATTTCTTTTGTAATCATTGTTTTTCTCCTTTTCTTTAATTCACCGTTTGCTGGGTAAATCGTTGGAGTTTCGAAAAACCAAGCAAAGGTACAAATTTCAACAATTTATACTAACATATATTGGTATATGTGTCAAACAATTCCGTGATATTTTTTCGCGTCTAGACAATCTTTTTCAATCTGCTTTGAAAGAGTCTCAACATCCTTGAATTTTACCTCTTCCCTAGTCATCTTCACGAACTCAACGCGGATGGTTTTTCCATAAAGCTCCTTGCTGAAGTTGAAGATGTGAGTTTCCATGTTCTTTTCATACTTTCCGATGGTAGGTTTTACTCCAACGTTGGTAATTGAAGGATACTTCGCACCGTTATATATGCAGTAAGTGATGTAAACTCCGTTAGGTGGAGTAACCATGTTTTCATCGATGGTGATGTTGCTTGTTGGAAAGCCTATTGTCCTTCCCAGCCTGTTACCTACTACAACTTCACCCTCTATATCGTAGTTTCTTCCCAGGAACTTCTTAACATCTTCCATTTCACCTGCCTTGATAAGGCCGCGGATTAGGGTTGAGCTTACCACGTCTCCATCTATGGTTACTGGTTCGTGGCATGTTACCCCGTAGCCGTAGTATTCACCAAGCTGCTTAAGAAGTGCTGTATCGCCTTCCCCTTTGTATCCAAAGTGGTAGTTAAAACCGCATACTGCCTGCTTCATGTTAAACTTCTTTAAAAGAATGTCACATATGAAGTCCTCAGCAGATGTCTTCATGATCTTTTCATCGAATTTAATGTTGAATAGATAGTCAACCCCTTCCTTTTCCATAAGAAGGGCTTTCTCATCCTGGTATGCGATGTTAAGTACCTTTTTATTAGAGATAAGGTTCTTAGGGTGATTTGAGAATGAGAAAACAGCCACCTTAAGATTGTTCTTTAGAGCAATCTCCTTTGCAGCTTTAATTAGGGCCTGATGGCCTAGGTGAACTCCATCGAAGTTTCCTAGGGCTACCACTGTAGGCTCAATATTCATAATTTCATCAAGTGAGTTAAATGTTTTCATCATCATCTCTCCTGTAGAAGACCTTGTCCGCTACTAATTTGTGATATTTTTCGCTAAAATATGCTACTCCAAGGAAAATATCCCCTGTATATACCCTGTAAGCTCTTAAAAGCTTTGGATCTATAAAGTCTAGAAGGTTTTCGTCAACCTGTTTTGGCTCTTCCAGTGACAAAATATCTTTCATTGAAATATGCCAGCCATCTACAAAACGAAAACCAACATTTTCGTTTACAATAACTTTACCAAAGTTAACTAAAATGCTGTCTGTAGGAAGAAGATTTTCCCATTTTGTCTTTTCTAATTCCTCTAAAGTTATTGAATTTTCAACTTTTAGAGCGCCTGTACCAATTCTTTCCAAGTTTAACATGGTTGCGCCCACCTTTAGGGCTTCTCCCACGTCCTGGCAGATGGTTCTAATATATGTACCCTTTGAGCAGCTAACTGTAAATGTAACCCTAAAATCTGCCATATCTATATCTTCAATGGTTAGATCTTCGATGTACACCTTCCTCTTTTTAGGCTCTACTGGAGGTTTAACCCCCTTCCTTGCGTACTCGTAAAGGTGCTTTCCCTGTATTCTAACTGCAGAATACATTGGAGGATACTGGTAGATAAGGCCTTCAAAGGCATTAAATGCCTCTCTCACGTCCTTTTCTGTAAGATTGGAGCAATCATATGTTTCAAGCTTTTCGCCCCAGATATCTAAGGTGTCCGTGGTAAATCCAAACTGAAGGGTGCACCTATACTTCTTAAGGTCGAAGTTAAGGTAGTCCATTATCCTTGCAGCCTTTCCTATGCATACAGGAAGAACTCCTGTAGCCATAGGATCTAAGGTTCCAGTGTGACCCACCTTTCTTACATCTAAAATCCTTCTAACAGCGCCTACCACCTGGGAACTAGTCATGTTCTCAGGCTTATATATGTTCAATACACCGTCTTTAATCATCTTCTATTGCACTTAATATCTCTTCTTTAACTATTTCAAAGGCCTTGGATAAGTCTAAGTCTAGGCTAAAGCCTGAAGCCTTTGTATGGCCACCACCGTTGTATTTTGATGCGATCTTTGCAACGTTGCCATAGGTCTTAGCTCTCATGCTGACCTTACAGGTCCTATCCTCGTTTTCCTTTATGAAGGCGGCAAATTCAACGCCTCTAATGTTTCTAAGGATTGAAACGCAGTCCTCAGTTTCAGACATATCCGCTCCAGTTTCCTTTAGCATATCCTGGGTAACGTAGGCTATGGCCCCTTTACCCTTTCCTACGGTTACTGTAGTTGAAAGAACCTTGTTTTCTATCATGATTCTTTCAAGTCTTTCGTTTTGGTAAACCTCAACAGACACCTTGTTTAAATCGATGCCCCAGTCCATCAGCTGGGCTGCTATTTCAAAGGACTGTTTGTTTGTGCTTGAATACTGGAAGTTTCCTGTATCCGTAGTGATGGCGCAAAAGATTGCTTCACCGATTTCTTTATCGTAGATTATGCCTAGTTCCTTTAAGATTAGAAATACAATCTGTCCTGTAGCTGGGCTATCCCCATCGATATAGTTTAGGTCTGCTATGCCCTTGCTTGTAGGGTGATGGTCTATGCACATTGTAAGAGGTGCATTTAAGAATACGTCCTTACGCATGGAAAACCTATCCACAGCCCCGCAGTCAATGCAGATTACAAGGTCTGGATCAAGTATATTCTCATCGTATGTGGTGTAGTCACCCTTTAAAAAGCTGATGTTTAAAGGAATTTCGTCCTCTAAAAGGACGTATGCTTCCTTGTTCATGATTCTAAGAGCTCTAGTTAGAGCAACTGCACTTCCTAGAGCATCTCCGTCCATGTTGACGTGAGGAAGGATAAGGATCCTCTCCTTTTCCCTTAACACCTCACATATTTCCTTAATGCTGTTCATTAGAAATCTTCCTCTTGTTCCTCATCTTGTTGGTAGTTTTCAATACCAAGGGAATCAATTATCTCAGTAATATGTCTTCCATATTCCATGGAGTTATCTATTTCGAAAAGTAGTTCTGGCATGTGGTGAAGCTTGATCTGGTGAGAAATTTCTCTTTTTATCAGGCCCTTCGCTGAGTAAAGTCCTTCAAGAACTTCAAGTTCAGTCTGCTCCTTTTCCTTAGGATCCTTAGATAAATCTAGGATTGTAACGTAGACCCTGGCATAGCTTCCATCTCTAGTAACATCTACGTTTGAGATGGAAAGCATTGAGGATAGTCTAGGATCCTTGATGCCGTGAACCAGCATTTCCGAAATTATTCTTCTAATCTCACCGCCTAGGCGGCCCTGTCTATATCCTTTTCCCATATTAGTCTCTCTCTATTTCAACCATGTGGAAGCATTCAATAACGTCTCCGTCCTTGATGTCGTTATATGCCTCGATGCCGATACCGCATTCGAAGCCCTTAGCTACTTCCTTAGCATCGTCCTTAAATCTCTTAAGTGATGAAATTAAACCTTCGTGGATTACTATGCCGTCTCTAACCAGTCTAATTTCAGCGTTTCTCTGTACCTTACCTTCCTGTACGTATGCACCTGCGATGATGCCAACTCCAGGAACCTTAAAGGTTGATCTAACTTCAGCCTTACCAAGAACTTCTTCCTTGAATTCAGGATCAAGCATACCCTTCATAGCGTCTTCAACATCGTTGATGATGTCGTAGATTACTCTGTACAGTCTGATCTGAATGTTGTCTCTATCTGCCATAGTCTGAATAGCAGTTGAAGGTCTTACGTTAAATCCGATGATGATTGAGCCTGTAGTTGAAGCAAGCATTACGTCTGATTCATTTACAGTACCTACACCAGTATGTACGATCTTAACTCTAACGTTTTCGTTGTTAAGCTTTTCAAGTGATGCAACGATAGCTCCTACTGAACCCTGTACGTCGCCCTTGATGATAAGGTTAAGGTCCTTAACTTCGCCTTCTGAAATCTGGCTGAATAGCTGCTCTAAAGTTGAGCTTGCATTTCTAGCAAGAACTTCTTCTCTAAGCTTTTGCTTTCTGTTTTCAGCGATTTCTCTTGCAATCTTATCTTCTTTTACTACATTGAACTCATCACCTGCTTGAGGTACGTCTGTAAGTCCTAGGATTTCAACTGCTGTAGCAGGACCAGCCTTCTTGATGGTCTCGCCCTTGAAGTTAGTCATAAGTCTAATTCTACCTGAGCAAGTACCTGCAACTACTGATTGACCGCTCTTGATGGTTCCGTTTGTTACTAGAAGTGAAGCAACAGGTCCTCTAGCCTTGTCCAGTCTAGCTTCGATTACTGTACCTAGAGCAAGTCTGTTAGGATTTGCCTTAAGTTCAAGAACTTCTGCTTGAAGAAGTATCATTTCTAGTAGGTTTGTGATACCTTCACCAGTCTTAGCTGATACGGGAACGCAGATAACGTCGCCGCCCCAGTCTTCTACTAGGATGCCGTGCTCAGTTAAATCCTGCTTTACTCTATCTGGGTTTGCACCTGGCTTATCTATCTTGTTGATTGCAACGATGATTGGAACTCCTGCTGCCTTAGCGTGGCTGATTGATTCAACCGTCTGAGGCTTTACTGAGTCGTCTGCTGCAACTACTAAAACTGCAATATCTGTGATCATAGCACCTCTAGCTCTCATTGCTGTGAAAGCTTCGTGGCCAGGAGTATCTAAGAATACAATCTTTTGACCGTTGATCTTAACTTCTGATGCACCGATGTGCTGAGTGATACCACCAGATTCTGTGCTAGTTACGTTTGTCTTTCTGATTGCGTCAAGAAGTGAAGTCTTACCGTGGTCAACGTGACCCATAACTGTGATGATAGGTGCTCTAGTCTTTAGATCTTCTTCTTTATCTTCGAAGTTTTCGATACCTACTTCTACCTCTTCTTCTTCAACCTTGCCGATTACAAGCTGAATGCCTAAATCGTCAGCAAGTAGCATGCATGTATCTTCATCTAGGTTCTGGTTAATGTTAGCCATTACACCTAGCTTCATTAAAGTCATGATAACCTTTGAAGTGGATACCTCTAGCTGTTCGCAGAAACCTGCTACTGTGATAGGTACTGTGATAACCTTTGTTCCTAATGGAAGTGGTTCTTCCTCTACTTCTGGTTCTTCAACAACTTGTTTATAGTCCTTGTGCTTCTTAGGTTTTGCAGCCTTTTCAAGTGATCTCTGCTGCATAGCCTTCTTTGACTTCTTTCCGCCGTTTTCAAGCTTTGAGAACTTATTCTTTTCTCTGTCTCTATCCTTATCCTTAAATGAGTCGTGTCTAGGCTTTGAAACAGTCTTTGGAGCTTCAGCCTTTTCTTCCTTTGGCATTCTAGGCTTTGGAGCAGGCTTCTCCTTCTTAGGTTGAGGCGCTGGCTTAGTTCTTTCCTTTCTAGCCTTTTCTTCCTTTCTAACCTGTTCTGCTGGCTTAACGATCTTAACTTGAGGTTTCTTAGGTTCTTCCTTCTTTACTTCTGGAGCCTTCTTTTCTTCCTCAACTCTCTTAAGTTCAGCTTCGGACTTTTCAATTTTACCGTCTTTTCCTATTGTTCTTGCTTCGATGTCCTTGGAAATTACAGGCTTCCATGCAGGTCTCTTTCCTGTTGGTGCTCCAATTGGAGGACGCTTGCCTACTGGAGCCTTCTTCTCCTTTTCCTTTCCATCGTTCTTTATCTTTTCAACGTCGCTGTCGGATAAAGCGCTCATATGGCTCTTGACATCGATTCCCATTCCTTGAATCTTTGCTACTAGATCCTTGCTTGGAATGTTAAGTTCTTTTGCTAATTCATATACTTTTATTGCCAATTATTCCATCTCCTTTGATATCGCCTGTGCGAAGTTTTCTTCGGTAATTCCAAATATTCCGCAGTTTTCCTTACCTGTAACCTTGGATAACCTTTCCATGGTGCTTATGATGAAGTACTTTACTTCGTTCTTTTCGCAGGCCTTGATGATCTTTTCCTTTGAGTTATCTGCCAGGTCCTCCGCTATTATGATTAATTTGATCTTCCTTTTGTTCATACTAAAGATGCATGAATTGTACCCTGTTATGAGATTTCTAGATTTTGCGCAAAAGCCTAGCAAGCTATATATCTTTTCCATATATCTCCTCTAAAACTTTAGTGATGTCATCTGCCTTTACTCCAGGAAAACTTCTCTGTATGGCCTTTCGCTTAGCAGCTTTATCTATGCAGTCTTTGCTTCCCTTGCAAAGGTAGACTCCTCTTCCCTTAGCTCTTCCCGATAGGTCAAGGCTAAGTTCATTCTCAAAGAAGGCAATTCTTACCAGCTCTTCTTTAGGTTTTGAAACGCCACATCCGACGCATTTTCTCATAGGTACTTTTCTATCTTTCATTATTCTTCTTCTGATTCCATTTCTTCAAATTCGCCATAGGCTTCTTCATACTGTGATTGGCTCTTAATGTCAATCTTCCATCCGCTTACCTTAGCAGCAAGTCTTACGTTTTGTCCTTCCTTACCTATTGCAAGTGAAAGTTGGTAGTCAGGAACTACTACTGTAGCCATCTTTTCACCGTCGATGATAACCCTTTCAACCTTAGCTGGGCTAAGTACGCTTGAAATTAGTTCTTCTGGATCATCTGACCAAGTGATGATGTCTATCTTTTCTCCGTTAAGTTCATCTACTATGTTTTGAACTCTTGAGCCTCTAGTCCCTACGCAAGCTCCTACTGGATCTACGTTTTCGTCGTCTGTGTAAACAGCCATCTTAGTTCTTGATCCTGCTTCTCTTGCGATTCCCATGATCTCTACTGTTCCATCTTCAATTTCTGGAACTTCTAGTTCGAACAGTCTCTTTACTAGACCAGGATGTGATCTAGATAAGAAGATTTGAGGTCCCTTGCTAGTTCTTCTAACATCCATGATGTACACCTTAAGTCTTTGACCTTCAGTGAAGTGTTCACCAGGAACCTGCTCTGCAACTGAAAGGATACCTTCAGTCATTCCAATATTAACGAAAATTGTTCCGTTTGATACTCTTTGAACTACACCTGTTAGGATTTCTCCTTGTCTTGTGATGTAGTTATCGAAGATCATGCCACGCTCAGCTTCTCTAATTCTTTGAACTACTACCTGCTTAGCTGTTTGAGCTGCAATACGTCCAAAGTCAGCTGGTGTTACCTGGAACTCGATGTAGTCGCCAACTTCGTATCTTTCGTCGTAGGACTTAGCTTCTTCGATGGAAATCTGTGTGCTTACGTCTTCCACTTCTTCAACTACGTCCATTCTTACGAATACGTTTACTTCTATGTTTTCTCTATCCACTTCTACTCTAACGTTTTCTGAAGTACCGTAGTCCTTCTTGTATGCTGAAACTAGAGCAGATTCGATGGCTTCAAAGATAACTTCCTGAGGAATTCCTTTTTCCTTTTCTAGTTCTTCTAAGCCTTCGATGAAATCCTTAGCTTGTTTATTGTTCATCTTTATATCCTCCTAAAACAACACTGCTAACTTTGTCTTTGAAATTGCTTCTAAAGGAAAACTATGGCTTCCCTTTTCGTCTTCGATGATAACTTGACCATCTACCAGTCCCTTTAGTGTTCCTTGAAATTCCTTCTGGCCGTCAACTTGGCTGTATAGCTTTACGTCTACAACCCTTCCTGAATACTTCTGGTATTCCGCCTCATTTCTGATGGCCCTGTCCATGCCAGGCGATGATACTTCAAGGTAATAGTTTTGCTCTATTGGGTCTTCTTCGTCCAGTTTCTCAGATAGGAATCTTGAAACCAGCTCGCAATCATCGGTATCCACGTAGTCGTCCTTGTCGATGTAGACCCTAAGGAACCAATCTCTACCTTCTTTTACAAATTCCACATCATATAGCTCTAGACCATTTTCTTCTAGGAATGGAGCAAGTAGATCTGAAACCTGAGTGGTGATTTTTACTTTCGCCATAGTCTCTCCTCTCATATAAATTTGAAAGAGTGGTCTTTGACCACTCTTTACGTCTTACCGTATTTAATTAGATCATATGTATATTACCACATAGTCTTTGAAATTGCAAGCCCTAGAAGAAAGAAAGCTGATCAGTTTCAGGAAGTCCATCAAGGACTCCGTAGCTTCTTAAAGCTTCTATGCAGCTCTTGTTTGCCCCAGCTCTATTCTGTATCTCCTCAACAGTCTCAAATTTTGCCTTTTCGTATTCAGATGCGATGGCTTTTGCAGCTGTTTCTCCTACTCCGTCAAGTGCAACAAGTGGAAGTATTACCTTGCCATCTAAAAGGCCAAATTTTGTAGCAGAAGATACTCCTAATTTTGGAGCAGTAAACTCATATCCTCTAGCGTGCATCTCGTATGCAACTTCAAGGACGATTAGTTCATCCTTTTCAAGTTTAGTTGCGTTGATGCTCTTTTGGGTTATTTCATCCATTCTCTGCTTAATCGCTCCCTTACCCTTTAGGCAGGCCGAAGCATTAAACTCAGCTACCTTGGTGGTGAAGTAAGTGGCATAAAACTCTCTTGGATAGTACACCTTAAACCAGGCCATTCTCCAGCTCATCATGGTGTATGCTACAGCATGGGCTCTAGGGAACATATACTTAATCTTCTTGCAGGAATCAATGTACCAGTTAGGCACGTTGTTTTCTATCATTATCTTTTCCTTATCCTCGGCTACTCCCTTACCCTTTCTAACCTTTTCCATGATGTCGAAGGCTATGTTGTTAGGAAGTCCCTTTAGGATCAGGTAGTTCATAATGTCGTCACGAGTTGAAATTACTTCTCTCATGGTGGCCTCTCCAGAACGTATATAGTCCTGGGCGTTGTTTAGCCATACGTCGGTACCGTGGGAGAAACCTGAAATTCGAATTAGGTCGGCAAACTTGTCCGGCTTTGTGTCGTCCAGCATCTGTCTAGTAAAGCTGGTTCCAAATTCAGGTATTCCAAAGCTTCCGTGGGTGAATATGTATTTCTTATCCAAGATATCCAAGGCTTCTGGCCCTGTGAATATGCTCTTTACCTTGTCATCCTTAAATGGTATTGAGTATGGATCTATCCCTGTCATATCCTGAAGCTGCCTGATCATGGAAGGTACATCGTGACCTAGTATGTCCAGTTTGAGCAGGTTCTGGTCTATCTTGTGGTAGTCGAAATGAGTAGTGATTATGTCCGATGTAGTATCGTTTGCTGGATGCTGCACTGGACAGAACTCATATATCTCATGGTCATCGGGACATATTACTATACCGCCTGGATGCTGACCTGTAGTACGCTTAACTCCCGTACATTCAGATACAAGCCTATCCACTTCATACTTTGCTACAGGTATCTGCCTTTCCTCAAAGTATTTCTTAACAAATCCATAGGCAGTCTTATCCTTGATGGTGCCTACTGTACCTGCCTTAAATACGTTCTTTTCGCCGAAGATTTCACCTACGTACTTGTGAGCTATAGGCTGGTATTCTCCTGCGAAGTTAAGGTCGATATCTGGCTCCTTGTTTCCAGTAAAACCAAGGAAGGTTTCAAATGGAATGGTAAATCCATCCTGCTTCATGGTAGCACCGCACTTAGGACACTTCATTTCTGGCATGTCGCAGCCACAGTCGTATAGATTTTGATCTCCCCATACAAGCTCCTTGCAGTCAGGGCAGATATAGTGTGGGGGAAGTGGATTTACCTCTGTAATTCCTGACATTGTAGCTGCAAAGGATGAACCAACGGAGCCTCTTGAACCTACCAGGTATCCATCCTTATTGCTCTTTTCTACCAACATCTTAGCAGATACGTACATTACAGCGTATCCGTTACCTATAATTGAATTTAGCTCCTTATCCAGTCTCTTTTGAATAGGCTCAGGAAGTGGATCTCCATATATTTCATGTACCTTCTTGTAGCAAGATTCCTCTAAAATCTTCTCTGCATCCTTGATCTTTGGTGGGCATTTCTCCTCAGGAACAGGGCGAATAGTGCCATCGATCATATCTGCAATCAAGTTGGTGTTATCTATTACAACCTCTTTTGCCTTTTCCTCACCTAGATAGCTGAATTCATCTAACATTTCCTGGGTTGTTCTAAGGAAAAGTCCTTCTCCATCCTCTGCATCCTTGTATCCTTGACCTGCAAAGAGGATGTTTCTGTAAATGGCTGCTTCTGGCTCTGGGTAGTGAGCATCTGTAGTTGCTACTACTGGCTTACCCAGTTTTTCACCAAGATTTACAATGTATCTATTAATATCTTCAAGGTCAGTGATGGAGCTTACTATGCCCCTTTCTATCATGAACTTGTTGTTAATTCTAGGCTGTATTTCAAGGTAGTCGTATCTTGCTGCTATTTCCTCTATTCTTTCCTTGCTATGCTTATTTCTAATTGCAGAATAAAGTTCACCTGCTTCACAGGCAGAACCGATAATCAATCCTTCCCTGTATTCATTTAACAGTGACCAAGGAAGTCTAGGCTTTCTGTAGAAGTAGTCTAGGTGGGAAAAAGAAACCAGCTTGTACATGTTCTTTAGCCCTTCCTGAGTCTTTGCCAGGATAATGATGTGATGGGTGTTCGTTTGCTTGTATGAAACACTTCCGCCTTCATCATCAAAGACGTATCCTTCTAGGCCGTAGATAACCTTGAAGTCCTTGTATTTATCTGCAGCAGCCTTCATATCTGGAAAGGCTTGAACTACACCGTGGTCTGTAATGGCAACAGCCTTTTGTCCCCACTCATAGCTCTTCTTTACAATGTCGCTAGGCTTGTTAAGGCCGTCCATCTGGCTCATAAGGCTGTGGCAGTGAAGCTCTACCCTCTTCTTTTCTCCCTGGTATGTTTCCATCCTCTTTGGAAGGCTTTCCGCCTGATTGATGTTATCCATCATGATGACAGTAGCTCCATTATCGAAGTTATCTATCTGAGGGTTACCTGAAACAAGGACTGTCTGTCCTTCAGATAAATTCTTTTCCAGTTGTTCTTTTTTATCTGGCTGCAAAAATGCCTTGCAGGCGATGGTTGATTTATGGTTTGTAACAAGGATAGATGCAATGAAGCTTCCTCTCTTTGTCTGAGTAAAGGTTATTCTAAATATTTCACCCTTTATTGCAACAGGTCGGCCATCTGGTAGTACATCTTCAACCTCTATTGGGTTCATGTTTATTTCTTTTCCGAAGATTACCTTGCTCCTTGTCTTAACCTTAATTTCTTCGTGTTCTTCTTCTATCTCCTTTGTTACCTTTTCAAAGACGGTTTCGTTGTTTACAAATTCAAACTTAAAATTAATATTGAATGTTTCGTTAAAGGTGTGAGCATACTTTAAAGCTGCTCTTTCGTTAAGCATGTTTGCCATAACTTCACCTAAAACTGGAACTCTAATAACCCCTTTATATACGGTTAGCTGTCTAAGCTGTATGGACTTGGTAAGGCTTGAGTATTCCTTATACTTTGCAATAAGGTATGGCAGATAGTTAATTGCAATTTCTTCTTCAGTAAGAATCATATTCTCATACCTAAATGTAAATACCACGTCCTCTAGGTCAGGTATCATATTAAGGATGTCAAGCTTTATCCTCTTTACATCCATGTAAGGCATGACAAAATTGAGTACTAAATTGATGTATAGTACTCTTGTGTCCTTGTCGATATATGAACTTTCTACCTGATACACGTAGTCTGAAACTGGATGATCTCCAATTTCAGTAAGGTGCATGTGCTTATTTATCAGCTGTTCCATTATTAATTAAATCGTATAGAGCATCTGGAATTTCCTCTTCCTTAACGCTCTTAATGATTTCTCCTTTTTTAAATAATAATCCCTTGCCGTCTCCACCAGCTACTCCAAAGTCTGCTTCCTTGGCTTCCCCTGGGCCGTTTACTGCGCATCCCATGATGGCAACGGTGATTCCGTCAAAGCCCTCTAGCTTTGCTTCGATCTTTTCAGTTAGACCTTCAAGGTCAATCTTGGTCCTTCCGCAGGTTGGACAGGATATATAGTTTACGCCCTGCTTTCTAAGGCCTAGGACTTTAAGTATTTCCTTGGCGTACTTTACTTCTTCCACAGGGTTTGCTGTTAAAGATACCCTCATGGTATCTCCAATGCCGTCTAGTAACAGCGCACCAATACCAATTGCTGACTTGGTCTTTCCCAGTTTCATGGTGCCAGCCTCAGTAATTCCAATGTGAATTGGATGATCCGTTCTTTCAGACAGTATTTTATGGGCCTCATAGTTCATCTTAACGTCAGATGACTTTAGAGAAACTACTAGGTTATCGTAGCCTAAGTCTTCAATTACCTTTAGATTTCTAAGGGCGCTTTCTGCAAGGCCTTCTGCAGTAACCTTGCCGTACTTAGCTAAAATATCCTTTTCTAGAGAGCCAGAGTTTACTCCGACTCTAATAGGGATATTTCTTTCCTTTGCAGCATCTACTACAACTTTAACGTTTTCAACTGAGCCTATGTTACCAGGGTTAATTCTAACCTTGTCCACTCCAGCTTCAATTGCTGCCACAGCAAGGCGGTAATCGAAGTGAATGTCTGCTACTAGCGGAATATGTATATGCTTTTTAACTTCCTTGATAGACTGTACTGACTCCATATCTGGAACTGCCATTCTAACTATCTCGCAGCCTGCTTCTTCAAGGTCTAGAATCTGCTTTATTAAAGCCTTGCTATCCCTTGAGTCCACGTTGGTCATGGACTGAATGGTTATTGGCGCTCCGCCGCCTATCAGTACGTCTTTAACTTTTACCTGTCTTGTCATAGTAACCTCACTATATCGTTCCAAGTTATGTAGAACATCAGGGCAAGTAGAAGCAGCATTCCAATGGTATGGACTGTTCCTTCCATCTCGTCTGTTATCATCTTGCCTGTAACTTTTCTAATTATTACGAATAGGATTCTTCCTCCATCAAGGGCAGGAAATGGCAGCATGTTTACAAATGCTAAATTTAGGCTGATAAATGCCATCAGGTAGAAGAAGTACATAAGTCCAAGACTTGATGTCTGCCCTACTATGGATATTAGGCCTACTGGTCCAGCTAGATCATCCATACCTGCTCTACCTGTAAAGAGCATTGCTAGTGAATCCACCATTGTGACGCACATCTGGCCTGTAGCCTTAATTCCTCTTGAAAGAGATGTTCCTAGGCTTTTATCTACCTTACAGGTTATGCCTATAACCTTCCTATTTGCTTCCTCGTCCAGTTTTACATTAACTTTGAGAGTTTGTTCATTACCATCTCTTAAAACGGTAATACGGGCTGTTTTATCCTGTCCCTGCAGAAATTCTCCCACGTCGTTCCAAGTGTTTACAGCTTTACCGTCTATGTCGATTATTTGGTCCCCTTCTTGTATTACTCCATAAGCTGGCATTCCCTCCTGAACCTTATCTATGATGGTAGTTGCAGTACCTGTAGATGCTGCCATGATAATCATGATAACTACGCAGATAAGCACGTTCATAAAGGAGCCTGCAACTAGAACGCATATCTTTTGCCATGCCTTCTTGTTGTTAAAAGCCCTTGGATTTTCTGATTCTTCGTTTTCTCCTTCCATGGCGCAGTATCCACCTATTGGAATGGCCCTAAGCGAGTAAAGGGTTTCTCCCCTTTGCTTCTTAAAGATTGCAGGACCCATTCCCAGCGCAAATTCGTTTACCTGCACCTTGCACATCTTGGCTACTACAAAGTGACCAAGCTCGTGCGGAAAGATAAGCACGCAGAACAGTAGAATTGCTAGTATTGCTGTCTTCATGCTAGTTGTTCTCTAATCTCCTTATCTATATCTAAAATATCCTGTAGTCCTAAGTCATATGATGGCTTATGGCCTTCAAGGATTTCTTCTAGTCTCTCTTGTATTTGAATAAATCTAATTTCACCCTTTAGGAACTTATCCACCAGTACCTCGTTGGCACCATTAAGCACTACCGGATAGCTTCCGCCCTTTTCCTCTGCCTCAAATGCAAGCTTTAAGCACTTAAAGGTTTCCATATCTGGCTCTTCAAAGGTTAGGTTTTGTCCAAATAGATTAAGTTCACTTTCACTTGATGGTATTCTATCTGGATAGCCAAAGGCCAGTGAAATTGGTATCCTCATATCCGGCACTCCCAGCTGAGCGATGATGGATGAATCCATGTACTCTACCGCTGAGTGAACTATGGACTGAGGGTGAACCACTACCTGAACCTGATCAAGCGATGCACCAAACAGGTGCTTTGCTTCAATCACTTCAAGTCCCTTGTTCATAAGGGTTGCTGAATCTATGGTGATCTTCTTTCCCATGTTCCACTTAGGATGCTTTAATGCTTCAGCAAGTGTAACATCCTTTAGCTTGTCTAAGGTATATCCTCTAAAAGGTCCACCTGAGCAGGTTAAAAGAATTCTTCTAAAGTCTCTATTCTTGTTTCCTTCTAAGCACTGAAAGATTGCGCTATGCTCGCTATCTACAGGAAGAAGCTTAACTCCATTTTCCTTTACCAGATCCATGACAAGTCTTCCCCCTGTTACCAGGGTTTCCTTGTTAGCTAGGGCTATATCCTTTCCTGCCTTAATTCCTGCGCAGGTAGGAGCAAGTCCCTTAATCCCCATAAGTGAGTTAAGCACCATATCACAGTCTGAAGTAGCAGCTGTAACTAGCCCTTCATCACCAAACTCAATATCCATATTGGGATACTTCTTCTTTAGGTAAAGGGCATCTTCCTCTTTTGCTACTACAGCAAGAGAAGGTTTAAACTCCTTGATCTGCTCTTCCAGCTCTTTTATTCTATTTCCGCAGGATACGCAGGTTACCTGAAACTTTTCTGGATTCTTTCTTACAATATCCAGTCCTTGAGTTCCTATGGAACCTGTGCTTCCTAGTATTGCTATCTTTTTCATAAGTCTTTCCTGTTACATTACGAAGGTCATGTAGTAGTAAACCACTGGGGCTACCATTATTACGCTATCGAAGCGGTCCATGATGCCGCCGTGACCTGGTATTAGTTTTCCGTAGTCCTTAATTCCCATCTTTCTCTTAAATGCTGATGCTGTTAAGTCTCCTAGCTGAGCAAATATTGCTCCAACTAAACCTATCACTAAACAGTGTACTAGCATATCTGGCATTACAAAGTATCCGAAGGCTCCGCAGCAGATGATGCTACCTAAGGTTCCTCCTATTGCTCCAGCCCAGGTCTTCTTTGGACTTAGGTTAGGACAAAGCTTCTTGTTGCCAAATAGGTAGCCTGAAAAGTATGCGAATATGTCTGTTGCAAAGGATGCAATCAAAACTATCCAGATCATTATGCTTAGATCTGGTGAATCTGCAATTAGTGCTATATGGAACGAGAAGAATACCACGTACATAATTCCAATAGCTGTTGTTACTGCATCTTCTAGCTTTCTATCCTCTATCTTAAATAGGTAAAGGCCACTTGCCATGACGGATAAAAACATCCAAAGTAGTATAAGCGTGAAGTTGTTTGGGGCCCAAAGCTGAATTACGTAAAGAACGAATAGGGATAGGTAGCCTACTATGAATGCAGGTTTAAATCCCATGTTCTTAAAGCCCTCGTAAAATTCCTTAAGTCCTATTAAGCCGATTAAGAATGCCGCACCAATTAGCCAGTAACCGCCTAAATACACAATTACTAATAGCGGCACCATGCATAAACCAGCTAATACTCTAGTTTTCATTATTTTCTTCCTCCAAATCGTCTATCTCTAGACTGATATTCCTCAATACACCTTTCAAATTCTTCTGGGGTAAAGTCTGGCCAAAGCACATCTGTAAAGACGAACTCGCTATATGCTGCCTGCCACATCAGGAAGTTTGAAAGCCTTTCTTCTCCGCTAGTCCTAATTATTACCTCTGGATCTGGGATTCCCAGCTCTCCTGTGTAAAGGTGCTTTGAAAGGTTCTCCTCTGTGATCTCCCCAGTCATGTTCTTTACTGCTCTTACGATCTCTGCCCTTGAACCGTAGTTAAGGCAAATGTTAAAGCATATACCGTCGTTATCCTTGGTATCTTCTACAGCCTTAGTAATCCTATCTAAAGCATCTTCTGGCAGCGGTGATACATCTCCAAGTATATTTACTTTAACGTTATTATAGTTAAGTTCCTTTAACTCGCTATCTACGTACTTAACTAGCAGTGAAAAGATTCCGCTTATCTCTTCAGCCGTTCTCTTCCAGTTTTCTGTGGAAAAGGCATACACGGTCAAGTGCTCTATTCCAAGGGTTTTAGCCTTTTTAAGAATCTCCTTCATGGCCTTCATGCCAGCATTGTGTCCAGCTACCCTAGGAACCATGTGAGCCTTAGCCCATCTACCGTTTCCGTCCATAATTATCCCAACGTGTTTTGGGATTCTATCTAAATCTAACATATGTCACCTATATAAAAGTGTGGCATAAAGCCACACTATTAAACTTCTAATATTTCCTTATCCTTGTTAGCAACAGTTTCATCAACTAGCTTGATAGCCTTGTCGATTGCCTTTTGGATTTGATCAAGTTCTTCCTTTAGATCGTCTTCAGTTAATTCTCCATCCTTCTGTTGTTTCTTAAGGTGTTCGTTTGCGTCTCTTCTAAGGTTTCTGATGGCTACCTTTGCGTCTTCACCGATCTTCTTTACCTGCTTAGTAAGTTCAATTCTTCTTTCCTCTGTTAGTTGAGGGATAGCAAGTCTTACGCACTTACCATCGTTTGAAGGGTTGATACCAATATTAGCCATGTTGATAGCCTTTTCAATGTTTTGAATTGAGCTAGCATCAAATGGTGAGATAAGTAGAGTTCTTGGATCTGGAACTGAAATGTTTGCAATGTTCCTTAATGGTGTTGGAGTTCCATAGTAGTCTACTGTAACCTTATCTAAAAGTGCAGGGTTTGCTCTTCCTGCTCTTACTGTGTTTAAATCTTCCTTTAAAATTGAAATTGACTTTTCAATCTTTGCTTCCATCATTTCTTTAATTTCAGCCATAACATCCTCCTATTTAATCAATGTGCCGATCTTTTCTCCACAAACGGCTTTCTTTACATTACCTTCTTCTGAAAGTGCGAATACGTGAATCTTAATGTTGTTGTCCTTACAAAGTGTAGCTGCTGTAAGGTCCATTACCTTAAGATCTTGTTCTACCACATCCATAAATGATAGCTCATCGAACTTCTTTGCATCTTTATTTGTTGCTGGATCTGAATCATATACCCCGTCAATGTTCTTTGCAAGAAGTATTACATCCGCATCTATTTCGGCAGCTCTAAGTGCTGCAGCAGTATCTGTTGAGAAGAAAGGATTTCCTGTTCCTGCTCCAAAGATTACTACCTCGTTATGTTCTAAGTGTCTTAAAGCTCTTCTTCTAGCGTAAGGCTCTGCCAGTTCTTTCATCTCGATGGCAGTTTGTACCTTTGTCTTTACTCCCTGTGCAAGCAGTGCATCCTGAAGTGCCATGGAGTTCATTACTGTAGCCAGCATTCCCATGTAGTCTGCTGTAGCTCTATCCATGTCCTGGCTAGTTCTACCTCTCCAGAAGTTTCCGCCTCCTACAACGATGGCAGTTTCAACACCTAGATCGTTTATTTCCTTGATCTGTTTAGCTACCACTTTAGTCATCTGAGGGTTGATTCCAAACTTCTGCTCCCCTGCTAAAGCTTCGCCACTAATCTTTAATAAAACTCTCTTGTATTTAGGTTCCATTATTCACCTTTCTCCTATCTTTCACATTTCATATATTATACCATAAATTAAAAAAAGGTTGCAATGCAACCTTTCAATATTTTTCATTAATCTGTGTAGTTATCGAAATATCCTTGGATATATATAAACGGAGTTCCCTTGTCACCTGAACCTGATGTTAAGTCGCATAGTGAACCTAGTAGATCTGTAAGTCTTCTAGGAGTAGTTCCTTCTGTTACCATCTGTCCTACAAGGTTTGAATCCTTCTCTCTAATAGCCTTTTCTATGGCTTCCTTTAGTTCTTCTCCTTGAAGGTCGCCAAAGTCGTTATCTGCTAAATATTTAAGCTTTAGTTCGTTAGGTTGTCCCTTAAGTCCAGCTGTATATCCAGGGCTAACTACAGGGTCAGCAAGCTCCCAAATCTTTCCTACAGGATCCTTGAATGCACCATCTCCATAAACCATAACTTCGATGGTCTTTCCTGTAAGCTTCCTTATCTCTTCCTGCACACCTTCTACGAATTCCTGGCAGTTAATTGGGAATAGCTTGATTGTATCTTCTGTAGCCTTGTTTGAACCTAGGATGCCGTAGTCAGGGTTATATCCTGAGCCATCTACAGGGCTATTAAGTAGATCGTCCATTCCTAGAACTACGCTAGCTCCAGCTTCCTTGATAAGTCTCTTAGTTCTTCTTCTGGTGTGGATATCGCAGCAGATTACCTTGTCTGCGTAATCCACTATCTTTCTAGGGTTGTTGCTGAAGATGATCTCAGCTTCTGCTCCTTCTTCTTCAATTAATCCCTTATAGTAGTTTACGTAGTCCACATTAGTAAATGTATGTCTTGACTTACCGAAGATCTTTTCAAACTCTTCTTGTGTAAGCACGTCTGTATATGGATTAACTCCCTTTTCGTCAAGCAGGTCTAAATCTAATAGATGGTTACCTACCTCGTCTGATGGATAGCTAAGCATTAAAACTACCTTCTTGCTTCCCTTAGCTATACCTCTAAGGCAGATTGCGAACCTGTTTCTAGATAAAATTGGAAATACCAGGCCTACAGTTCCCTTTCCTAGCTTGTTTTCCACGTCTTTAGCTAGATTGTCTTTACTTGCGTAGTTCTTCTGTGAGCGGGCAAGTATGGACTCTGTAATGGCTAGTACGTCTTTACTTCCAATTTCAAACTCTCCGTTGTTTAGGCAGTCCATAAAGGTATCTACCACAATCTTCTTTAGATCGTCTCCTTCTCTTACGATTGGACCTCTAAGACCTCTTGATACTGTTCCGATTCTTCTACTCATATTGTCTCCTTAAATTAAAAAAAGCAAGGTGTAACAGTCCCTCGCCTATTACTTATGTATTATACATTACTTTCCTAAATATTGCAATATGTACACCTATGGTATATATTAGTCCTATGAGTAATGACAAGAGATTAGGCATTTTAAAAAACTCAATACTGGCAACCTTAGGCCTTATGCTCTTTGGTCTAGGCACCTACCTAATGATTCAGTCGGATATTGGTGTTGAGCCTTGGGCCTGCTTTGCTCTTGGTCTATCCAAGAAGCTGGGCATTCTTTATGGCAATGCATCCATACTAATATCCGTGATAATTATCTGCATGGACCTATTACTTAAGGAAAAGATAGGAATTGGAACCATCCTTGATGCTGTAGTAGTAGGTAAAACCGTAGACCTTCTAAACTGGATCGATTTAATACCAAAGCCAGACACCCTATGGGTTAGCATCGTGATGATACTGATTTCCTTCGTGATCTTTGCTACTGCACAGTACATATACATGAAGGCTCAGCTTTGCTGTGGTCCTAGGGATGCTTTCCAGGTGGCTCTTGGTAAGCGTATGCCAAAGATACCAATTGGCATTGTAAACGTATTCATTCTATCCACTGTGTTCATCTTGGCATGGCTACTTGATGGACCAATAGGTATCTGCACTGTAATAGCGCCTATAGGTATAGGGTTAATGCAGCAGGTGGTATTCACCCTTGCTAAGTTTGATCCTAAGGCTATGAATCACCAGAGCATAATACAAAGTTTCATAATATTATTTAAAAAGGAGTAAGTTATCTTACTCCTTTATTTGTATTCCAAATTCGCTAGGTAAAAATCTAGGGCATACGTTTTCTACGCTTGTAACTACCGATGCTGCAAGTCTAGTACCTATCTCTGATGCTTCCTTTAAGGATTTCCCATAGGATAGTCCTATGCATACTCCTGAAAAGAATGCATCTCCTGCCCCTGTAGTGTCTATTACATCTACTTCAATAGCTGGTGTATATCCATATTCTCCATCCTTACTTGCGTATACAGCTCCATCTCCGCCTAGGGTTACTACCATGCTCTTAATATCTGCAAGACCAATCTTCTCCTTTAGAAGAAGGGCTAGTTCTTCGTAAGAATCCTTCTTAAATTCGTCGAAGAACAGTATGCCCGCTTCTTGCTGGTTGCATACGAAGCAGTCAACCTTGTGTAGATAGTCTCTTCTCTCTAGTGCGATGGTCATGTTGCTTACTACTGCATAGATAGGCTTATGGTATTTATCGCAAAGTTCAAAGGTTCTCTTTACGATTTCCTTATCCATATCTATCTCGATAAGCACGCTCTTACAGTTAGATACTATCTCATCTCCATGCTCTACCATTATCCTGTATATCTCGTCCATCTTAGGGCGCTTTGAAATGGCAGCTTCTAAGTCTCCAGAGTGATTGAATACTGCAAGCCAGGTTCCCATTCCATCCTTGCACTGCCTGATGTACTGGCAGTTTACCTTGTGTTTCTGAAGCTTTTGGATTACATCTAGTCCAGTACCTGAGTTATCTACTGTGGATACGAATGTTGGCGTTAGCTCAACATTAGCAATATCTTCCACGATGTTTCTAGCTACTCCACCGTGTATGTACTGTATATCTCCTTTGTTTCTTCCTCCTGGAATGTATGTACCTTGAGGATATCCTTTAATATCTACGAATATACTGCCGATTACTACCATCTTATCTCCTTTGGTGCTTTGGTAAATGAGCTAAATGTTGCAACTGCATCCTTCATGTAAAGTACCTGTGTATTTGAATCTTCTTCGTTATACATGGCTCTTAAATTAGGATAGTTGTCAAGCATGTGCTTCTTTGGCTCTACTCTATCGTCTTCAACCATGGTGCAAGCTATTCTTAGCCAAGTTTCACCATCGAAGCAGCAGATTTCTACCTTAGGGTTTTTAATCATCTGTTTTGAACAGTCCTTAACCTTACCTGTCTGGATGTATAGCTTATCTTCGAATAGGTCTATAGTTCCAAAAGGTCTAACTCTAGCTTGATCACCATCTACTGTTGCTAGATAGTATGTGCCACATTTTTTTATAAAGTCATATACTTCTTTCATAATTATCACCTCAACTACATTATGCTTTTATTCCACATTTTTTGCAAGAAAAAAGAGGATGGAATTTTCCATCCTCAATTAGATAAACTATCTAAATAGCTAAGCTAATTTAGTTGTAATGAATAAAGTTAAACCTGTTCTAATAGTTCTTAGTGTTTCGCTTCCAAAGTCCATAGCCATACCTGCAGCTCCACTTTCTGCCGCGGTCATTATGTTGGTCGTTACCATTGCAAGTGATAGTATGATGCTAAATAATTTTCTCTTCATATTTCTTTTCCTTTCACTAGATTATTATGCAAATTTTTACATAAAAATGTTAGCATAATACCTCCCAGTCAAGGAAATAGGGCCCCTTTTTAGGAGCCCCATGTGTTGTTGACTAAATATTGATTTCTTGGGTTTACATTCCCATTTGCTTAGCTACTTCTTCAGCAAAGTTTTCTTCCTTCTTTTCGATACCTTCGCCTACTTCGTATCTAACTACCTTAGCGATAGTAAGTGCCTTATCTACTGATTCTAGGTACTTAGCTACTGTTTGCTTACCGTCTTCAGCTCTTACATAAACTTGGTCTAGTAAGCAGATTTCCTTAAGTTGCTTTTGAACACGGCCTTCAACAAGTCCTGAGAAGATCTTGTTTCCTGCGATGTTTTCCTTGTCAGCTACTGCAAGTTCAGCAAGCTTAGCCTTACCTTCTTCTGAAATGAAGTTTGGTAAGTAGTTGAAGTTGAAGCTCTTGTCAGCTCTCTTTTCTGCAAGGATTGCAGTATCTTCTTCACCCCATACGCCAGCAACAGCCTTGTCTAGAAGGTCGTTTAAGATTGGCTTAGGTAGTGAGAATGGATCGTTAAGAGCGCTTTCAAGAGTGATGTTCTTCATCTTAACAAGTTCATCAGCTGAGATGTCGTTTCTTGATACGTATTGAGGGTTCATAGCAGCTACTTGCATAGCGATGTTAGTTAATGCTGTCTTAACGTCATCGTTAGCAGCGCCATTACCAACTACAAGTACGCCGATTCTACCACCACCGTGAACGTATGAAGCAACAAGGTCACCTGAAACCTTCTCGATTCTTCTAAGTGATAGGTTTTCACCGATCTTAGCGATCTTAGCTGTTAAAACATCAGCTACTGTAGCATCTTCAAAGCTCATAGCCTTGAATGCCTCTATATCGTTTGATTCAGTAGTTAATGCTAGCTTAGCAAGATCATCTACAAAATTAACGAATTCTTCGTTCTTTGAAACGAAGTCTGTTTCTGAGTTAACTTCTACTAAAGCAGCAGTCTTAGCATCAGCAGATACAGCGATCTTTACTAATCCTTCTGCAGCGACTCTTCCAGCCTTCTTAGCAGCCTTAGCAAGTCCCTTTTCCTTTAAGAAATCTACTGCAGCATCCATGTTGCCATCAGTCTCAACAAGAGCCTTCTTGCAATCCATCATGCCAGCACCAGTCATTTCTCTTAACTCTTTTACCATTTGAGCAGTTACAGCCATTTTTCTTCCTCCCTTACTCTTCAACTACAGGTTCTTCTTGTGCTTCTTCTTCAGGAGCATCAAAGCTTTCGCCTTGGTTAGCTTCGATGATAGCATCAGCCATTCTACCAGCAATTAGCTTAACGGCTCTAATAGCGTCATCGTTTGCAGGGATAACATAATCCACGTCATCAGGGTCACAGTTTGTATCTACGATACCGATGATAGGAATACCTAAGATTCTAGCTTCCTTAACTGCAATTCTTTCCTTCTTAGGGTCAACGATGAATAATGCACCAGGCATTCCCTTCATGTCCTTAATTCCGCCTAAGAACTTTTCAAGCTTTTCAGCTTCAGCCTTTAACTTAATAACTTCCTTCTTGGATAGCTTTTCGAATGTTCCATCTTCAGCCATAGCGTTGATGTCATTAAGTCTCTTAATTCTTTGAGCGATAGTCTTGTGGTTAGTAAGCATTCCGCCTAACCATCTTTCGCTTACATAGTACATTCCGCATCTCTTAGCTTCATCAACGATAGCAGCTTGAGCTTGCTTCTTAGTACCAACGAATAGAACTGGTTTACCAGTTGCGCCAACTTGCTTCATGAAATCGTAAGCTTCGTCAATCTTCTTAACTGTCTTTTGAAGGTCGATGATATAGATTCCATTTCTTTCAGTGAAGATGTAAGGAGCCATCTTAGGGTTCCATCTTCTTGTTTGGTGACCAAAATGTACACCAGCTTCTAGTAATTGTTTCATTGAAATTACTGCCATTTTTTATTCCTCCTGGTTTTCTCTTGCATAGCATATGGCCATGACTAACTTTACAGGCAGTGATCCGTAAAGCACCCATATTTCATGGCATACTAGCTATGTGTAAAATATTTTATTCATACGACAAAGTCGTACTCAAATATATTACAACACAAATGTTGTAAATGCAAGGGTTTTAATGGGTTTTTAAGTAGGAATAATACTTCTGCTTAGCCTTTATGAAGTTAGACCTACCTAAAAACATGGAATAACCGTTGTAAAACTGGATTTCCTGGTCCTTCATCAGGCGAATCTTGTCTAGATTAACCACAAGACCACCATGAGCCTTATAGAACCTATCATCCAGGTGATTCAACACGTTTTCCATGCTGTCATAGTATTCATATTCCCTGTCTTCTGCTACCACAAGTACCTTCCTTCCATCCCTTTGAACAGATAGCACCTCATCAGCAGGAAGACGTTCAATGAACTGTTTAGTTTTAATTAATATGTATTCATCCTTCATAGCTACCTCCTTTAGATATATTGTAGAGGAGATAGGAAAACGGATGTAAAGTTTTCATACAAAAGTTTTGACCTTATTCGACCAGATTTTTGTTTCCCCTTAGAGAAGCTATTGCAATGCCAGAAGTAAGCAGGATAATGCCTACCACAGTGTACCAGCCAAAAGGATCTCCAACTACCAAGATGCCAGATATTACTCCAACTAAGGTTACTCCGTTTACCTGTAAGCAGGCCGCAATTCCTGCAGGTAGCTGAGTTAAGATATAGTTGTAGATTAGGTATGCACCAAAAGAGCATCCTAGGCCTAGGAACAGTACGTTTAAGGCAAAGCTTCCGTTGGTGAATAGCGTAACGTAAGGATGAAGGCCATTTCCCCCTATCAAAGAGATAAGGTTATAGAAGATGGCGCCAGCCGTGGTGATTACAGTGGACATTTCCACCACCGAGTAGTGCTTTCCTACCCTTCCCACCATTATGTTATATATTCCACCGCAGGTTATGGCGATGAATAGGAAAAAGAAACCCTTCAGCTCTCCGCCTAAAGAAAAGCCCGGTGCAAATACGGTATTAACTATTACACCTAAAAATGCCAGGCCAACAGCAAGCTTAATCATAGGCTCAGTCTTTTCCTTAAGGAAGATAGCAGAAAAGATTATTACCATGATAGGTATCAGGGCTATTATTACGCTGGATTCAGACACAGTAGTGTACTTTATGCCCAGCAGCTCACATAGGGAGTAGATGCAGGGCTGAATCAAGGCCATCAAAAGAAGGCCACCCTTAGGCTTACCCTTAAAGTCCACCTTAACAACCTTAAAGGCTATTAGAATTAGGAACATCAGGGCTCCCAAAAGCCAGCGTACAGATAGTACCTCCATGGTGGTAGCGTACTTTAATGCAATTGTAGAGGCTAGAAAAGAAATGCCCCATAAAAAGGCCACTACAAAGAGTAGTGACCATACTAAAATCTTTTTACTCATGTTTATCTAGTAATGCTTGTATTCTCTCGTTTAACATTTCAACAGCAACCTGGTTGTAACCACCTTCAGGTACGATGATGTCTGCGTACTTCTTGCTAGGTTCAACAAAGGTTTCATGCATTATCTTTACGGTGTTAAGGTACTGGTTAACTACGGATTCCAAAGTTCTTCCCCTGTGCTTAACATCCCTCATGATTCTTCTGATGATTCTTACGTCAGCGTCCGTGTCTATGAACACCTTGATGTCCAAAAGGTCCAGAAGCTCCTTGTTTTCAAAGATCAGGATGCCCTCAACGATTATTACCTTAGAAGGCTTAACTTCAACTGTTTCATCGATCCTGTTGTGGATGGTGAAATCGTATACTGGCCTTTGAATTGAATGGCCAGCCTTAAGCTGTTTGATGTGATCTATCATCATATCCGTATCGAAAGCATCCGGATGGTCGTAGTTAAGGTGCTTTCTATCCTCAAAAGGCATATCGTGGAACTTGTAGTAGAAGTCGTGGCTTAAGATTGTTATCTGGTCACCAAACTGCTCCTTAATCTTGTTTATTAAAGTGCTCTTGCCGCAGCCTGTGCCGCCGCAGATGCCGATTAATATTACATCGTTATTCATTCTTTGCCTCTCTATCTTCCTCAGTTACAGCTGATCCTAATGAGATGGTTGCCTTTTCAAGTTCTGCAACAGTGTTTCTGATGTTAGTAAGCTTAGCATCTGAAATTTCACCGCCCATAGCAAGGTCAGCTCCATAAAGTATGTTCTCAATCTGGCTGTGAATGTTGGATAAGGTCATCCTTACCTTCTGTACCTGTTCATCGTCGTAAGCTTCCTTCATAGCATCCTGGAAGTTAACTATTTCATCCTTTTCTAGAACGAATTCGCTGTTACCTTCAACCACAATTGGCTTGTATCCTAGCTTGTCCTCAACGTACTTAGCAAAGTCCCTCTTAGAGTCCATCTCGCCGTGAACTAAGAAGATGTGCTTAGGTTCCTTAACAAAGCCGCTTAGCCATGCGAATAGGCCGTCTCTATCTGCGTGACCGGAGAAACCTTCTAGGTTGTGAATCTTTGCGTTGACGGTTATAGGTTCGCCGAATAAAGTTACAGTCTTTTGGCCTTCTACCAGCATCTTACCTAAAGTGCCTTCAGCCTGGTATCCTACGAAAACGATGCTGTTTCTAGCATCCCATAGGTTGTGCTTTAAGTGGTGACGAATTCTACCAGCTTCGCACATTCCTGATGCAGAGATTATGATCTTAGGTGTTCTATTCATATTTAGAGCCTGAGATTCAGCAGTTGTTCTTGTGAATTCTAGGTTAGGAAAATCTAGAGGATTGTCCCCACGGATGATGTATTCCTTAGTTTCCTCATCGAATACGGAAGCGTTGTTTCTAAATACCTCAGTTGCAGTAGTTGCCATAGGTGAGTCAACATATACCTTAACTCCTGCAAGAACGTCCTGGTACTGAGGATCAGATTCAAATATCTTGTTGAATTCGAATAGAAGCTCCTGAGTTCTACCTACAGCAAAGGATGGAATTACAACGTTTCCTCCGCGCTTTATGGTAGTTACTACAATATCTAAAAGTTCCTTGATGCTTGTTGAATTTTCACTGTGAAGTCTGTTGCCGTATGTAGTCTCCATGATTACATAGTCAGCCTTCTTGATAATTGTTGGATTTCTAAGGATAGGTCTATCCATAACTCCAAGGTCACCAGAGAATACGATCTTTGATGTGTCCTCACCTTCAGTTACCCATAGCTCGGTGATGGCTGAACCTAGGATATGACCTGCGTCGTTAAATACCATCTTCATCTGATCGTTAAGTTCTATCAGCTGGTCATAAAGAACTGGTGTAACTAGAGCTAGAGCATCCTCAGCATCCTGCATTGTGTAAAGAGGTTCTACTGGTGGCTTACCTGCTCTAAGGTTCTTCTTTGTCTGGTATACAGCATCCTGCTCATGAATGTGAGCGCTGTCCTTTAGCATTACGTTTAGAAGGTCTGCTGTAGCGTCTGTGCAGTAGATCTTACCCTTAAATCCGCGCTTAACAAGTAGAGGAATTCTGCCGCAGTGGTCGATGTGAGCATGGCTAAGAAGTAGCAGTTCTATCTCTGCAGGGTTAAAAGGAAATTCCTCCCTGTTTTGTGCTTCCATAATCTTTCCGCCTTGGAACTGTCCACAGTCCAGCAGAATCTTATGGTTTTCAGTTGTAATTAGATGGCATGAGCCAGTAACGGTGTTAGATGCACCACAAAATTGAATTTTCACTTCTATACCTCCCAAAGTTCCTTTTTACTAGTTGCTATCTGGTAAGCACCAGATTCAAGAGCTCTCTCAAGCTCCTCTTTATTGTCTATTAAACCTGCCGCCATGACAGGAACGTTTACCTTTGTGGATATTTCCTTGATTCTATCGTAGATGACTCCAGGCATTACCTCTACAAAGTCTGGACTTGAAATCCTGATGGAATCTATTGCAGTATCTATGGAGTGAGAGTCTATGATGAAGAACCTCTGTATGGCTATAAGGCCCACTTCCTTTGCAATCTTAACTATGGAGTTCTTGGTGGTTATGATGCCATCAACTCCCATGTTCTTTAGCATGGTAAGGCCAGATTTATCCTTTGCAGCTCCTGCCACAAAGTCGGTATGTACAAAGGCCTTCTTTCCTGCCTGGTGAATCTTCTCCACCACATCTTTTAAGTTTAAAATATCTGATTGCAGTAGGAAGATGTTGCTAACCTTGGACTGTAACGCTAATCCTAGGTCCTCTTCCTTTCTAACTGCAGCGTTTACTCTTATCATTTTACACCTCTATTCGTGAAAGTCGCTTCCTTGAGTTATATGTAGGTGATATTTTGAGGCTAAGGAGATAAAGAAGTTTTCAGCTTCATTATCGTGGGAAGGATGATAGCATTCAATTCCCTTTAGCCCAGCCTTTTTAAGTTCAAAGACGAGATTAGCCACTTCCTCTTTTGAAAGCTTAATCTCTCCTGGATGAGCAAGTACAGCCATGCCGCCAGCCTGGTTTATTAGCTCAATGGCATCCTTTGTATTAAGGCCCTTCTTTTGAATGGCCTTTATCTCATCCCTTTCAAATATGTTATCGAAGGCTTCTTTTTTTGTCTTTGCATATCCCTTGTTTACTAGAGCCATAGCAAAGTGTGGCTTTCCAAAGTATGTCTGGCCAGGCCTTGCTATGACATCCTCCATGGTTATGTCATATCCAAGATCCTGCAAAGCCTTTAGAAGCCTAGCGTTTCTCTCTTTTCTGTTTTCCTGTAATTCCTTTAAGGTATCTATCAGCTTCTGGTTGGTTCTATCAAACTTATACCCTAAGATGTGTACCTTTACGCCCTCATGCGTCTTTGTAGATATTTCTACTCCAGGAATTACCTGTATCTCCAGAGCTTCCCCTGCTGTAAGGGCTTCATCAAGACCATCTATTCCATCGTGGTCTGTTATTGCCACGATATCATATTCTTCGGCCTTTCTCTTTTTAATTATCTCTACAGGCTTTAAAGCCCCGTCTGAATATGTGGTGTGGATGTGGTAGTCCACCTTAAAATCCATCATAAAACCAAATTCCTTTCAAGGTTTGTTCTAGTCTTTTTGTCAGTTAAAATATCAACAAGTGTAAGGGCAAAGTCCATTGCCTTTCCTGGTCCTCTAGAAGTTACAATGTTTCCATCAATTACTACAGAGTCCTTTTTAGGCTTACCCCCTATTAAGTATTCCTCCATACCTGGATAGATGGTGCATTTTCTTCCTTCAAGAAGGCCTAAATCTCCTAGTACAAGCGGCGCTGCACATATTGCACATATCCACTTATCCTTTGCCTTTAGAAGTTCTTCTCTAAGAAGTGTGCAGTCCTTTAGGTTGTTTGTGCCAGGCATTCCTCCAGGAAGTACAAACATGTCTACTGAGTTAAAATCTAAATCTTCAATAAGGGTATCTGCTTCCACGTAGATGTTATGTGCGCCCCTCACCTTTTTAGAGCCTACACCTACTGTCCTTACGTCTATCTTTACCCTTCTAAGCAGGTCAACTGCTGTAAGAGCTTCAATTTCTTCAAATCCATCTGCTAAAAATATTGCTACCATTTTCCTCTCCTATCGAACATCTTGTCTGGGTCGCATATCCTCTTGGTGATGTAATATATTAGGAATATTAAAATTACGCTAAGAGCTGCATAGACAACGTCTACATTGATCCAGAAGTTACCCTTTGTAAACAGGATGCTTAGCACCGAGTCCTTTGCCAGTTTAATGCCTATCTGAGATGCATAAAATGCGTTTCTTACAGGCTTTAATGCCAAGGCTATACCAGTTAATATTGTAAAAGCTAGCCCCGCTAAAACCCCAATTTTTACAGATGTGTAAATAAGCTCATCTTCTTCCTTTGCATAAAGGAAAAAGAAAAGGCCTATGAACATGAGAAGCAGTATTATGCCAATCAAAAGGCTGATACTTAGATAGTCTCTAAGCTCGAACAATATCTCCTGCTCAGTGTCTGAAAAGACAGGGTCGTTGGCGTATCCTGCGTTTTCAGTAATGTCCACCTCATCACCGAAGAAATCCCCTAAAAAATCTGACATTTGGTCAGCAAGATCGTTGGCAGTTAGGTCTAAAGTTGTATAGTCTATTGCCTGGGATTCATTTAAGTGATATGAGTAAACTTCAGGCGCTCTAAGTGAAATGTTTAGGGCCAAAAGACTTACTAAAAGTGGCAAAATTATTATTAATATGAAAGAACTAATTTTGTGTGCTTTCTTCATATATTTCTCCTCATACTTATTCTATTTTATTATATATCTCACAGATATTTTGTCAATTTAAGACATGAAAAAAACGGGACCAAATTGATCCCGTTTATATACATAATTTAATATTAGCCTAATAGGTTTGTAAGTACTCCGCCAACCTGTACGAATAGAGGTGCGAATACTACTGAAACGATTGTCATAAGCTTGATTAAGATGTTGATTGATGGACCAGATGTATCCTTGAATGGGTCACCTACAGTATCACCAACAACTGCAGCCTTATGTACTTCTGAACCCTTACCACCGAAGTGTCCTTCTTCAACGTACTTCTTAGCGTTATCCCAAGCACCACCAGCGTTTGCCATCATGATAGCAAGTAGTACGCCAGCTGAAAGAGCTCCGCCAAGTAATCCGCCTAAAGCAGCAGGTCCAAGTAGTAGACCAACTAGTAGAGGAGCGATGATTGCTAGTAGTCCAGGAGCAACCATTTCCTTAAGAGCAGCACCAGTTGAAATTTCAACGCACTTAGCATAGTCAGGCTTTGAAGTTCCTTCCATGATACCCTTGTCTTCTCTAAATTGTCTTCTAACTTCTTCGATCATTTGGTTAGCAGCCTTACCTACTGAGTTCATAGTCATAGCACTGAATAGGAATGGAAGCATTGCACCGATGAATAATCCGATGATTACTAGTGGATCTAGTAAGCTGATTCCCTTTTGAGTAAGCTGAGTTACTTCTGCATATGATACGAATAAAGCAAGAGCTGTTAAAGCAGCAGAACCGATAGCGAATCCCTTACCGATTGCAGCTGTTGTATTACCAACTGCGTCAAGCTTGTCTGTAATTTCTCTAACGTCTTCAGGTAGTTCTGACATTTCAGCGATACCACCAGCGTTATCTGATACTGGACCGTAAGCGTCTACTGCTACAGTCATACCAGTAGTTGAAAGCATACCTACAGCAGCAAGAGCGATGCCGTAAATACCAGCGAAGTAGTAAGCGATGAAAATAGCTACTGCGATGAAGATGATTGGCCATAATGTTGACATCATACCAACGCCAAGACCACTGATGATAGTAGTTGCAGCACCAGTTTGTGATTGGTCAGCAATCTTCTTTACTGAAGCGTATTCAGCAGCAGTGTAAATTTCTGTTACCTTACCAATAGCAATACCTACTGCAAGACCTGCGATGATAGCGAAAGCATAAGTGTAGCTATCTAACATTGCCTTTGAAAGTAGTACAGCACCGATAACAACGATAACACCTGAGATATATGTACCTGCGTCTAATGACTTAGCAGGGTTAGTACCTTCTTTACCTCTTACTAATAGGATACCGATGATTGAAGCAACGATACCTAGTGCAGCAAGAATCATAGGGAATAGGATGAATGAACCTTCTGTAATGTTGAATCCCTTTTCAGCTACTTCAGCAGCAGTTACGCCAGCTAATGTTACAGCTGAAACGATTGAACCAACATATGATTCAAATAAGTCTGAACCCATACCAGCAACGTCACCTACGTTGTCACCTACGTTATCTGCGATAACTGCAGGGTTTCTAGGGTCGTCTTCTGGGATACCAGCTTCAACCTTACCTACAAGGTCAGCACCAACATCAGCAGCCTTAGTGTAGATACCACCACCAACTCTTCCGAATAGAGCCATTGATGAAGCACCAAGACCAAATCCAGTAACGCATTCAACCATTGTAGCTTGACCTAATACTACAAGAACCATACCTAGTCCGAATAGTCCAAGACATGCTACGCAAAGTCCCATAACAGCACCTGATCTAAATGCAATCTTTAATGCCTTAGGCATACCTGATTCCATTGCAGCGTTAGCAGTTCTAACGTTACCTAGAGTAGCAACTTGCATACCGAAGTATCCAGCTAGTACTGAAAGTAGTGCACCACAAACGTAAAGAACAGCTGTTGTCCAGTTACCAAGACCAATACCGATTAATAGGAATAGTACAACAATAACGATTGCCATTGTCTTGTATTCTCTCTTTAAGAAAGCCATAGCTCCTTCTCTGATGAAGCCTGAAATTTCTTTCATTCTGTCAGTTCCTTCTTCAGCCTTCTTGATCCAGCTAGCTAAGCAGAATGCTACTAGTAGACCTACTACGGCAATAATAGGAACTAAAGTTTTTAAACCCATTTTAAAGTAACCTCCTTGTTTTGCTTTAATGTCACATAAGAGGTACCCTAAAGCACCTCTTAGAATTTAAGCAAATATTAAATTATAAGTTATAAATTAAAACTAATTAAATAATGTAACAATTGCTAGTGATAAGCAGATGAATAAGACTGCAGCTACTACTGTAATCTTAGATAATATGCCATCATAACCCTTGCTCTTTTTCTTACCAAATAGTTGTTCAGCACCACCAGCGATTGATCCTGATAAGCCAGCACTGTTACTTGATTGAAGTAAAATACTGATGATCATAATAATGCTGCATAGTCCTAAAATAACCATTAGGATAATTTGTAATGTACCCATAATGTACCTCCTAAATTACTAACTAGATGATTTTATCACGTAAATGGCTAAAAATCAAGCATTTTATTAAATTTATCAGGGTCAAGACTTGCACCACCAACTAGGGCTCCGTCTATGTCTTCCATGGACATGATTTCCTTGATATTTTCAGGCTTTGCGCTGCCACCATACTGGATAAGGATATCCTCTGATGCAGCCTTACCGTAAAGAGAAGAAACGGTATCTCTAATAAGCTTACACATCTCCTGAGCCTGCTCCTTAGTAGCAGTAAGGCCAGTACCAATAGCCCATATAGGTTCATAGGCTATGACCATCTTTTTAACCTGCTCTTCATCTAGGTTTACAAGGTCTGCCTTAACCTGATGAGAAACGATGTCCTTTTCTTTACCAGCATTTCTCTCTTCAAGGGATTCACCTACGCAAAGGATTGGAACTATGCCGTTCTCAAACAGCTTTGGAAGCTTCTTTGCAATAGCCTCATCTGTCTCACCAAAGTACTGTCTTCTCTCGGAGTGGCCTACTATGCAGTGGCTAACTCCTATCTCCTTTAGCATTGGAGCAGAAATTTCCCCAGTGAAAGCACCGCTATCTTCAAAGTGTACGTTTTGAGCCCCTACCATCACCTTGCCATAAAACTCAGAGATTAAAGTTTCAAGCTGAAGGTATGGCGCGCATACTAGCACATCGTACTTTGTATCCACCAGTTCCTTAAACTTTCTAGCGTAATTTCTTGCGCTAGCTATGTCCATATTCATCTTAAAGTTACCCGCTATAAGTGGTGTTCTCATGTTACTTCTCCTCTATTACAGCGATTCCTGGTAAAACCTTTCCTTCAAGGAATTCTAAGGATGCTCCGCCACCTGTTGAGATGTGAGTCATCTTATCTCCTAGGCCAAACTTATCTACTGCAGCAGCTGAATCTCCGCCACCGATGATAGTGGTTGCATCACATTCAGCCATAGCCATAGCAACGCCTAAAGTGCCTTTTGAGAATCTATCGAATTCAAATACTCCCATAGGTCCATTCCATACTACAGTGTTTGCGCTCTTGATGATTTCACTGTATTTCTTAACAGTTTCAGGACCCATATCTAGGCATTCCTTTTCTGCAGGAATCTCATCTATTGAGCCATAGTAAAATGGGCTTTCAGGGTCGTAGCCATCTGCAATAGCTACGTCTACTGGAAGAACCAGCTTATCCCCTGCCTTAGCCATAAGTTCCTTAGCTACGTCTAGGCTTTCTTCATCTAGAAGTGACTTACCTATTTCCTTACCCATGGCCTTGATGAAGGTGTATGACATTCCTCCTCCGATGATAAGCTTATCTACCTTTGAAAGCAGATTGTTGATTACTGGAATCTTGTCTGAAACCTTAGCGCCACCTAAGATTGCAACTAAAGGTCTCTTTGGATTTTCTATGGCGTTACCTAAGAACATAACTTCCTTTTCAATTAGAAATCCTGCTACGCAAGGAAGGTATTCTGCTACTCCTGCTGTTGATGAGTGAGCTCTATGAGCTGTACCAAAAGCATCGTTTACGAATACATCGCCTAGATCTGCAAGTTCCTTGGCAAAGTCCAGTCCGTTCTTGGTCTCTTCTTTTCTATATCTTACGTTTTCTAGAAGCATTACCTGTCCATCTTCTAAAGCATTTGCTCTTTCCTTGATGGAATCACAAACTACTGTAGGGCAGCTTGAGAAAAGCACTTCCTTTCCTAGAAGTTCACTTAACTTTTCTGCTACAGGCTTTAAGGTATACTTCATGTCTGGCGCGCCATCAGGTCTACCAAGGTGTGACATTAATATTACCTTTGCTCCGTTTTCTAATAGATAGTTTATTGTAGGAAGGGCTGCTACGATTCTAGTATCGTCTGTAATTGCCCCGTCCTGCATAGGCACGTTAAAGTCCACTCTTACAAGGACTCTCTTACCCTTAACTTGTATATCTTTAATGGTCTTCTTCATTACATACCTTTCTTGATAATATATTGAATTAAATCTACTACTCTGTTGGAATAACCCCATTCGTTATCGTACCATGAAAGCACTTTAACCATGTTGCCTTCCTGAACCATTGTGGACAGGCTGTCAACGATTGATGATCTTTCATCGTGCTTAAAGTCTATTGAAACTAAAGGTTCGTCACAGTAACCTAGGATGCCCTTCATATAAGTTTCACTAGCCTTCTTAAGAGCTTCGTTGACTTCTTCCTTAGTTACGCTCTTTGAAACCTCAAATACAACGTCTACTACGGATACTGCAGGAGTTGGAACTCTCATAGCCATGCCGTTTAGCTTTCCTTCTAGCTGAGGAAGAACTAATGATACAGCCTTTGCTGCTCCTGTAGTAGTTGGAATCATTGATACTGCTGCAGCTCTTGATCTTCTTAAGTCGCTGTGAGGCAGGTCTAGAATTCTCTGGTCGTTGGTGTATGAGTGAATAGTTGTCATCATACCCTTAACGATGCCAAATTCCTTGTCCACTACCTTAGCTACTGGAGCAAGGCAGTTAGTAGTGCATGATGCGTTTGAAATTAGATTGTGAAGCTTAGGATCGTAAGTGTCGTCGTTTACTCCCATAACGATAGTCTTATCCACTTCCTTTGCAGGTGCTGAGAATACAACCTTCTTTGCTCCTGCAGCTATGTGAAGCATGCCGCCATCGTGGTTGTTAAACTTACCAGTTGATTCTAGCACTACCTCTACTCCCAGTTCCTTCCAAGGAAGTTTGCTTGGGTCCTTTTCTGCTAAAATCTTAATTTCTTTACCGTTTACTACCATTGAGCTTTCCTTAGCTTCTACTGTTCCTTCAAACTTGCCAAAGCAGCTGTCGTATTTTAGTAGATGAGCTAAAGTTGCAGGATCTGTTAAGTCGTTAATTGCAACGATTTCAAAATCTACGTCCTTTGATTGGGCAATCTTAAATGCGTTTCTTCCTATTCTACCGAATCCGTTAATAGCTACTTTTGTCTTCATAATTTTCACCTCTATTTTTGATCTACACTGTACATGTGTCTAATCAGTTCAAGTGTCTTTGATGAATAGCCAAACTCGTTGTCGTAGAAAGCGATAAGCTTAAAGAACTTGTCGTTAAGCTCAATACCTTCCCTTGCGTCGAATATTGAAGTGCAGCTATCTCCAACAAAGTCGCCTGAAACTACTTCGTCATCGATGTATTCGATAACGCCCTTTAGATATGTCTGTGATGCTTCCTTAACCTTTGCACAGATGTCTGCGTAAGTGGCAGGCTTCTTAAGTACAACGTTAAGATCTATAACTGATACGTCACTTGTAGGGACTCTGTATGAAATACCTGTCATCTTTCCCTTTAGTGAAGGGATTACTAGACCTACTGCCTTTGCAGCACCTGTAGTTGATGGAATGATGTTTCCGAATACGGATCTACCAGTTCTCCAGTCCTTCATTGATCTTGCGTCAACAACCTTTTGCTTTGCTGTAGCTGAGTGAATAGTGCTCATTAGACCTTGGTCTATTCCCCAGTTGTCCTCTATAACCTTGCATAGAGGTGCAAGACAGTTTGTTGTGCATGATGCGTTGGATACTACAGGAATGTCCTTTGTGTATTCATCAGAGTTAACTCCAAATACGAAGGTTGGTGTTACATCGTCCTTTGCAGGTGCTGAGATTATTACCTTCTTTGCTCCTGCCTTGATGTGGTCCATAGCCTTTTCTGTAGTTGTGTAAGCACCTGTTGCTTCAACTATGTACTCAGCACCACATTCTGACCAAGGAATGTTTATTGCCTCAGATTCAGAATATACAGGGACCTTCTTACCGTCTATGATAAGTCCATCTTCATATCTGTCTAGTGGCTTTGGAAATCTTCCAAATGTAGTGTCGTACTTCAGCATGTATAGAAGATAATCGATGTCAGCGTTTCTTACGTTAATACCTGCTATCTCGATGTCCTCCATATCCATGGAAGCTCTAACTACTACTCTTGCGATTCTACCAAAACCGCTAATACCTACTTTAATCGCCATTTTCTCAAATTCCTCCTAGCTATTTTTATATATATACCCTATTTAAGGCCAGGAAAACCTAGCTGTCTTAGGGCTTCAAACAGTATTATATTTGCAGAGTTTGCAAGGTTAAATGATCTTAACCTTGTTGACTCAGACATTGGTATTCTAATTGCCGTATCCTGATGTTCATTTATGAAAGGTCTTGGAAGGCCTCTAGTCTCAGCACCGAAAAGGAACATATCCTCATCCTGGTACTTAAAGTCCGTGTAGCAGTGGCCGCCTTTTGTTGTAGCAAGAAATAGCCTTCTATCTCCGTACTTTTCCATAAAGTCATCTAGGCTTTCGTGTACCTCTACCTTAACGTGCTGCCAGTAATCTAATCCTGCCCTCTTTAGGCTCTTATCGTCTATGCTAAAGCCCAGTGGCTTAACCAGATGAAGCACTGAATCTGTTGCAGCACAGGTTCTAGCAATATTACCTGTGTTAGGTGGAATTTCTGGTTCCACAAATACTACGTGTAATGCCATTGTCCAAACCTCCTCTAATATATATATTAATATTTTTTTGTGAAATAATAAAGACAAAATTCTATTTATAATGTATAATTTTCCGTGATATTAAAGGGAGAGTGCTATGAAAAAAATTAATATTGGATTGCTTGGCATGGGAAACATAGGAACTGGTACCTACGTTCTACTTGAAAAGAACAAGGATATCATCCAAGAAGCAACAGGTTGTCAGGTTGAAATTACAAAGATACTAGATAGAGACACTACTAGAGATAGAGGAATCTACGTGGACCCTAAAAAGTTCGTATCAGATATCGACGATATTGTCCTAGATGAGGATGTTCAAGTTGTCATCGAGCTTTTAGGCGGAGTAAGCCCTGCAAAGGACTTCATCTATGCTGCCCTACATAGCGGCAAACACGTGGTAACAGCTAACAAGGCTGCTGTAGCAGCGGATATGCCTAGACTAGTAAGCGAAGCTAAGGCAAACAACGTAAAGTTCATGTTCGAAGCTTCAGTAGGCGGCGGCATTCCTGTGCTTAGCGCAATAAATGGTCCCCTTCAAGCTAACCACTTTGAAGAAGTGCTTGGCATAGTAAACGGAACCACAAACTATATTCTAACAAAGATGACAGACGAAGGTCTTGAATACGCAGACGTTTTAAAGAAGGCTCAGGAGCTAGGCTTTGCTGAAGCAGATCCTACTGGAGACGTTGAAGGTCTTGATGCTGCAAATAAGCTTTCAATCCTAATCTACTTGATGTTCGGAAAGTATGTAGCACCTTCTGACATTCCTACCACAGGAATTACAAAGGTTACAAAGGAAGACATCAAGGCTGCAAAGGAAAAAGGCGCAGTGATTAAGCTTCTTGCAAAGGCAGACAAGGATACATATTCTGTAGGCCCAGAGCTGGTAAGCTTAGACCACCCTCTTTCATCGGTTAACAATGAATTCAATGCAATCTATCTTACAGGAGATGCTGTAGGACAGGTTATGCTATACGGTAAGGGCGCAGGCCCAATGCCTACTGCATCAGCAGTACTTGGAGATGTAATACAAATACTTAAAGGAGAGAAATAATGACTTTATTTAAACAATGGCAAGACCTTATGGAAAGCCAAACAGAAGAAACTTTTGACGCCTTTTGGAAGGAATACAGCGAAACTGAAACTAAGATCTATACATACATCTTAGAAAACTACAAGGAAAACTTAACTGGTACCTTCAATGAACTAGTTGAAAAGTTTGATGCTAACCCTGTAATCTTCATGGGATTCTTAGATGGTATTAACTCATCCCTACTTGAAGAGAACAACCTGGAAAAGGTTAAGAAGGATACTGCACTAGAACTAAAGATCGACTATGAAAAGCTGTTCTTCAACATGCTAGCTGCTAACGCAGATTATCTTTACACTCTAGAGCAATGGGAAGATGTTCTTTCAAAGGAAAAGAGACTTGAAATCGTTAAGGCATACAAGAAGTCAAAGACAGTAGTTAAGGAAAAGACTCCTGGAAGAAACGACCCTTGTCCTTGCGGAAGCGGTAAGAAGTACAAGAAGTGCTGCGGTGCCAATAAATAGCAAAAAGCCCTGATTATTCAGGGCTTAATTATTTAGATTTGTTTCCTTACTTAAAGTAAGGTCTTTTTTTGTTTCAAAGGATTGTCTTTCTAGGTGGAAATCTAGTTTAACGTCCCTTCCTCCTAGCACCTTCATTATCTCCTTTGTCAGCCAAGGATTTGTAACAAGCATAGGTCCTAGGCAGTTTGTAAATATGCTGTTATTTACCATAAAGCCTTCAGCCTTATCCACTCCCGTGTTGCCGTAGCCATAGATAATCTTTCCGAAGCTAGCTGCACCATCTGAAATGAAGTCTGCCATCTGAATCTGGCTACATAGCATTTCCATTTCCTTGCCGTTGTATTGGCAGGTAAAGTAGATGTCGTCTCCATAGACCATGTCCTTTTCTACGGTATTAAACTTAACCAGTCCTAGGCCTTCTAGCCTGGTTCCGTCGTTTCTAAGGATTTCTCCTCCCCATATTGCCATGGATGTTCCTGTAACAAGAAGCACTTTGCCGCTTTCCATGAAGGCCTTAAGTTCATCCTTCACTAAAAGAAGCTTATCTACTATTGGCTTAAAGGAAGATATCTCTCCTGGTGGGCAGAAGATTAGGTCATACTCTAAAGGCTTAAATGTGCTCTTAAAGTCTATCTTTGTAACCTCAGGCTCAAAGCCTGCTAACTTAGCAAACCTTTCTAGAGCAAGGATGTTTCCCCTTTCTCCGTGAAGGTAAAGGGTATCTGGGAATAGCCATGCAATCTTAAGTTTACTCATCTTCCGTTCCTCCCTTTCTAAGCATATCCTTCATCTTATCCCAGGTGTTAAGCCAAGTGATAAGGTAAATGTTATCCGTCTTAACCTGGTCTATTTCATCGAATAGGTCCTGTACCTCTTCATTATCTCTGATGTGAATCATATCTTCAGGTACTCCCTCATAGATCAGCCTGTTTGCAGTGTCGTAGCAAACGTAAGGGCTGAAGCAGTAGTACCTTTCAACTCCAGAATTAACAAGCTCTGAGAAGTCGCAATCAAAGGCATAGAAGGTGTTGGTGTAGTGCGGAATGATATCTACCAGTGGACATAGTCCTAGGCATACCATCTTCTCTTCCTTGTCCTGAGCCATGATGTTGATGCAGCTCTGAAGGGTTTCAGGATTTTCCTGCTTAATCCTCATGTACTTTATGGTCTTACCCTTGTAGTCAAGTACCTCGTACCTTCCTCCAATGTTTTCAAAGGAATTAAAGCACTTAACAACATCGGATATATTGATGCCTCCAAACTCCTTAGCGATAGCTATTGCAGCCGCATAGTTATATATCATGAAAGGCATGTCGTAAGGCATGTTAAACTTTACTCCATCTAAGGTAAATGTCTTTTCATCAAAGTCGATGTTTTCAGCTAGATAGTCTACCCTATCGTTACTCCTGTGGCCGCAGTCCTGGCAGACGAAGTTACCTACTCCATCGTTGTTGAAGTAGTTAAAGTGAATCTTTCCTCTGCACTTAGGGCAGGCCATGCCTGGAAATGAATCAGGCTTTGTAAATGAATCCCTGTGTCTTTCAACTCCGTAGGTTACGATCTCACTTGCCACGTCCTCAAAGGCCTTAGTTCTAGGCTCATCGTTGTTAAGGAAGTATCTAACCTCTCCATCCAGCTTTCCGTAAAGCTTTCTAAAGATGAAGTCAGGGTCTCCATTTCTCTGTACCTGGTCCTTCTGAAGGTTAGTGATAAGAACGTTCTTTGCAGGTAGCTGCTTATGGATGATTGGAAGGAATCTTTCATCTGTTTCAAAGATGAAGTAGTCCGCTTTTACCCTACCTGTTAGCGATGCTGCCTTGGATAAGGTTGTAGCAACTCCGTAGATAAGGTTTGCTCCTTCCAAATTAGATACGACCACCTTGTGGTTTTCCTTAAAGATGTGGGCTATCAGGTTGTTGGTTGTGGACTTTCCGTTGGTTCCTGTGATGAATAGCACCTTGTCTGGATTGATTCCCTTAAAGTGCTTAACCATCAGCGGGTCTATCTTCATGGCGTACTGACCAGATAGATTTGATCCTCTAGACTTATCCACTATATTGATCAGAAAGTTAATTATCTTTGCAAAGTATAGGGCTAAATAAAATCTCATTTGTTCTCCTTTACGTATTTACAGTAGCCGTTTATTGGGCAAGTTTCGCACTTTGGCTTTCTAGCATCGCATAGGTTCCTTCCGTGAAAGATCAGGCTGTGATGAGTCCTTGACCACCTGTCCTCTGGAATATTCTCCATAAGGGATAGCTCAGTCTTTAGTACATCCTTTTCATCCACCAGGCCTATCCTGTTAGAAACTCTAAAGACGTGGGTGTCCACAGCGATTCTCTCCTTACCAAAGCCTACTGACATTACCACGTTTGCCGTCTTTCTTCCAACTCCTGGAAGGTTTACTAGGCTATCGTAATTTGATGGTACATCACCATCAAAGTCCTCCACTAAAGCTAGGGCTAGGTCCTTGATCCTCTTTGCCTTGGTGTGATACATTCCTATGGTCTTTAGGATTTCCTCAATATCCTCTATCCTTCCCTTTGAAAGGGAAAGTGCATCTGGATATTTTTTAAAAAGCGCTGGGCTTATCCTGTTTACGCTCTTATCCGTGGTCTGGGCTGAAAGCACTACAGCTATCAATAGCTGGTAGATGTTCTGGTGGTCTAGAGCGCACTTTGCGTCAGGATATGTATCCTCTAAAATGTCCAATATTTCTTTTATCTCATTTTGGCTAAACATATATTAATTATACACTTGTTGACAGGTAAAATAAAGGGTAATATAATTGTATACAATTTGGAGGGAACATGTTAAAACTAGAATATTTACAGAGTAAAAAGGCGGAAAAGCCTGAGAAAATTCAAGGAATATATATGGACATGGTAAAGAATATCTCCGATGGTATTCTCTTTTCTGGTTACAAGATTACTGAGGAAAGGCTGTGCGAAAAGTATAAGACATCTAGGACCCCTATCAGAGAGGTTTTAAGGAAACTTGAATCTGATGGCCTTATTGAAATAGTCAAAAATAGAGGTGCCTTTGTAACAGGCTTTACTAGAGCATCCTACCTAGACATGCTAAAAGAAAGAAAGGCCCTTGAAAAGGTGGCCTTAGATCTTGCCATGGATAGGATCAAGGAAGAAGAACTTGAATTGCTTGAAGAAAACTCAAACTTCATCAGGTTCTACTACAACACCCGTGACCTTCAAACCTTATCCAAGGTGTTTAGAGGTTTTCATCAAATCCTCTACTACAGCACATATAACAGCCGCCTTGAATCCAGGATGAACTTTCTTTTAGACTGCTCTAACCGTAAGGACGTCTTAGCAGGATTCTACGATGGATATCTAGATGACCTATTTGGCTACTACACCTCCATCTTCGCCTGCTTTAAGGATAAAAATAAAGAAAAGGCCCTAGCTTTAATGGATAAGCTAATGGACCTTTTGATTTCCTATCAGACTAATAACTTTATATAGCATATATTATCCACTGCACCAGGAAGTTATATACTCCTGAAATTAGCGGAATCATGATCTTATCTAGTACTCCTGATATTACAACGATTAAAAGGATTACAAAACCCTTGTCGTACACAGGATAGTACCAGCTATACTTTGTAAGGTTAAATATTTGAGTGATCACTCCAAAGCCGTCTAGCGGCGGAATTGGAAGTAGATTGAATATCATAAGCACGATGTTTATGTATATGATATTGACCATAATCTCTAGTAGCGGACCACCGAAGTTATAGTTATAGGTGAATATCACCTTTAATAAAACTGTAAATAGAACCGCGATAATAAAGTTCATGGTAACACCTGCAAGGGATACGATAAGCTCATCCCTTCTAGGGTGTTTATAGTATCTAGGGTCTATCATTACAGGTATACCCCAGCCAAAGCCTGCAAATAGCAGTGCTAAAAATCCAAAGCCATCAAAGTGCTTAAATGGATTTAAGGTTAGCCTTCCCTGCACCTTTGGAGTTGGATCACCTAGTAGATGAGATGCTAAGCCGTGGGCGTATTCGTGAAAACTTAGACCGATAACTATTGCTGGAAGAAGCAATAGTTTTTCTTTTATCCAAAATACTGGATCGTTAAAGTCTCCCTCTATGATGTTTAGCACCACCAGTATCACTACCAGTATGAACAGCGGTGATTTAACAAAATTTCTCATAATTACCTCTATAGAATATCGGATAAAAGTCTGGAAACGCTTTCCTTAAACTTTATCCATCTTGATCTCTTTTCGTAAAGCTCTAAAGTGAGCTGATGACAGTTCTCTAAGTCCTTCTTAAAGCAAGCTTCCATTCTAGATGAAACTTCTTCATCGTAGACGAAGGCGTTGGTCTCAAAGTTAAGCTTAAAACTACGCCTATCGAAGTTGCAGGAACCTAGTGTAGCTACCTCTGAATCCACTACAAGCGTCTTGGCGTGAAGGAATCCCTTATCGTAGATAAACACCTTTGCTCCGTCTCTAATTAGCTCCCCTACGTAGGAGTAGGTAGCCCAGTAGACGAAGATGTGGTCAGGCATGTGAGGTATCATGATGTTTACCTCAACTCCTGACTGAGCTGCCATCTTTAGTGATTCCAGCATTGAGGAATCTGGAATGAAGTATGGTGTCTGAATGTAGATGCTATCCTTTGCGTAGGTTATCATCTTCATCATGGCCCTCTTAATTTCCTGCTTTTCTGAATCTGGACCTGAGGATACTATCTGAATAGGAGCTCCTGTAATTTCCTCCGATGGAACGATGTCCTCTTTTGATATGTCCACCTTGCTTCCTGTAGCAACGTTCCAGTCCATTAAAAGCCTGATGTTTAAGCTCTTAACGGCGGAACCTGTAATTCTAAACTGTGCATCTCTCCAATAGCCGAACTTCTTCTTGTATCCCAAGTATTCCTTTGCAACGTTAAAGCCGCCTACGTATCCCACCTTGTCGTCTATTACCACGATCTTTCTGTGGTTTCTGTAGTTAAGCTTGGTGTTGATTATTCTAATCTTAGGCTTGAAGTAGAACTGGTACTCTCCTCCTGCCTCTACGAACTCCCTTAACTTTCTGTCCTTAATTCCTACGGAGCCAAGAGCGTCCATTATAAGTCTTACCTTAACCCCTTCCCTGGCCTTTTCAACTAATAGCTTTAATAATCTATTTCCTACCGGGTCGTTCTTGATGATGAAGTACTCGATGTTGATGGACTTTTCTGCCAGCTTAATGTCCCTTAGAAGGCTAGCGTACATCCTCTTTCCATCGTCGAATATCCTTACATCGTTATCCTGAGTAAGGAGGGACTCGCCGTAGGTCTGGTTTAAGGTGATTAGGTGGGACCACTTTTTTGCAGTCTCATCCCTAAAGGTGAAGTTACCCGTCTTTAACTTCTGGTTTTGCTTTTCTACGTTTACGTTGTAGAAGCGATTTATGTCGTCGTTTATCTTGAATATCTTAGATCTTGCAATGTTCTGAGATAGGAATAGATAAAGGATTATTCCTACTACAGGTGCAAAGAAGAGAATCAGGATCCATGCTAAAGTTGCCGATGGATTCTTTCTCTCCATGAAGATGATGAAGATAGCGATAAACGCATTTAGTACTATTATTGTTGTAATCCCAATTTGCTCTAACATTTTAATCCCTCTTAATTGAAACGAATATGCCTACTACGGATATTCCCATGAATACCAGTATGCATGTCCTGATAGTTGATAGTAATAGCTCTGGTGAAGCCTGGTTCATGCCTTGTGATCCCATGAATATTCCTACTATCAAGGTTACTATTGCCATGGCTACGGTAAAACCTATGTTTCTCATTGTGGCGAGTATTGATGATGCTATGCCGTAGTCAGCCTTATCCACCTGGCCCATTACTGCGCTGGTGTTAGGGGCTGCAAATATTGCAAAGCCTACCCCTACTACTACAAGGGCAAAGACTATATATGCCATGGATGTATCCACATCTATGAAGTACAGTATGCCCAGTGCTAGGGTGCATACCGCCATACCAATTGATGCCATCTTAAATGGTGAATACCTATCTGAAAGCTTTCCTGCCCCAGGGGAAAGGATGGCCTGAATTAAAGGCGCAGTGATAAGTATAAGTCCTGCGCTCTGGGATGAAAATCCCTTTGCCATTTGTAGGTACATGCTCATCATGTATGTTATTGCGCTGGTTGCGCTGTAGTTCATAAGTGCTGCTAGATTAGAGCAAAGGAAGGCCTTGCTCTTTGTAAATAGCTGCATCTTTACTACTGGGTCATCTACATTAAGCTCTGTAAATATGAATAGAACGCTTAATATAACCCCTATTACAATTATTACCCAGTTAATTACTGAAATACCGTACATAAGGGCTGTAATTCCTAGGCAGAACAGGATGGTTCCCTTGCCATCGAAACCCTCAATCTTTTTGCTGCCCTGCTTAGGTACCTTTGTAGTTCCAATATATATGCATACTAGGCCTATCAACACGGTCACTATCATGATGGACTGCCAGCCAAAGTGCTGATTTAAAACTCCTCCAATTACTGGTCCAGAGGATAGTCCAACATAAGTTGCGCAGCTAGATATTCCTAGCACCCTTCCCCTTTCCCTAGGGTCAAAGGCTGCAATTAGGATGGCCATATTAGTTGCAAATATCATGGAGGAGCCTATGCCTTGAATTGCTCTTAATGTTAAGAGCACAGTTAGGTTCCATGAGAATACGCTTAATAGTGCAGCGATATTGAATATCACTAGGCCTGTGCAAAATATTTTCTTTCTATCCACTATGTCAGCTAGCTTTCCAAATGGAACTGCAGCTGCTGCGCAAACAAGGGTGTAAAGAGTTATTACCCATCCTACAGCCTTTGCGCTTACTCCAAAGTCCGCCTCAATAGCTGGAATGGATAGGTTTAAGGCATTGCCTGAAAATGTGCACATGAACGAAGTAAGAAGCACAACCATCAATATGTATTTTTGCTCTCTAGTATTTGACATACTTCTCCTTCTAAACTAAATGTATTTGATGACGTTATCTTTACGTCAATAATCTTACCTACCAGGCTTTCATCGGCCTTAAAGTTTACTAACTTAAAGCCTTCAGTTCTTCCCATGTAGGTACTGCTTCCAGTCTTGCTAGGTCCTTCAACTAGGACCTTTTCTATCTTACCTACGTATTTAGAGTTCTTCTCCTCAGAGATTGAGTTTACCAGGTCTACCAGTCTATTAAACCTTTCGTGCTTAACCTCCTCTGGAATCTGATCAGAGTACTGTTCCGCAGGAGTTCCCTTTCTTATGGAGTAAAGGAAGGTAAAGGCTGAGTCGTATCTAACCTGTTCAACTAAGGATAAGGTATCCTTAAAGTCTTCTTCAGTTTCTCCAGGAAATCCTACGATAATATCCGTAGACATGGTTATACCTGGAACAGCTTTTCTAAGCTTTTCAACTAAATCTAAGTACTTTTCTCTATCGTACTTTCTATTCATCCTCTTAAGCACAGCACTTGAACCTGACTGCACTGGAAGGTGAATGTTCTTGCAAAGCTTAGGACAGTCCACGTAGGCTTGGATTAGCTTGTCAGATAAATCCTTAGGATGAGATGTCATAAACCTAATTCTTTCAATGCCATCTATATCCTGAATCATATATATTAGGTCGGCAAAGTCCTTGCCATCGCAGCTAAGGTATGAGTTTACGTTCTGGCCTAGAAGCATTACTTCCTTTACGCCGTCAGCTGCAAGACCTTTAATCTCAGTTAATATATCCTCTGCCCTTCTAGATCTTTCCCTTCCTCTAGTGTAAGGAACTATGCAGTAGGTGCAGAAGTTGTTGCATCCGAATGTGATGTTTACATAGGACTTGTGGCGGTATAGCCTCTTTGCTGGTAGTCCTTCTGGTATAGACTGTCTATCCTCTAACACCTGAATCTGTCTCTTCTTTTCATAGATTGCCTTATCCAGTAGCTCTGGAAGCTTTTCTATGTTATGTGTTCCAAAGATAAGGTCTACCCAAGGATACTTTTCCTTAACCTGATCTATTACAAAGTCCTGCTGCATCATGCAGCCGCATAGACCGATATATACATCGTCCCTTTGAGCCATCTTTTTCTTCTTTAGCTGGCCTAGAGTTCCAAAGAACCTCTTGTGTGCGTTTTCCCTGATGCTGCAGGTGTTGATTAGAATTAGGTTAGCATCCTTTCTATCCTTAACCTGCTTTAGGCCGTGCCTTGTTAAAAGCCCTGCCATTATCTCAGAGTCGTGCTCATTCATCTGGCAGCCAAAGGTTGTGATGTGAAATGTCATCTCTTCGGATATGTTATCTACCACCTGTAGGTTTAAGGTGTCAGCTGCTACCCTTGCAAGGCTAGCATCGTCTGAACATACCTTTCCACCGAAGGCGGAAACTAGCCTTACATCGGGTTTGAGGATTTTCGCAATCTGGGAAACGGTCATCTTTGTTCCCTTTTCGCGGCCTCTCGATGTATTAACTATAATTGTATTATCGTCAATAAATGGAATAGCCTTCTCAAAGGCGTACCTAAACTGATTTACAGGTACTGAGAAGACTATAAGGTCCATATTATCTTCTGAATTAAATCTTTTTATCTTGGAAAATTCCCTTGAATTTCCAATGATTCTAACGTTTTTCATCTATTCCTTGTCTCCCTTTGCTCTAAACAGGAACTTTACACTGGTTCCTTCAAAGCCAAAGCTTGCTCTAATCTGGTTTTCAATGTATCTGGAATAGGAGAAGTGCATTAATTCCCTATCGTTGATGCTGAAACTGAATAGAGGTGGCTTTACTCCTACCTGGGATACGTAGTAGATCTTCAGTCTCCTTCCCTTGTCTGAAGGTGGCTGCTTCATCAGCATTGCATCCTGTAAAAGTGAGTTAAGTTGACCAGTAGGTATTCTCATTGCTCTATTTTCAGCTACGTACTTTGACATGGAGATTACCTGCTCTACCCTCTGCTTATCCTTGACGGAGATATATACTATTGGAGCATAGCTCATGAATAGAAGCTCTGACTTAAGCACCTTGGTGTAGTCCCTCATGGTGTTTGTTTCCTTTGTTAGAAGGTCCCACTTGTTTACTACTACAACGATGCCCTTTCCTGCTTCGTGAGCTACTCCTGCAATCTTCTTGTCCTGCTCTGTAATTCCTTCCTCAGCGTCGATCATAAGAAGGCATACGTCGCATCTTTCGATGGCTGCAACGGCCCTGATTACGGAATATCTTTCAATATCCTCGTTTACCTTGCTCTTTCTTCTAATTCCTGCTGTGTCGATTAGGATGTACTTTTGGCCATCCTTTTCAAAAGGTGTGTCTATGGAGTCTCTAGTAGTTCCTGCAATTGGAGATACTATTACCCTCTTTTCACCTAGAAGACAGTTTATTAAGCTTGACTTACCTACGTTAGGCTTACCTATTACTGCAATCTTAATTGCTTCTTCATCTTCAGGTTCTAGATCCTTTGGAAAGCTTTCAACTATCTCGTCTAAAACGTCGCCAAAGTTAAGCATGTTTGCTGCTGAAATTGCAATTGGCTCCCCTATTCCTAGTTCGTAGAAATCGTAGAAGCTCATAGGTAGGTTCATAGGGTTATCTATCTTGTTTACTAGAAGGATAACCTTTTTCCCTGTCCTCATCAGCATGTTTGCCACTTCGTGGTCTGCGTGGGTAAGTCCCTCTTTGCCGTCGCACATGAAAAGTATTACGTTTGCCATATCCATTGCAACCTGAGCCTGCTCTCTCATCTGTGAAAGGATGATGTCACTTGATGATGGCTCAATACCACCTGTGTCTATTAGGGCAAAGTTTACTCCGTTCCACTCTGCCTCTGCATATATTCTATCTCTTGTAACTCCAGGAGTGTCCTCTACGATGGCAAGTCTCTTACCTACGATCTTGTTGAAGAAAGTTGACTTACCTACGTTAGGTCTTCCTACTATTGCTACTATTGGTTTACTCATTGAAAAGTCCTCCTGCGAACTTATCCTTATCGAATTCCTTTAAATCTTCTATTCCTTCCCCTACCCCGATAAACTTAACTGGCTTATCGAACTGGTCAGCTATGGTGATTACTATGCCGCCCTTTGCGGTGCCGTCCATCTTAGTAAGCACGATGCCTGTAATATCTGCTATCTGTGAAAACTCGCTTACCTGGGATATGGCATTCTTTCCTGTAGTTGCATCAAGAACTAAAAGCGTCTCCCTTGCTGCTTCAGGATACTCCCTTTCGATGACCTTGTTCATCTTTTCAAGCTCGTTCATCAGGTTCTTCTTATTCTGAAGTCTACCTGCTGTATCGCATATCAGTACGTCCACCTTTTTAGCCTTTGCACTTTGGATGGCATCATATATTACGGCTGATGGGTCTGCTCCCTCTTGGTGGGATATTACACCAACCCCGTTTCTTTCGCCCCAGATCTTTAGCTGATCTGATGCTGCAGCTCTAAATGTATCTGCAGCTGCAAGAAGTACGGATTGGCCCTGTGCTTTAAATTTATGGGCAAGCTTACCTATGGATGTGGTCTTTCCGCCACCGTTAATCCCTATCATCAGTAGGATAAGTGGTCTATCCTCACATAGCTTTACCCTATCTCCCTTATCCATTATTTCAGCGATAATACTTGTTAGGGCCTTCTTTATTCTCTCAGGGTTAGTTATGAAATCTTCGTTAATCTTATCCCTTAGCATGTCCATGATCTTCATGGTTGTGTCCATACCGATGTCTGAAGTTATTAATATTTCCTCCAGTTCATCCATCAGGTCCTCATCTATCTCAGGATGGGCCATGATAACGTCTGTGATCTTCTGGGATAGTTTACCAAAGAATCCTTTTTCTTCTTTTAAAATTGCCATAAGTTCTCCTAAATTTCAAAGTCATCCTCAAGCTTTAAGGATAACAGCTTAGATATACCTCTTTCAGGCATAGTTACGCCGTAAAGCACGTCTGCGTGTTCCATTGTTGTCTTTTGGTGAGTGATAAGAGCAAACTGGATTTCGTTGAAGTGCTTTAGGTAGTTTGCAAATCTATCGATGTTAGCTTCGTCAAGAGCAGCCTCTACCTCGTCTAAGATGCAGAAAGGTGTTGGCTTAGTCTTAAGTACTGCAAACATTAAGGCGATGGCTGTCATAGTCTTTTCGCCGCCGGATAAAAGCTTAATGTTTTGAAGCTTCTTTCCAGGAGGTTGTGCCACGATTTCAATGCCTGTCTCCAGTGGATTTTCTGGATCTTCCAGTCTAAGCTCAGCATATCCTCCTCCAAACAGTTCCTTGAAGATTTCCTCAAAGTGTACTACCACCTGGTCGAAGTTTTCCTTGAACCTTGCCTTGATGGTTGTTTCCATGTCGCTTATGATGGATTCTAGCTCAGCCTTAGCCTTTTCAACGTCGGCTCTCTGCTCAGTTAGGAATTCATATCTTTCACCAACCTGGTCGTATTCCTTGATAGCGCCAATGTTTACTTCGCCAAGTTCCTTCATCCTAGCCTTGATCTGTCTAGATTCCTTTAGAGCTGAGGACATTACGAAGTCCTTCTTTCTAAAGTCCATAGCCTGTACGTATGAGATTTCAAATTCATCCCATAGCTTAGCCTTGTATCCTTCAAGCTGAGTTTCGCCCTTTGCAAGCTTTATCTCTAGCTCGTACTTTTGATCAGCAAATGAGGAAATGTTTCCATTAAGTGCTTGCAGGTTTTCATCCTGCTCTCTTACTGTATTTGTAAGTTCAGCAATCTCTTTATCCACTTCCTTGATGTATCCTTCAAGGTCTTCCTTTTCCTTCATCTTGTCTGAAGCAAGCTTTTCTGCATCCCCAGAGCCAAACATAAGGGTGGATTTTTCCTTTGCAAGAGAATCCATCTCATCTTCCTTGCTATCTGCTTGGAATTGGTAATCTGAGATTTGGTTTTCTATTCTCTCTAGGATGTTAGAAATGCCATCCTTCTTGTTGTTAAGCTCAGTCTGCTGAATTCTAGCCTTGGTGATTTCTTCTGATGCATCATCCGTTTCCTTCTTAGCCTGTTCATAGTTAGCAAGGCCTTCATCGATTTTGCTATTAGTATCTTCAATATCCTTTTCAAAGGCCTTAATCTCATCTTCGATCTTAGCGATCATTAGGTCTGCATTTGAAAAGTCATTTTCAACGTTGGTAAGGTCTCTTTCAAACTTGGAAGCAGCCTCATCCTGGCCTTCCTTTTGTGAAATAAGTGAGGAAAGAGTGTTTTCAGATGTAGCAAGAAGTATTTCCTTATCCCTAAGCTCATTTGTCTTAGCTGAAATGTCCTCCCTAACCTTTGCGATTGTTTCCTCGTTATCCTTAAGTTCCTTTTCCTTAAGGGATATTTCCTTTTCAAGAGATGCGATATTTTCAGTAAGCTTTACAACCTCTGCCTTACGTTCAAGTAGGTTAGCTGTGTTGTTTTTGTACTTACCGCCTGTGATTGCACCGCTTACGTTGATGATTTCTCCATCAAGTGTAACCAGTCTAAAGCCAGCATGATTATTCTTTGAAGCCTTTATGGCATCATCCATGGTTTCAAAGATTGCTACCTTTGAAAGCAGGTATGAGAAGATTTCATCGTACTTACCTTCACAGGAGATTAAGTCCTTTGCTACTCCCTTAAAGCCAGCCCCAAACTTGGCATCTGCCTTTCTACCCTTTATGGATGAAAGTGGAAGGAATGTAAGTCTACCGGCCTTGTTAGCCTTTAGTGATTCAACGGCTGCCTTTGCGCTTTCATCGTCCTTACAGATGATGTTCTGCAGTGAACTTCCTAGCGCAGTCTCTATTGCAACTTCAAGTCCAGCTGGCACCTTCATTAGGTCAGCAACTACGCCTTCAATGCCCTTTAAACCGCTCTTCATAACGTGCTTAACTGCATAGCCGTATCCCTCGTAGTTATTTTCCATCTCCTGGATGGTCTTCATACGAGATGACATCTGAGATAGCTTAATCCTATTATCATCCAGCTCTTTTCTTAAGTTATTTTGTCCTACCAGTAGGTCGTTTTGTCTATCTACTAGGCTTCTACCTTCATTCTTGATTTCTTCAATATCCTTTGAAAGGTTAGCCTTAGTTTCTTCTTCCTTCTTGATATCCTCTAAAAGCTTATCCTTGGTATCCTTTAGCTCATCCTTTGACTTTGCAAGCTCAGTCTTTCTCTGAGAAAGGGTATCCTTAAGGTTTTCCATGCTCTTAATTTCACCCTGCTTTGAAACCAGGTCTGTATTCATGTTGAAAAGCTTAGTCTTGTTTGACTCAACCTGGCTTAACAGGTCAATAGCCTGTGCATTTACCTGGTTGAAGTAGTCGATGTGTGCTGATAGTGCATCATTAACATCTTCAAGTTCAGTCTCAATTTCCTTGATGGAAGTATTTAGGCTATCCTTGTTACCTTCTTCAAGGCTAATCTTCTTCTTTAGTTCTTCTACCTCTGAAGTTAGTCTTTCAATATCTCTATCTATTGCAGAAATTCTCTCTGAGTTAAGCTGATCTTGATTAGTAAGTAGGTTAAGTTCATTGATCTTAGTAACCAGGTCTTCCTTAGCCTTGTTGCTTAGGCTTTGAAGATTTTCAGCGTGCTGTCTGTCTTCAGATATGCGCTTATCTAGAGCCTCTCTTCTTTCCTTGGAGTTAGATAGATTTAGACCTAGCTCCATGATGTCGTCCTTCATCTCCTCAAGCTTTAGATCTAGGCTATCTATGTTCTTAAGAGTGATATTTATTTCCAGCTCTTTATATCTATCTCTAAGTTCTAAGAATTCCTTTGCCTTAATGCTGTCCTCTCTAAGGCCGCCGATTCTATCCTCAATTTCCTGGATGATGTCGTTTACTCTATCCAGGTTTATGTTGGTGGATTCCAGCTTCCTTTCAGCCTCTGCCTTCTTGGACTTGTACATAACAATACCTGCAGCTTCTTCGAAGATTTCTCTTCTTGACTCAGGCTTGTTACCTACGATGTCTGCAATCTTACCTTGACCTATGATGGAGTAGCCGTCTACACCAATACCAGTGTCCATGATAAGCTCTCTAATGTCCTTTAGTCTGCAGTGGTTAGAGTTAATTAGGTATTCGCTTTCTCCTGAACGGAACATTCTTCTAGTGATTGCAACCTCGTTATATTCTATTGGAAGTATGCCGGTAGAGTTATCTATAACTAAGGTTACCTCTGCCATACCTCTACTCTTTCTTGAAGCGGTACCTGAAAAGATAACGTCCTCCATCTTGTCTCCACGAAGCATCTTTGAGCTTTGTTCGCCAAGAACCCATCTGATGGCATCTGAGATGTTGGATTTACCTGAGCCGTTAGGGCCAACTATACAGGTGATTCCGTCATCAAATTCTACTGTTACAGGTTCTGCAAAGGATTTAAATCCGTGCATTTCTAGTCTTTTAAAATACATCTATTTTAATCCGCCTTTCTCTAGCGCTGCTTTTGCAGCTAATTGTTCTGCGTCTTTTTTCTTCTTTCCTACGCCCTGGCCTATGACCTTGCCTGAGTGAAGCAATGATACATAGAAGGTTTTATCGTGGCTTGGGCCTTCCTCTTTTGTTACCACGTATTTTAGGTCCTTGATGGTTCCCCTCTTCTGAAGTGTTTCCTGTATCAAGGATTTATAGTCTTTTGCTAATTTATGTTCTTCGCCTTCCTTTATGGTCTGATCGAATAGCCTTAATATTAGCTCTTCGCAAACCTCATATCCTCCGTCCATGTATACGGCGCCAATAAGGGCCTCTACCGAGTCTGCGATGATGCTGTCCTTATCCCTACCTCCTAGGCTTTCCTCGCCTCTAGATAGCTTTAGATATTGGTTGATCTTTATCTGCCTACCTATCTTTGCTAGGGACCTTTCACAGACTATGCCTGCTCTAACCTTTGTAAGCTCCCCTTCTTCAGCTTGATCAAGCTGCTGGTAAAGCCTTATTCCCACCACTGAGTCCAAAATTCCATCTCCTATGAACTCCAGTCTTTCGTTGCACATTACCTTGCTTGCCTTGTGGCCCTGAAGGTATGAACTGTGTGTAAGGGCCAGGTCTAAAAGGCTCTGATCTTTAAAGGAATATCCAATTGTCTCTTGTAAAATTTTAATATTCATTTTAAGGCCTTTCTAAACATAAATATACAAAGTATATGATAGCACAAATCTATTAAAAATTCAATAAAAAAGAGCCCTTGCCAGGGCTCTAATCTAGCTATTTATTCTCTTCGATTAATTCCTTGATGATAGCATCAATTCTGTGTGCTACTTCAATGAAATCTTCCCCTTCAAATCCTCTAGTAGTCATTGGTGCAGTACCAATTCTTACGCCTGATGTTTCCTTAGGTGATCTCTTTTCGCAAGGAACACAGTTCTTGTTTAAAGTGATTCCATTTTCATCGCATCTTTCCTGAAGCTGTCTACCTGAGAATGGTAGGTCGGATAGGTCAAGTAGGAATAGGTGGTTGTCTGTTCCACCTGTTACAATCTTGTATCCCATCTTGATGAATTCATCGCAGAATACCTTACAGTTATCTACTACCTTCTTAGCGTATTCCTTAAATGATGGATCTAAAGCTTCTTCTGCACATACAGCCTTACCTGCGATGATGTGCTCTAATGGACCGCCCTGTGCATAAGGGAATACAGCGCTATCTACCTTCTTTGCAAGTTCTGGTCTTGCGAAGATGATGCCGCCTCTAGGTCCTCTTAAGGTCTTATGTGTAGTTGAAGTGATAACATCAGCATATCCAAATGGTGATGGATGAACGCCGCCTGCGATTAGACCAGCGATGTGAGCCATGTCTACCATGAAGTATGCGCCTACGCTCTTAGCGATTTCGCTGAAAGCCTTAAAGTCTATGATTCTTGAATATGCGCTTGCACCTGTCATGATCAGCTGAGGCCTATACTCTTCAGCCTTTCTTCTTACGTCTTCCATGTCGATGAAACCGTTTTCATCTACATCGTAGAATACCATATTGTATAGCTTTCCTGAGAAGTTTACTGATGAACCGTGAGTTAGGTGTCCGCCATTATCTAAGCTTAGAGAAAGAATTGTATCACCAGGTTTAATTAATGCCTTGTATCCTGAGAAGTTTGCCTGTGATCCTGAGTGTGGCTGTACGTTTACGTGGTAGTCGGTGTTAAATACCTTTCTCCATGTATCGCAGCAGTATTCTTCAAGCTGATCGATAAATTCAGTTCCGCCATAGTATCTTGATGTGTTACCTGATGTTCTTACATAAGGGTACCCTTCTGCATACTTCCAGCATAGGCAGCTTCCGTTTGCAGCTAGTACTGCTTCTGAGCAGTAGTTTTCTGAAGCGATTAGCTCTACGTTATTCTTTTGACGGTTATATTCCTTTTCAATTAATCCACCTACTGTAGGTGAATACTTTTTAATGAATTCAAAGTTGTTTACATTGTATTCATTATCATCTTTTCCTTGCTTATAAAACATGTCTTTTCTCCTTACTCTAATTCTAATTTTAAAACTTCTGGGAAGCAATTAACTCCGTTTTGAGGGCAGCCTACGCAGGAGAAGAAGTCTGGTTCTTCCTCCTTTGGCACGTTCTTAAACCCGAATTTCTTAAAGAATCCAGGAGCCCTTGCAACCAGGATTATATACTTTCCGTTTTCTTTCTTTACGTAATCTATTGCTTTGTCTAAAAGCACTTTTCCAATCTTCATCTTTCTGTAGATAGGATCTACAGCGATTCCAGATATTACGTACATTCCCTCTCTGATGGATAGAGATATTCCTGCAACTAGATCTCCACCGTGGGTTATCTCCCAGGCCTTAACGTAGTTTTCATTTTCAGCTTCATCATCATCAAACTCTAGATCGTTTTTGATGAAAAAATCCACCAGTTTCATGTAGTCAGTTGTACTGCTAAGCCTTAGCTTTGTCATTTATGTACCTCCTTACGGCCCCTATCAAGTAAAGGGAACCTGAGATAAGCACTAGGTCGTAGTCCCTGGATAAGGCATAATCTACAGCATCTTTGTAATCTATAAATGCCTTTCCTCCTAGCTTTGATGCTAACACCTGTGCATCAAGTTTTCTAGGGTTATCTGGCTGGGTACATACGAAATCCTTAGTGATCTTTCTAAAGCTATCTAGGATGCTATCCACATCCTTATCCGCCAAGATTCCTGTAACCATAAGTATTCTCTTACCCTTAAAGTGATGGTTTATGGTTTCAGCTAGCATCCTAGCACCGTCAGGGTTATGGGCTCCATCTAAGATGATGTTATCCCTTAGTACTTCTAGTCTACCCATCTGCTTAGCCTTCGCTAGTCCTGCCTTAACCTTTTCATCATCTAGATCAAAAAGTCTAAGGGTAGCAAGTGCTGCTATGGCATTCTTTATCTGATGGGTTCCTATCATGGATACGGTTACATCCTCATAACCTAGCACATTAAATGTATACCCAGTTAGCTCCTCTTTAACCAGTTCGTAAGGTATGTTCTTTGTTAGGGTTAGAGGGCTACCTAGCTTATTACATCTATCCTCGATTACCTTTATGGCTTCAGCGCTTTCTGCTGCGCATATGCAAGGAACCCCTGCCTTGATGATTCCAGCCTTTTCAAAGGCTATTTCAGTTAAGGTGTTGCCTAGCCTATCTGTATGGTCAAAGGATATTGAAGCTATGACCGTTGCTACTGGTTTTTCAATTACGTTGGTTGAGTCTCCTCTTCCTCCAAGGCCTACCTCTAAAACCACGTAGTCAGGATTCTTGTCCTTAAAGTACAGGAACATTATTGCGGTGATAACCTCAAACTCAGTTGGGCTTTCCTCCATCTTGGCTGCTTCAGCAAGCACCATATTAGAGTACTTTTCTAGGTCTTCATCAGATATGTACTTTCCGTCAAGCTCAATTCTTTCGTTAAAAATCTCTATGAAAGGTGAGGTGAAAAGGCCTACGCTATATCCGTTTTCCCTTAGAGCCTCATAGATGTACTTACAGATGGAGCCCTTACCGTTGGTTCCTGCAACGTGGATAACCTTCAGATCCTTGTGAGGGTTTCCAAGCCTTTCCAAAAGGACGCTAATCCTTTCAAGACCCAGTATGCTTCCAAACCTTTGAAATTCTTCTATTCTCGTTACAGCATCCATTACATCTTTGCCTTTACTGATTCAATGTTTGCTTTAACCTTTTCCAGCATTTCCTTGTACTTAACTAGCTTTTCCTTTTCAGCTTCAATTAACTGAGCTGGAGCCTTAGCTACGAAGCCTTCATTTGAAAGCTTACCTTCTGCTCTCTTAACTTCCCCTTCAAGTCTCTTAAGTTCCTTGGAAAGTCTATCGAACTCCTCTTTATAGTCTACTAGGTCGTCTAGCGGTACAAAGATTTCAGCTCCTTCAATTACTGCGCTAAGTGCATCGCTTGGAACGTCCTTCTTTTCTACGAAGGAAAGCTCTGAAAGATTGCCTAGGTTTTGAATGTACTGTGATGCCATCTTAAACTTTTCATCTGTAACTACAAGCATTGCTCTAAGCTTCTTTGAAGGTGCAACTTCCTTTTCTGCACGGATGTTTCTAATTGCACGAATTGCATCCATAGCAGCTTCAATTATCTCTACTTCCTTTTCGAACTTCTTGCCTTCATCAAATTCAGGCCAAGCTGATCTAATTAAGAAGCAGTTTAGGTTATCTGGCGTGATCTCCTCTACTGAGTGAGGTAGATAGCTCCAGATTTCCTCCGTGATAAATGGCATGAATGGATGAAGAAGCTTAAGCATGTTCTTAAGAGCGTATACAAGTACGAATCTTACTACTTTCTTGTCCTCTTCGTCTTCAGACCATAATCTCTTCTTTACTAGCTCGATGTACCAGTCGCAGAACTCGTTCCAGATTAGGTCGTAGATCTTCTGTCCTGCAAGTGCTAAATCGTATCTATCTAAGGTCTTAGTTACGTAGTCAACGCAGTCGTTTATCTTTGCGATGATCCACTTATCCTCGTCCTTTAGTGCGATGTTGGTGAAGTTAGAAGTATCTCCGCAGGCCATTCCGCAGCAGTCTTCGCAGCACTTAGCAAGTGGAAGAAGATTTCCTTCCTCGTCCTTTAAGTTCATTATTGCGAATCTTGATGCGTTCCAAAGCTTGTTAGCAAAGTTTCTTGCTGATTCAAGCTTATCCTCCTTAAATCTCATGTCGTTACCAGGAGTGATACCTGTAGTAAGCATAAATCTAAGAGCATCTGCACCGTACTTGTCGATAACTTCTAGTGGGTCTATGCCGTTACCTAGAGATTTACTCATCTTTCTACCTTCAGCGTCTCTAACTAGGCCGTGAACGTATACATCGTGGAAAGGAACATCTCCCATGTATTCAAGGCCTGAGAATACCATTCTTACTACCCAGAAGAAGATGATATCGTAACCTGTAACTAGTACGTCTGTAGGATAGAAGTACTCTAGCTCTGGAGTCTTTTCAGGCCATCCTAAAGTTGAGAAAGGCCATAGTGCTGAGCTAAACCAAGTATCCAGTACGTCTTCGTCCTGCTTAAAGTGACTCTTTCCGCACTTTGGACACTTTGTAGGTGCCTCAGCTGAAACAACCATTTCACCGCAGTCCTGACAGTAGTATGCAGGGATTCTGTGTCCCCACCATAGCTGCCTTGAAATGCACCAGTCTCTAATTTCTTCTAGCCAGTGAAGGTATGTCTTTTCAAATCTATCTGGAACGTGTCTAACGTCGCCCTTCTTTGCTGCTTGGATGGCAGGCTTAGCTAACTCTTCCATAGCAACGAACCACTGATCTGAGATCATGTCCTCGATTACAGTGTGGCATCTATAGCAGGTTCCCATAGGAATTACCTTTTCTTCAATCTTAACCAGGTAGCCTTCCTTATCTAGATCCTCAATCCAGGCTTTACGACACTCATATCTATCCATGCCTTCATACTTACCTGCAAGGGCGTTCATTGTAGCGTCCTTGTTGATGCATGATGGGCAATCTAGTCCTGCACGCTTACCTACTTCAAAGTCGTTAGGGTCGTGAGCTGGAGTAATCTTTACTGCACCTGTTCCCTTTTCAGGATCTGGATATTCGTCTAGGATGATTGGAATTTCCTTTCCAACTATTGGAAGGATAACCTTCTTTCCTACCAGGTCTTTGTATCTATCGTCTGATGGATGTACTGCAATAGCTTCATCGGCAAACATTGTTTCAGGTCTTGATGTGGCAACGATGATGCCATCAAAGGAACCGTCTACCGATGGATATTTGAAGTACCAATACTTACCGTTCTTATCTTCGTGTTCTACCTCTGCATCTGAAAGAGTAGTCATGCAGCTAGGGCACCAGTTTACTAGTCTATTACCTCTATAGATAAGTCCTTTTTCATATAGCTTGATGAAAGCGGCCTTAACTGCATTGGAGCAGCCTTCGTCCATTGTGAATCTTTCCTTTGACCAGTCGCAGGAGTCTCCTAGCTTACGGCACTGTCTAGTAATTCTTCCGCCGTATTCTTCCTTCCACTTCCATGCGCGCTTAAGGAATTCTTCTCTACCGATTTCTTCCTTTTCCTTGCCCTCTTCCTTTCTAAGAGCTTCTACTACCTTAACCTCTGTAGCAATTGAAGCGTGGTCTGAGCCAGGTAGCCATAGAGCGCTGTATCCTTGCATTCTCTTGTATCTGATCAGTACGTCTTGAAGAGTCTGGTCTAGGGCGTGGCCCATGTGAAGCTGACCTGTAATGTTTGGAGGTGGCATTACGATGGTGAAAGGCTTTTTATCCTTGTCTACCTTCGCTTCAAATGCTCCCTTTTCTTCCCACATGTTATAGATTCTCTCTTCGAAGTCTTTTGGGCTATAAGTCTTTGATAAGTTTTGTTCCATTCTTTTTCTCCTTAAATAAAAAACCGTCCTAATTAAAGGACGGATATTTTCCGCGGTACCACCTTTATTCTTTGCATAGCAAAGCACTTATTTGGTATGAGCTCCAAAGCAACCTTCGGAAAGCTGGTATCCTTTAAGTCTCTCAGCCACGGACTTAATTCTCTGTAGGGGCCTTACCTTCTTACTCCTCTTTTTCACCGCTCTATTAAACTGATATATATTCTAATACAAAAGCTTTGGAAAATCAAGTCTTTGAAGCTTCAATTACGTGTTTCATCAGGATTGTTGATGTTACCACTCCAACTCCACCTGGAACTGGTGTAATTGCGTATGCGTTCTGGCAGTTTGCGTCGCCTACCATATTGCCTTCTTCATCGAAATTAATGCCTACGTCTATTACAACTTGGTTTCCCATAACATGGTTATCTGTAATGGTATTCATCTTACCTGTTGCAGTAACGATGATGTCTGAAGCCTTGCAAATACTAGCTAAGTCAGATGTCTTAGAGTGACAGCATGTAACAGTAGCGTTCTCAGCTATTAGCATCATCATCACAGGCTTACCGATAACTAGGCTTCTTCCTACAACCGCTACCTTCTTTCCCTCTAGCGGAATGTTATAGTAGTGAAGGATTTCCATTGCAGCCTGAGCTGTGCATGGGAAAAAGCCCTCTCCCTTTCCTGTAAAAAGCTTTACCATGGAGCCATCTGTAATTCCGTCCACGTCCTTTTTAGGATCTAGGGCGTTACATACGGCCTTTTCATCTATGTGCTTTGGAAGAGGTCTAAACATTACCACACCGTGAATACTATCATCCTTATTGATCTTTTCAATTAGGGATATTAGTTCGTCCTGAGATGTGTCAAGTGGAAGAGCAAACTCTACTGTCTTAACTCCCACCTTATCTGCCTTCTTCATAGCGCCCCTTTGGTATGCTAAATCTGAAGGATTATCTCCTAGCCTTATGAAGGCAAGGCAAGGGTTATTCCCTTGCCCTATTAACTTTTCTGTTAAGTCTTTTGCGACTTCCTTACCAGATAATATTTTCATATTAGTACCTTAATCTATTTTCTACCATACCGTATACGTAGTCTGCCTTAGGCTTGTATACCATAAGCATCATGTTGGCTTCCTTGTTGTATGCGTTAGCTAGTTTCTTGTTCTTCATAGCCTTGGTATTGATGAATACGTTAAGTGCTGAAGCTTCAAGTGCTGCCTTTGCAAATACAACGCCTACACCCGCGTCGGAAATTGCTGTCTCTGTACCCTTGTGGGCGAATTCCTTTAAAAGGTCGATTGCTTCACAGCATGTTTCCATGATTTCAAGAGGTACGTCGCATGCATCCTTTAGCACTATCTCCATAACTCTTTCCTTTTCAGCGATTTCTTCAGGTGTGTTTTTGGGCATTCTGTATGCCGCTGCCAGTGGTTCGAATACCTTTGTATCCTCTTCTGCTAGAGCCATCATTCTTTTTTTAAGATCTCTAGCTCTTTCCATGAAGATTTCAATTTCCTTTTCAACGTGTTTGTACTTCTTCTTACCTAGGGTAAGTGATCCAACCATCTGTCCAAGTGACATGCCGATTGAACCTACAAGTGCTGAAGCTGATCCGCCACCTGGCACTGGGTCCTTACCTGAAAGTGCTCTAGCGTATTCTATACAACTTAATTCCATATAGTCCATGATATCACCTCTATTAGAATAGTCCTGTAATTCTACCTTCGTTATCTATATCTATCTTTTCTGCTGATGGAACCTTTGGAAGTCCAGGCATAGTCATGATGTCTCCAGTCTTGCATACGATGAAGCCTGCACCTGCTGCTGCCTTAACGTCCTTGATTGTGATCTTAAAGCCCTTTGGTGCTCCAAGTAGGCTAGCATCATCTGAGAAGCTGAATTGAGTCTTAGCCATGCATACTGGAAGATTTCCAAGGCCTAGTCCTTCAACTGTTTCTAGCTGTTTTCTAGCTTGCTTAGTGAATTCTACGCCGTCAGCTCTGTAGATCTTAGTTGCTACAGCCTTAATCTTTTCTTCGATTGAAAGTTCATCTTCATAAACGAAGTGGAAGTTGTTTTCGCCTTCTACAAGTCTTAATACTTCCTTAGCAAGTTCTACGCCGCCTGCGCCGCCTTTACCCCATACTTCGCTTAGTACTACATTGCAGCCTAGTTCCTTGCACTTTTCTTCTACAAGCTTAAGTTCTGCTTCTGTATCTGTAGGGAATCTATTGATTGCTACTACTGCTGGAAGGCCGTAGTTTACTGTGATGTTTTCTAAGTGCTGAAGTAGGTTTGGAAGTCCCTTTTCAAGAGCTTCAAGGTTTTCGTTATTTAAATCTGCCTTTGCTACTCCGCCGTGATACTTAAGAGCTCTTACTGTAGCTACTAGTACGCATGCTGATGGGTGAAGGCCTGCCTTTCTGCACTTGATATCTACAAACTTTTCTGCTCCAAGGTCAGCAGCAAATCCTGCTTCAGTTACTACGTAATCTGCAAGCTTTAATGCCATCTTTGTAGCCATAATTGAGTTACATCCGTGAGCGATGTTTGCAAAAGGTCCGCCGTGGATAAATGCTGGAGTGTGTTCTAGTGTTTGTACTAGGTTTGGCTTAAGTGCATCCTTAAGTACTGCTGCAACTGCTCCTGCTACGTTTAGCTGAGCTACTGTTACAGGTTCTCCACTAAAGTTATATCCTACGATGATCTTTCCAACCCTTTCCTTAAGGTCAGCAAGGTCCTTGGATAAGCAAAGGATTGCCATGATTTCTGATGCAACTGTTATTTCAAATCCGTCTTCTCTAGGAACTCCGTTAGGGTTTCCGCCTAGTCCATCAACAACCTGTCTAAGCTGTCTATCGTTCATGTCTACAACTCTCTTCCAGGTGATCTTCTTAGCGTTGATTCCTAATTTATTTCCCTGCTGAATGTGGTTATCTAAAATTGCTGCGATTAGGTTGTTAGCGATGCCGATAGCGTGCATGTCTCCTGTAAAGTGAAGGTTGATGTCCTCCATAGGTACAACCTGGCTATATCCACCGCCAGCTGCTCCGCCCTTTACACCGAATACTGGTCCTAGGGATGGTTCTCTAAGTGCAGCAAATACGTTCTTGTCTAGTTTATGTAGTGCGTCTGCAAGGCCTACAGTAGTTGTAGTCTTACCTTCTCCTGCTGGAGTTGGTGAAATTGCTGTAACAAGGATTAACTTTCCGTCCTTCTTATCCTTCATATCCTGGATAAGCTTGTAGTCAACCTTTGCCTTGTAGTTGCCGTACTGTTCTAGATACTTTTCGTCGATTCCAGCTCTTGATGCAATATCTCTGATGTTATCCATCTTGGTCTCTTGAGCGATTTGAATATCTGTCTTAATTTCCATACTATTCTCCTTTCAAGTTCTTTAAAAAGGTCATTCTGTGTATTGGTGTTACTCCAAGCTTACTGATACCTTCGTAGTGAGCCTTAGTTCCATATCCCTTGTTGGAGCTAAAACCGTAGCCTGGATAAGTTTCATCGTAATCCACCATCATTCTGTCCCTAGTGACCTTGGCCACTATGGATGCTGCAGCTATTGCTAGGCTCTTTGCATCTCCCTTGATGATGGACTGCTGTGGCTTATCTACTTCTTTAATTTCCATGGCATCAAATAGAACAAAGTCTATTCTCTCTCCCGTCTTAGCATAAAGCATGTCATCAGCATTCTTTATGGCCTTTGCCATGGCGGACTTGGTGGCATTAAGGATATTTATCTCATCTATTACCTTGTTATCCTCCATCCCTATTCCGTAGCAGATAGCTCTATCTAATATCTCATCGTATAGCTTTTCTCTCTTCTTTTCTGAAACCTTCTTGGAGTCATCAACTCCAAGTACGTCAAAATCCTTAGGTAAGACTACGCAGGCTGTGACAACTGGACCTGCAAGTGGTCCTCTTCCTACCTCGTCAACTCCTGCCAGGTACTTTACCCCCTTTTCGTAGTAGGGTCTTTCAAACTCCTTTTTTAAAGCTAGTTTTTCTTCGTACTTATTCATTGCTTACCTTTTCTAAGGTGATACTGCCTATCTTTCCTGCTCTAAACTCATCTAGAACGGTCTTTGCGCACCTATCGTAGTCTATGCGCTTACCTGGCAGTATGAATCCTCTCTTTAGACATATGGCTTCCATGGTTTCTAGAGGCGTTTCACATACATCCTCTAACTTGTATCTCTCAATTAGTAGCTGTGGGTAATCCCTTTGAAGTACTGTAATAAGCTCCAGACATAGGCTAGCTATATCCAGTATCTCATCCTTGATGGAGCCGCAGAAGGCTAGGTTAAGTCCCACATTTGGATCTTCAAACTTAGGCCAAAGTATTCCTGGTGTATCTAGTAGCTGCATGTTGTTCTTTAAGGTCAGCCACTGTTTACCCTTTGTTACTCCTGGTCTATCTCCTGTCTTTGCGCTCTTCTTTCCCGTCATCCTGTTGATCAGTGATGACTTACCTACGTTGGGAACTCCCACGATCATTAGCCTTAGGGGGCGATTTAACAATTGTCCCTCATTCTTCTTTTCCTGCATCTTTGTTAAGACGCTGAAAAGGCCTTGGACTCCCTTCCCTTGCATGCAGTTCATTGTGACTACGGTATTTCCCTGCTTTCTAAAGAAGTTTGCCCAGTTTTCGTTTTCCTTTTGATCGGAAAGGTCGCTCTTGTTTAAAACGATAATTCTAGGTTTAGATTTAACAAGGTCGTCGATAATTGGGTTTCTGCTGGACACTGGAATTCTCCCGTCGATAACCTCAATAACGGTATCCACCATCTTAAGGTTTTCTAGGATCAGCTCCCTAGTCTTTTTCATATGTCCTGGATACCAGTTAATGTTCTCAATCATGTGCTTTCCTTTCCGGTAAAACCGCAAGTACTATTGCGATTACCATGATCAGGCAGCCGAAGTATTCCTTAAAGCTAAGCACCTCACCAAGCAGTAGCCACCCTGCTAGCAGGGAGAAAACCGTCTGAGATGATAGAATTAGCGATGCTTCGTCGGCCTTTGTGTCCCTTTCTCCTAAAATCTGAAGTGTGTATCCGAAGGCACAGGAAACGATACCTGTAACCAGGATTGGGACTATGGATAGCTGGATTGTCTCTAAAGTAATCTGGCCTGGTTCAATGAAGGCTGCTGGTATGAAGGCTATTAGCCCTGCAGCAGTAAACTGAACGGCTGAAAACTTTACAACGTCAACCTTTCCTGCCGATCTTTCAACTACGATGATGTAGATGGCATAGGTTATTGCTATCCCCAGTGATATTATATCACCTTTATTGATTTCGTTAAAGCCATTACCCATAGTTATGAAGAATATTCCAGCTAGGGCTAGGATGGCTGAAATCCAAATCTTTTTAGCAGGCTTTTCTCCTAAGAAGTACAGCATGATTGGTACTAGGATGATATAGAAAGCGGTGATAAAGGCGCACTTTCCAACTCCTGTGTAAAGCAGGCCGTACTGCTCGAACATTATGCTTGCTAAAATTACTGGAGCACATATTAGTCCAGGCTTTAGGCATTCCTTGTATGAGCCATCGCCTAGGAAAAAGGATAGCGCTACCATGGATAGGCCGCCTAAAGTAAGTCTTACGGCTGTAAATGACCATGGTCCCATGAATTCCATGCCTTCAGCTTGGCCAACCAAACAAAAGCCCCAGGTGAATGCGGCTAGGAATAGGAAAAATGGTCCCTTCTTCTTCTTCATATGTCCTCCTTTCATATACAAAAAGGGGAATCATCACTGATTCCCCACAATTGTAACTATTTTGTTTTAATCTTTGCAGCCTTACCTGTTCTTTCACGCATGTAGTTGATCTTAGCTCTTCTAACTTTACCTTGTCTAATAACTTCGATCTTTTCTACTCTTGGTGAATGTAATGGGAATGTCTTTTCAACGCCAACGCCTGAAGCGATTCTTCTTACTGTGAATGTTTCGCTGATTCCGCCGTTTTGCTTCTTAAGAACATAACCTTCGAAAATTTGAATTCTTTCTCTTGATCCTTCTTTAATCTTAATGTGGACTCTTACTGTATCTCCAACATTAAAAGCAGGGATATCGCTCTTACAATATTCTTGTGTAATTTGATTCATTAAATCCATTTTGTTTATTCCTCCTTCCCTCCAAGACGTTCGTGGTTTTGTCTCCAGAGGACCGCCCGTAATAACTATGTGATTATATCACAGAAAACTTGCCATTGCAAGTGTTTTTTAAGCTCTTGGGAACGCTTTATCGTATACGTCCTTTATCCTGTTTTTCTTAACAGATAGGAATACCTGAGTGGCCATAATATCCTCGTGGCCTAGCAGTTCTTGAAGTGATTTAATGTCTGCTCCATTTTCAACCATATGGGCTGCAAAGGAGTTTCTAATTACCTGCGGCTTAATATCTCCTTCAATACCTGCGTCCTCTCCATACTTCTTTAAGATCTTCCATACGCCCTGTCTAGTAAGGGGCTGTCCGAAGTAGTTTAGGAATAAAGGCATATCCTCTTCCTTACCCTTTAGTAAATCTTCTCTAACTTCGTAGATGTATTTTTCTAAGGCGCTCTTTGCCATGGAACCTATAGGGATGATTCTAGCCTTACCAACTTCACCTGTGATTGTTACAAATCCCAGTCTTAGGTTAATATCTTCTGGCTTAAGTCCGATGACCTCGGCTACCCTGATTCCTGTAGCATACATTAGCTCCATAAGTGCTTTATCTCTTAGACCTTTAACGCTAGTATCTGGCATTGAAAGAAGCTTGTCTATCTCCTCTACGCTAAGGTATTCTATAGGCTTTCTTTCAATCTTTGGCACCTTGATGCCGTCTCCTGGGTTTTCCCTTACTACCCCTTCCTTTAGAAGGAACTTGTAAAGGGCTCTAACGGATGCCAGCTTCCTATTCACCGTGGACTTTGACTTACCTTCCATCTTCAGGTTCATAAGATAGGACGCTACGTCGCTCTTTGTAGCTTCCTCCACCTTAAATATTCCTCTTTCGTTAAGGAACTTTTCAAAGCCTTTAAGGTCCTGGCTATATGCGTCAATGGTATTCTTTGCTACCTTTTCACTTTTTAAATTGTCGATAAAAAGATTTATCATATGTTTTCCTCATTTACGTTATTGTAAACCACATTATACATAAAGCTAGCCCCTATGTAAATACCTTTCTGCCATTAAAATTGCAACTACTGACTTGGCATCCTTTATCTTTTTGTCCATAACCATCTTGACTAAATCTTCCAGCTTGTATTTCTCAACGTCTAGGGCTTCGTTTTCATCTGGATTTGTCTCTCCAAAGGATAGACCTGTAGCTAGGTAGATGTATAGAACCTCTTTGCTGTATCCTACGCTTGGAAGGATGTCTGTTAGATGAACTATACTTTCAGCAGTAATACCAGTCTCCTCTTTTAGCTCTCTCTTTGCAGTTTCAAATGGGTCTTCTCCCTTATCTATCTTTCCTGCTGGAACTTCAAGGACTACCCTTTCAACTGGCTTTCTAAACTGTCTAACCATATACACATACCCTTCGGAGTCTAAAGGTAGGATAACGCTTCCCCCGTTATGCTCTACTATCTCCCTATACGATACGCCGCTTTTTACGGTTACCTTGTCTTTCCTTAGTTTCAATATATTTCCATCATATATTAGCTCTGAGCTAAGTGTCTTTTCTTCAAATACCATAATCTCCTCCTAGTGTAAGATGATTATACACCCCGGTATACGTCTACGTCCATCGATATAACGGTTTTATCCTTTCCATCAATATTAACCACCTCAAATGTTGGTCGAAATATTAGGTCCATGTCTAGATAGTTTCTAGCTACTGCCACAGACTTTACCCCCTGACTTAGGGCCCCTGCCCCTATGGTCTTTACCTGGCAGCATCCATCCTTTCTGATAGCAGCACACATTCTGCCTGCCACAGATTTTGGATTTGATCTAGATGATACTGTTAAAATTTCCATAAAAATACCTCCTTTTAGTATATTATACAGCTTGAATACATATTTTTTTGATGAAAAGTATTCCATTTTTTGGCTTTTTTCGACTTAAAAGTATTGCAATATTTTTCTATGTTTGGTATATTTTAATTGTGGTTATCCCCCTGATAACCTCATTAATCTCTAATCCCAATACCCCTTTTGAACAAAGTAGACTGCATCCCCCTGCGGTCTATTTTGTTATTCAGGTAAACTATGAAGATAATACAAAGCAATGTAAATGAAAAAGAAATACAATCAAGGGTTTTAGATACTTACCTAAAGGATTTAAACTACGCCTGCCTAGACATTGAAACTACAGGCCTAAATCCAAAGTATACCAAGGTAATACTGGTAGGCTTTTTCTACTACGATAAACAAAGCCAAACCTTCGTATCAAGGCAGTATCTAGCTGAGGATCAGAGCCAGGAAAAGGAACTTCTTCTTGCTGTAAAGGAAGAGCTTAGTAACTTTGATTACGTGATCACCTTTAATGGGCGCCACTTCGATATCCCTTTCCTTGTTGAAAGATTTAAGAAGTACAAGATTCTCTTTACTGAGCCTCTTTACGATTTAGACATCTACCTTGTTCTAAACGGATACTCGGACTTAAAGCATGCCCTGCCTAACCTAAAGCAGAAGACTGTTGAAAAGTATATGGGGCTATCCGATGGCAGAGAGGATAAGATAAACGGTAAGGAATCCATCCTTTTATACAACGAGTACGAGGCTACAAAGGATCCAATCCTAGAAAAGGTAATCTGCCTTCATAACTCCGACGATATCCATCAGCTTTACCTACTTAAACAAGTACTAAAGCAAGCGGATATGCACAAGGCCTTCTCTAAATTAGGCTTTCCTGTAAACGAAGGAATCGCCGTTAGAAAGATAAGCCTAAACCCGAAGGAACTAATTGCTACAGGCGTACATAAGAGAGAGGGATACGTTAACTTCAACGACTTCTACTTAAATCTGGATGAGCTATCCAAAGAATTCATCCTTAAGATACCTGTAATTAGAAAGTATGGCGGAGCATACATAAATTTGGAAGAGCTTGGTTTAGATAAGGACGACTTCTCTCACCTACCAGGCTACGTAAACGGTAAGCTAATACTTGAAAACAAGAACACTCTAAACTACTTAGAGATAAATATGGCAATAAAAAAGGTCCTAGAGAAATTCTAGGACTTTTCAAGTGGTGACCCCATGGGGAATCGAACCCCAGTTTCAGCCGTGAGAGGGCTACGTCTTAACCGCTTGACCATGGGGCCAAATACTCTACTAGTATACCACATAAAACATATATTTCAAGGCTTGAAAGTGGCTAATCTTCAAATTAAAATAAATGTATAGATGGGATATTTTTACATAGGAGGTTTTTTATGAAAAAATATTTATCCATCTTTTTTGTTTGCCTGCTTATGCTAACTGCAGCTACTCCCTTTTGCTACGGGGTATCTACTGTATCATTCACCACAACTAATGGAAGTGTATACAGTTTAAACAAGGGCGGTGAATTTGTCTTTAAGGACGGCACCTTTAACGATAAGTGTAAGATTAAAAAGGAAAATGTAAAGCAGTTTTTAGTAAAGCCAAATGCAGGATACTCTGAACCCATCTTTAAATCTGGCGGTAAGAAGATTACCCTAGATTCCACCACATATGATCTAATCAAGGTTAAGGTTAACGGCGAGGTGTTCTACGACTACTTCCTTTCAAACCAATATTTGACCGTATCAGCCATGAACAAGGCTACTAAGGAATATGTCAAATTGATGTACGGAACCACCTCATACACGAAAATTAAGGCTTTTAAGGTATACTCTGTAGGTAAGTATACAGACATTGCTGTTAGCTTTAAGAAGGAAACTACCTTCCCTACCGAAATCACAGCTACCATGGGAGATGACATCTCCTCTAAACTTGCTAAGTCTAACTGCACCTTTAAGTCTTCTAACACAAAAGCAGTAACTGTAGATAAGAATACGGGAGTTTTAACGGTTAAAAGTGAAGGAGTATCTGATATTACCATAACTATGGATGGTAATACCTACACTGTTAAGATTACAATTCTTCCTAGGAAGGTAAAGCTTACTGAGCTAACCACCAAATCTAAGAGCATCACGGCTAAGTGGGAAAAGGATGAAAATGCTACTGGATATATCCTTAAAATTGGAGATAAGGAATATACCGTAAATAGCCCGAAGACCTTATCTAAGACGGTGAAGAAACTTACTAAGGATAAGACATACTCTGTTAAGGTTAGAGCATACAAGAAGTCCATGGGAGAGACCATCTACGGCAAGTGGTCTAGTGAAAAGAAAATTAAGGTAAAATAAAAATGAGGGCGTTTGCCCTCAATTTTAGATTACTGGTCCTGCTTTTACCAAAGCCTTTCCCTTTTCGTTACCTTCGTACTTAGCGAAGTTCTTGTTGAATCTAGCTGCTAGATCCTTTGCCTTAGCTTCCCAGTCTGCCTTGTCCTGGTAAGTATCTCTAGGATCTAATATATCTGTTGCAACTCCCTTTAATTCTGTAGGAACTTCTAGGTTGAAGTATGGGATAGTCTTTGTAGGAGCTCCGTTAATGTCTCCATTTAATATTGCGTCGATAATACCTCTAGTATCCTTGATTGAAATTCTCTTTCCTGTGCCGTTCCATCCTGTATTAACAAGATATGCCTTTGCACCTGATTGCTCCATTCTCTTAACCAATTCTTCTGCATACTTAGTTGGATGTAGCTCTAGGAAAGCTTGTCCGAAGCATGCTGAGAATGTTGGAGTAGGCTCTGTAATCCCTCTCTCTGTACCAGCTAGCTTTGCAGTAAATCCAGATAGGAAGTAGTACTGTGTCTGCTCTGGTGTAAGGATTGAAACTGGAGGAAGTACTCCAAATGCATCTGCAGATAGGAAGATTACATTCTTAGCTGCTGGTGCTGATGAAACTGGTCTTACAATATTCTCTATGTGATCTATTGGATAGGATACCCTTGTATTCTCTGTTACTGACTTATCTGCGAAGTCTATCTTTCCTGCTTCATCTAGCGTAACGTTTTCAAGTAGTGAGTTTCTCTTGATAGCGTTATATATGTCTGGTTCGGATTCCTTATCCAAATTTATTACCTTTGCGTAGCATCCACCTTCGAAGTTGAATACGCCCTTGTCATCCCAGCCGTGTTCGTCATCTCCAATTAGAAGTCTCTTTGGATCTGTTGAAAGTGTAGTCTTACCTGTTCCAGATAGTCCAAAGAAGATAGCTGTATTTTCGCCCTTTAAGTCTGTGTTAGCTGAGCAGTGCATTGCAGCAATACCCTTTAATGGAAGATAGTAGTTCATCATGGAGAACATACCCTTCTTCATCTCACCACCGTACCATGTGTTGATAATAACCTGTTCACGGCTACTAATGTTAAATGCAACGCATGTTTCTGAGTTAAGGCCTAGTTCCTTAAAGTTATCTACCTTAGCCTTTGATGCAGTGTATACAACGAAGTCTGGCTCAAAGTTTTCTAATTCTTCCTTGCTAGGCTTGATGAACATGTTCTCTACGAAGTGAGCCTGCCATGCAACTTCCATCATGAAGCGGATAGCCATTCTTGTATCCTTGTTTGCTCCGCAGAATGCGTCTACTACGTAAAGCTTCTTGCCGCTTAACTGATCGATGGCGATCTTCTTTACTGTTTCCCAAGTCTTTTCGTCCATTGGGTGGTTATCGTTGGGATACTCGTCTGTAGTCCACCATACAGTGTCCTTGGAGTTTTCATCCACAACGATATATTTATCTTTAGGTGATCTTCCTGTGTAGATACCTGTCATTACGTTTACAGCATCTAACTCTGAAAGAGCGCCTTTTTCGTAACCTTCTAGATCTTCCTTCATTTCATCTTCAAACAGTTTTTCGTATGAAGGATTGTGAATAATTTCTACAGTATCTAATATACCGTATTGCTTTAATGCATCAGCTTTCATTTTAATAAGTTCCTCTCTCTTTTCTCTTTATTAAAGTGATAAAACATCCATACATATTCTAACATTTACACCTAATATCTACAAGAAAAAAATGGAGTCCGAAGACTCCATTTTATCTCATTTTTCTGTTTCCGTATTTGCAATCCTTTAAAGCTGTTACGCTAACAACTTCACCTGATGCATCAGTTACAACTAACTTAGCTCTGTAGTAGTACATCTTACCCTTTTCTCCTAGATTATCTAGGAACTTGCCATCCTCTGATGAACCAAGATACTTAAATGTACCTTTAGCCTTGTTGTTTCTATAGAACTTGTATGTAACGGAATATCCGTTAGCCTTAAGTTCAGCAAGACTTCCTTCAAGAACTGTAGTGTAAACTTCTGTACCACCAGCTACTACGTTAGTGTTGCAGCGAATTACAAGGTTAGCTAAAGCTTCATCTACATCGAATGGTGGAAGTTCCTTGAATGTTACCTTGATCTTAGTGTCCTTAAGAACTCTAACATCCATGGAATCTACTTCCTTGCCATTTACATATACCTTGTCTACTTCATAACCTTCATTAGGAGTAGCAGTAATATGTACCTTTTGTCCAAGTAGAGCAACCTTCTTATCTACAGAAACACTACCGTTATCTACTGCACATACCTTTACGCTATGTACGAATACTTCCTTAACAACGATAACTGCTGTAGTAACTGCTGCAACTACTGCTGCAACTACTACTGCTGCCTTAATCTTCTTATCTACATCACAATCATCATCAGTGTTCTCTTTTTCTTTGAATGTAACACTTACCATTACATCCTTATCACCCATTTTGAATGTGTTTCCAGTTATTGCTTGACCATCTACTGTGATAGTATCTAGCTGATATCCATAATCAGGTGTTGCAACTACTGTAACATTTGTATCTTTTTCAACATATCCACCTGTAGGTATTACTTTATTGCCAACCTTAACAATGCATGAACCGTTACCAACTGATTTATATGAAACGGCATTTGCATGTTCCTTAGTTAACTCATATTTATACTTACTGAATTGATTTGAAGTAACTTCGATATATGCACAGCCACCTTCTACCATGGCACATGAGTTTTCTATTGCACTTACTTCATGGTATACCTTTACTACAGTACCTGCTTCAGTATCACTAGGTAAAGGTAAACGGAATGTGATGTATTCATCTAACGTACCAGATAATTCTGATGAATATGTTACATCATTTACTGTTACATAAATGATTGGTGTTACATCAAATATCATTGATACAATCGTACCATTATCCAATTGTGCTCCTGCAACAGATAATACAAGGGCTTCTGAAACTTCTTTTTTCTCAACTGCAGTTTCTATTGCATCCCTTACAGTTTCATCAGTTACGTCTGCAGTTAAAGCAGCCTTTGCGTCCTTAGCTGAAACTGAATCTTCATCTGCGTACTCTAATACTTCTGTGTTGCTTAATATTTCATTAATTGTGTCTTGAGTTTTCTTATCAGCTTGAACAGTCTTACCGTCTACACCTGTTCCAGATAACTCAACTACATTGCCATTTACAACAATATCATTGCCCACGATTTCTGCCTGAGGCATATCTGATCCTGTTACTGGAGCAACTGAATACTTATGATCAGTTCCTTCATTACATTCGTAACCAGCTGCAACATAATCTTTTACATCCTGTGCGAATATACCGCCATAGATAACTACTTTACCCTTAATAGCATTATTGAATTGTTCAGGTGTTAAGCCTGTTTCGTAATTGGTTATGCCATTAACGGTATTAAGTTCTCCATTGAATACGCCCCTCTTTATAATTAATGTAGTTAAACATGGTAATGTGATGCTAGTGCCATTTCCGTAAAAACCATATTCAATAGAGCCGTTGATTGTGCCAGTAGTGTTAACTTCTACCTGTGCACCTTCTGGATAATATGATGGCCACCATGATGCATCTATAGCAACTCCACCTGCTGCTGGTACATTTACGCTTGTATTACCTAATAACTTTACTTCGCCACAGTTATTAGAAACAACTGTTCCATTATTTTTTAGTAAAGCACCATCTAATACAACATCTGTTACTGTTAGGTTACTATAGTTTTGGATAAGGAATTTATATGAATCTGTTTGAGGTAATTCTGAAGCTGCTAATGTACCGTTTTTAAGATTTACTGTGTAATTCTTGTCAAAGTGAGCAACCTGATTCTCAGTGGATGATGAACCAACCGGTTTATTAGCTGTATATTTATGTCCGTTTAAATCAATTGTTAGTTCCTTCTTGTTTTTTGCTTTATCTAACTTGATTCCAGCTCCAACTGAGTCCTTCAATAGCTTTACTGTAGCCTTATCTTCTGCATACTTAGCAGCTGTAGCTAAATCAGTAAATGATCCACCATTAATTGTAAGTGATGAAGGTGCTTCCATATAGTTTGTATCAATTAGTCCGTCTATTTCACAATCAGCATCGACTGTAACTTGCGCACCATCAGGATATGAACTTACTTGATAGTCTACATCGAAAGCGAAGTCGTTTTCTGCTGCCGTAATGGTAGTTTTCTTAAGCACAGTAGCTCCGTAGCAGTTAGATAATACATATCTTTGAACTTTTGTGTTTCCGTTTTTTGATAGATTAGTACCATCAATCTTCATATTATCTAAAGTCAAATTTGCATAGTTTTGAATCAATAATGCAATGCCCTTTTCTTGGTCATTTTTATTCCAAGTTGATTCTATGTTTTTTGAGTCAACATTAAGAGTACCATTTTTAAATTCTATGGTGCTATCTTTTAATAGTTGGAAACCGTTTGTTGTGGTCCCAGTTGATCCTGCACCAGGTTTGTTTAATGTCAATGTTTTGCCATTAAAATCTAGAATGAAATTCTTGCCCGATGGCACGGATACACCTACAGATGTGGAATTCTTCTGTAGTACAATAGTTTGACCTGATTCCACAGCACCAATTGCTTCTTGCAATGTCGCATAACCTTGGTCACCTATTGCAAAAGCACTGTCGCCGATTTCTGCAAATGCCATTGCCGGCATGAAGGTTACTACCATTGCTAGTGATAGGAATAATGCTAATATTCTCTTCTTCATTTCTCCCCTCCATAATAATTAATATATAGTGTTAAGGTTAAAAAAAATATATATGCTCATACGACTTAAAATTAACATTTTTTACATAATTTTGCAATGTTTTTTGTGTATTTTATTGTGTGCACTTTACCCCCCCCCACATCGTTGAAATTTCAACGTTTTTTGTACCATTAATACACCAATTTGAGGTGGGTATTTTTGTACTTGAGTCCAATTTTCGCTATTTCTTCTTCCGTATTGCTTTCTGTGGACACATCTCCTGGCAGCAGTAGCATCTAATGCACTTCTTGTAGGTGTATGTAGCCTTTCCGTTTACAATCTTTACTGCCTTTCCATCTACAGGACATACTTCCTCACATATGCCGCAGCCAATGCATAGTTCAGTATCTACCAGTGGCTTTTCAAAGTGCTGCCCCACAATAGTATCGTAAAGGTTGGATACTGCATTAAGTCCCCAGAAGCTTGTCTTTCTTCTCTTTACATCAAACTTGGGATTGCCATAAACATTTGCTGCCTTGACGGCGTCCATTTCACCATCTGGTGTAACTACTGTAAAGTCCATACTGCCTAGACCATACTTTTCACCCATTACGCAGGTCGGTACATACATAGGGTCTAGATAGACTAGCCTTGCAAATGCACTGTCAAGAGCTACAGGGTCGGTGGATAGCAAAAGCACCTTCATAGGCGTTGGATTACCAGATGCAGGTCCATTACCTTCCATGGCAATTACTCCATCCATTACGTGTAGGTTTACCTTCACCTTCTTGTTTAGATCTACCAGCATCTTTGCAAATTTCTTGCTGTCTGGATATATTGCATGTCCCTTAGCCTTGTGAGCCCCATAGACAAAACCATACTGGTTCTTTACAGCCCCAGTTATATTCTCTAAGGCATGAGTCTTCATCTTGCATATCTCAATAATATTCTCAGTCCTTGCAGCATTGCATAGCTCAAAGGACTTAGCAATTATCCCATCAGCATTAGCACACTTAAAGTGTCCATCAAAGTCTGCTGGCGAAAGGCCATACTTTTCACCTACTGCATATATGCCGCAGGTCTTAGCTACATCAAGCATCTTAGCCCCAGGACTACCAGATGAATCGCCGTATGTTATGTCCTTTACTCCTTCATCCATAAGGCACTTAACCATTGCCTCAAACACCTTTGGATGAGATGTAATTGCCTTCTCTGGGCTTGCACTGGAAAGCATATTGGTCTTTACCAGTATCTCTTTATTAATATCTACGAAGTTAGATATTCCTCCTAAAAGCTTGATGCCCTTCTTTAAGGCTTCGTATGAGTCCTCGTAACTAACGCATGGCACTATTGCCACAATGCTCTTTTCCTTCATAATATTCTCCAACGTAAAAAACACCCTACTGGGCGTTCTTCTGTAAAATGTTTATACGGGTATCTACTACTAGTGAAGATACCATAATTAAGCACATTAAAACCGCATACGGTGTAAATGCTGCCGTTTGCAGTAAGTAAGGCGTAAAGAATGCTAAGAATCCTGTAGCCTTGTTTAGATAGATGTGGTTAGAAACGAATCTATGCTGAGTAACTCCAAAATATATGTAGTAGGATATTCTTAATACCAAAATGCCTACAAGTATCCATACTACTGGTTTTGGAAGTGCTGCAACTATCTTTGTGAATAGCTTTGCAATCATGGAAAGGAAAAAGAACAGGTCTGCAGCTGAATCAAGTTTTGATCCAAACTTAGATACTGTACCTGTCTTTCTTGCTACTGTTCCGTCGATGGCATCAGTTGCTCCTGCAAATGTGTAGGAGATAAAGAAGCCCTTGCTAAATGTAGGGAAAATTAGCATAAGGATAGTTCCAACTATTCTAAGACTAGTAATAATATTCGCAATGTTTCGTTTGAACCAATTCTTTTCCATAGGATTAGTATACCACACTTTAAAGAAAAATGCCGCAGCCAATTTGGCTGCAGCATAAAATCTTTAATATTCGTCGTCTTCAACTACAGGATATGTATTTTCACCATCATATACCCAGTTAGTAACTTTACCTATTTCATCTGTTACCTTGACATACATTCTCTCTACAGGGAGAATAGTGCCATACTTTGTACCCCTAGTCCATGTACGACCATTTAAGCTATATTTTACTTTAGATTTAGATACATTGCTTCCTTTAACAATTATCTGTACGTCGTAAGTTGTTACATTTCTAGTAAAGAAGATTAAGAATTTCTTAGTAACTTCCTTCTTTACTACTGCAACATTAACCCCTATAACGCCTACGTATGCATTATTCTTAGCACCGCATTTACATGCATCATCGTCAGAATCAAATACGTGGTTTTCAGTTCTAATTACTTCACCACATACTGAGCATACAACGTCATGTGTTCCATCTCCGTTATCCACATACTCATAGAATTCAGGGAGATGTTCTTGGAATTCAAAGTGCTGCTTAAGTGTAACATCTACTACCTTAGTTCCTACAGCAAGTGCTCCATTAGAGATTGTCATGTAGTATGAAGTAAGCTCTAGGATATCGTTTACTACCTTGCCGCTCTTGTATGAAGTAACGTTAGTGTAGAAACCGCCGTCATATTTCCATAGATATAGGTTATCCATGTACTTGATCTTGCCGTTTTCAAATCCAACATACTGCTTCTGAGCCTTGTCGTAGATAGTCCAGTTGTTACTTACGTACTTAATATCGTATAGAGTGCCTGTTTCCTTGCCGTTAAAGTACATTCTAAATGTACCATCACCTACAGCAGCGGCCTTATCTATTACGCATTCAGGGTCCTTTTCAAAGTTTGCCTTGTATGTAGCAGCTTCAAAGATACCGCTATTACCCTTTGTAGGTACGAAGTGAGCATCGGTTGAAACCACCTGACTACCCTTTGTCCAGTTAACAAAGTGATAGCCTTCATTAGCTATTGCTGTTGATCCATATGGACTACCAGTGATTGGAGCAACCATTTCGCTAGCAACGTTTACAGTTCCATGTGAATCAGCTGCTTCATATGAAATCTGAACTTTGTCTGCTTCAACAAAGTTTGCTGTATATGTTGCTTCCTTAACTTCAGTTGGTGTGAAATTAGCGTCTTCAGATACTACGTTTCCTTCTTCATCTGTCCAGTTTACGAACTTGTATCCAGTACTAGCTGTTGCTTTTGAACCAGTAGGCTTTAGATGTCTAGCATTGATTGGATCTGCTGCTCTAGAAACAGTACCTAGTCCATCTTTTGCAACATACTTGATGCTGAAGTTTGGTGTAGCCTTAAACATACCTAAATCGGCAGAAGTGTCTGAAAGAGTAAATGTTGCATTATCTCCCATAGCTAGATACTTATTATCTGCTGTCTTAAGTGCATCTCCTTCTTGAGTCACCTTTTCAGCAATTACATCTTCGCCATAGGTAATCTTATATCCACCATCAACTGCTGAAACATGGCAAAGCATAGCCATCTTAGCGCCCTTAGTTATTACATCACCAAAAACTGTTACCAATCCACCTTGTGTCTTAGCAAGTCCATAGTCTCCTACAGTAAATACATAGTCACCTTCTTCAAGTGTATTGGTCTTTACGCAGAAGTAGTTAAATGCTACAGGTGCTACAGTGCTATCTGCTTCATAGATAGTGATCTTATCTGCATTACCTAATGAACGAAGTGTGAATAGGTCTGCATTACCAGACTGTATACCCTGGTTAGCATCCTGGATTGTATCGTAAGCTAAGTACTTATCTGTAGATACGTGTCTTAGATTACCGTTTTGATACTGCCACTGGTGCTGTTCATCAGCAAGGCTAATATATCCACCCTTAGGGTTTCCGTTATTATTGTATGTTGCAGATAGGTAGTCTCCATCTGGAGTCTTAAATGCAAAGCCATTTTCCATGCCCTCTGCTGTCCAGATAATATCTGAAGTTACTTCGGATTGTATGTATCCGCCAGATATTTCAACGTCTACTCCATTAAAACCAGAATATGCATATCCTGTTGTATTGGTGTATCCTTCATTAACATCTCTACCTAATGCCTTACCGTTATTAACAAGTACATACATGTGACCATCCTGAATCTGATCAACCTTCTTGTAGTGAGTTTCAGTTTGTGTAGCATTGATGTCAATAGTAGTTTCACCAAATGGTACATTCTGTAGATTGTAGTAGGTCATGGTAACCTTGCTACCATCGATCTTTACAGTCATACCCTTACCGAATATCTTAGCGCTGTTACCGCCAGAATATTCTTGGTCACACATACAGCCTGCTGCTGCATATGTGAAGTTAATTGGAGTATCGTCTATATAGTCTCTAGTTACTTTATCGTAGTGAGTATCCGCTTCACTGTGGTTATGTCCCCATAGGAAGATAACGTTTGGATAGCTATTTAATAACTCAATTACCTTTTCCTTGTTCTTAGTGTCACGGCTACTAAATTTATGTAATGGATAGTGAGAAAGTATAAAGATTGGGATGTTTGTTGGTGCAGTTTCTAGATATTCACTTAAAGTCGCAATATCTCCCTCAGTTATTTCCTGAGTGCCAGTCTTTGCACCAAAACAGTAGATGATGTAATCGTCATCCTTTACTGCTTCGCCAATCTGCTTGTAGTTTTCTTTCCAAACTGTAACGCTTTCTGTTGCATTACCTGGTGAACCAGCATCGTGGTTACCGTTGGTATATACAGCCTGAGTAACGTGTTCGTTAGCGTTTACTTTATCTACTACAGTCTGTACGTTTTTCCAGTAGTTATTTGCATCTGTATTTGATGCAATATCTCCGCATACGCCAAGGTATTCATACTGACTAACGCCTTCTTTTGCTGCTACAGCATTAAGCCAGCCATCTAATCTATCCACGCTCTTGTCATTTGAAGCGTTATGTATATCTGATGTAAATACTAAATATGTACTAGTGTCTTCTGGTGGATCAGCATATGACATAGGTGCTAAGGTGAACACCATAGTCAAGGCTAATGCCAAGCTGAGTACTTTTTTAAATATATTCTTCATTTATGTTCTCCTCTTTACCTAATTAGTTTGCTACATAGAAGGTTGCTTTAACCTTCTTCTTTGCTGCCTTAAACTTGTCATCACCATACTTTAGATAGTGGTAAACAGTCTTGTCGTTCTTGTTCTTAGTTGTTGTATAAAGTCCCCCGTTATATTTCCATACTGTAGGGTTCTTTTCTCTAAGAACAATTCCAGCCTTCTTGTCGTAGCAAATGTATTGGCCTAAAGGATTTCTAAGTGTCCAGCCCTTTCCTGAAGGTCTGAATGTAATATTTCCTGCATCGAAACTATTTAATTCAAGACGGATTAATCCATTCTTTGGCTTAGATATCTGCTTTTCAGGTCCTGGAAGCTGAGATAGAATCTGATCTGCAATATACTGATGTCCGTCTGCCCTTGGATGGTTGTCTAAGTTGTTGAACTGCTGGATGAATCCTTCGCTAGTTACGTTGATTGATTCAAATGCATCTCCAACCTTGAATATGTCAGCATACTTACATCCGTAGTGGGAAGCCCAATACTTTAGCTTTGAGTTAGCATACTGAAGGTATACGGAGGCTATTGAGCCAACTATGTTATCCCCGTCATCTGTAATGCTAAGCTTCTGGTATGGGTTATATAGCCCTACTAGAACGATGTCGCATGTTGGATTTAGCTGCTTAATTCTCTGGATAAGCTTAGGATATCCAGTTACGAACTTCTCATATCCTTCTGGTACAAGCTTTAGAAGTAGGTCTAGGTCTAGGCTGCCGTTTGCCGTTGCCACATTCTTTGGATATGTGAATAGGTCGTTAGATCCAATATATATTGTTACAAGGCTTGACTGGCGAATATATTCCTGAGCTTCGCCTGAGTCATGCATGTATTCTATTGAATCCCATCTCTGAGGTGAGAATGCAATGTTATAGTGGTAATCGCGGCCTGCCTCATAGTCGTATTCTTCATCATAGTCTCCTAACATCCATAGGGCATCAACTAACTGAAGTCCTACGCATGTTAAGCTGTGGTATCTTGCGTCTACAGCATCACGAACTAGTCCTGGGAATGCGTTATCGCATACGCCAAAGTGAGCCTTAGGAAGGTTTGAGTTCCAGCCTCCCCAGCCTCCCCAGCCTCCCCAGCCTCCCCATGGGTTGTTTCCACCCTGGCTATCTGGGAAGTTGTTGTACTGTAGATCATTTGCTCCATTGCCATTAATTCCATAGCCTGCAGCTACGCTATCGCCTATGCAGCAGTAGTCGCTGTAGTGCTTAACAGTTGGATCAGGTTCTGCCGCAAATGACGGAACCGCAACAGTAAACACTAAGGCCACAGAAAGCAAAATTGTAACTAATTTCTCTGTGTACTTTCTCATAAAAATCTCCTTAACGTTTAAATAAATCACGTAAATATTTTACCACCAAAGGTATATTTATGCAAACTAAAAAAGGCTCCAGAGCCTCTTATAATTTGTCATTTAATTCATCTAGTAAATACAGTGCCTTAAAGGTCTTGTTGCACCTCTTGCACTGCCAGTCAGAATTATCCTTCTTTGCTTTTTTATGTAGTAGTTCTAATTTCTCTCCGCAGAATGGACAGTCTACCTCTTCCTCACTCCATAGTTTCTTAAGGAAAGATATTACCTCCTGCCTAGAGTTCATGTTTAATTCCTTTAAAGTTACTCTATTCATCTACTTATCCTTCTTTCTAAATAGATTGAATATGTTGGATAAAAGAATACATACCAATGCTCCAATGAAAGGCCTAGCCGAATCACTATGATCCATCAGTCCTACCACCACAAATATTAGGGCTGCGATCAACAAAAGGAAGGATACAATAACATGTATATTGTTTCTAGTTTTTCTGTCCATAATTTTCTCCCGTATTAGTAAAAAAGACATCCTATTGGATGTCTTAGTGGTGCGGGATGAGGGACTTGAACCCCCACGGTCGCCCGCTAGAACCTAAATCTAGTGCGTCTGCCAATTCCGCCAATCCCGCATATTATGGTGACCCCATCGAGAATCGAACTCGAGTTACCGCCGTGAAAGGGCGATGTCTTAACCGCTTGACCATGGGGCCTAAAAAACCGGCAACGTCCTACTTTCCCAGGCAGCTTCCCACCAAGTATCATCAG
>JAKSSK010000010.1 GCA_024403135.1 Clostridia bacterium
CTTAACTTCATCATCTGCCACATGGGCGGCGGAATCACTTGCTCAGCTATGAAGGGCGGCAAGGTTATCGATACAGCTGCATACGACGATGGTCCTATGGCTGCTGAAAGATCAGGCGGAGTTCCTCTACTACTATTTATTCAACTTTGCTTCGACGGAAAGCACACAGAAGAAGATATGAAGAAGTTAGTTGCAGGTAAGGGTGGACTTTACTCATACCTAGGAACTAAGGACTGCTTCGAAATCGAAAACAACGTACTTGCAGGAGACGAAAAGTCAATCCTAGCTTACAAGGCTATGGGATTCCAAGCTGCTAAGTCAATCGCTGGATTATCTTGCGCACTAGAAGGTAAGGTAGATGCAATCATCTTAACTGGTGGTTTAGCAAGATCAAAGCCTTTAGTAGACTGGATCAAGCAATACTGCGGACACATTGGCAAGGTTGTATTAATGCCAGGTGAAAAGGAAATGGAAGCACTTGCTTCAGGTACAGCTCGTATGATGAGCGGCGAAGAAGAAGTTAAAGAACTTTAATTAAATGAAAGAGGACCAATCTTATGATTGGTCCTTTATTATATCTTCAAGCATTTCTAAAATCTTATCGCAGTTTCCCTCGCTTACCTGAACGTTTAAAGGCATGATAGGGTCGTGCAAAGATTTTCTAAGTAGACACCAGCCCTTTAGGCCTGGCATGTCAAATTCTAGTCTAACTCCCTCGTAGTTTGGTGTAACAAGTTTAATACTCTTACCATCTATCTTATCCCAGTGCTCAAGGTTATATAAAACGGTGTCCATATCCTTAATTGGGAATCTCTTTTCTATTGATTCTAGAGGCATCTTAAGCGGGCTTATCATGCAGGAAATATCTCCTATCTGAGCAGCCTTTATCACTATCTTTGTAGCAAGGTATGCCCCATCGTCAAGGAAGTAGTTCTCCTTATATGCAGCGTGGCCGCTGGTCTCGATGGCTAGCTGGCTATCGCCAAGCTCTATAGCCTTGTTGATAACATTCCTGTATCCCCTCATGTATCTAAGGTGCTTTAGTCCTAGGCATTCCTCTAGGTACTGGGTAAGCTCAGGGCTTGTGATGCTGTCTGTAACCACTGTAGTTTTAGGATATTCAACTGCAATTAGGGCAGCAGCAAGAGCCACTATCCTATCCCTTGAAATCTCATTTCCGTTTCTATCTATGGCAGCTACCCTATCCACATCGGTGTCGAAGATTAGGCCAAGGTCTGCCCCAGTTTCCTTAACCCTCTTGCAGGCACTAGCAATTGCATCCTTATCCTCAGGGTTAGGAACGTGGTTAGGGAAAGATCCATCAGGTTCTAAGAACTGGCTTGATGAAACGTCTGCCCCTAAAGGTTTAAGAACCTTATGGGCGTAAAAGCCTCCTGCACCGTTACCTGCATCAACCATTATCTTAAGGCCTTCAAGGGAAGGTACCTTAGCTTTGATTAGATTTCTAAGGTGAGATGCGTATCTATCCATAAGGTCTGAAACTATCACCTTGCCGCTAGCCTTTGGAAGATTTACTCCTTCCTCAGCATACTTTATGATCTTTGCTATGTCCTCCTTGTTTAAGCCTCCCTCTTTAGAGAAGTACTTAAATCCATTCCTATCTTGCGGCAGGTGGCTTGCTGTAATCATGATTGAACCGTCCACCATGTATTCTTCAAAAACGGTAGCCATAAACATAGCAGGGGTTGATGCTAGCTTTGCATCGTAAACCGTAGCTCCTATGGAAGTGAAAGCTTCAATAACCGCTTCCTTTAGCATAGGACCACTTTCCCTGGAGTCGTGACCTACGGCAAAGACTAAAGCCGAAGGAGCTTTTCCCGTCTTTAGACATAGCCACTTAGCAAAGCCAAGGGTTAGGTCATAGGCCTCTAGCTTTGTCAGGTCCTTACCTCTAATATCGCTTCCGTTTTGTAGTTTCTTGTAATCCTTCATAACATTTCTCCTTATACATATATTATATGATAAAACTGCCAATTATTAAAGCCTAAAAGGTCTTCACAATAGGTATAAAATGGGGTACAATTACTATGTATGTAACCGAAAAGGTAAGGAGAATTTATAGTGGTATTTAGCAGTATACAATTCATATTCATATTTCTACCCCTAACAATAATAGGGCTACTTTTGCTACCCGAAAAATTCAGAAATCTATGGATATTTGTAGCTAGCCTTGCCTTCTATTACTACGGATCACTAGACCATCCAGAGTACCTACTTTTACTGGTATTTTCGGTGCTGATCAACTTCATATTCGGAAGGATGATAGCAATAGACCGCATGCCGAAGAGACCTCTTTTAATAGCAGGAATAGTGTACAACCTGGGATGGCTTTTTGTTTTTAAATATGCGGCATTCGTATTTGGCCTAGAAGGACTGGTACTTCCTGTAGGAATATCCTTTTACACCTTCCAGGCAATATCCTATCTGATAGATGTATACAGGGATAAGGGGCTAGTTGAAAAGTCAATCTTCAACTTCGGAATGTACCTAACAATGTTCCCCAAGCTGATGGTAGGACCTATCACAAAGTATAAAGATATTAAGGGCCAGATTTTCCATAGACAGATGTCCCTAGAATCCATAGACTACGGCCTAAGGACCTTCGTAGAAGGACTAGGTCTAAAGGTTCTTTTAGCTAACCAGATTGGCGGCCTTTGGAACGACATTACAGCGGTAGGATACGACAGTATTTCCACTCCAGTAGCGTGGATGGGAATATTCGCCTACAGCTTCCAGCTTTACTTCGACTTCTACGGCTATTCACTTATGGCCATAGGCCTAGGTCAGATGATGGGATTTAAGTTACCAGATAACTTCGATCATCCGTACGAATCGGTAACCATGACAGAGTTCTGGAGAAGATGGCACATCACACTAGGTACTTGGTTTAAGGACTACGTATACATTCCTCTTGGAGGAAACAGGAAGGGTGAAAAGAGAACTTACCTTAACCTGCTAATAGTATGGCTTTTGACAGGTATCTGGCACGGAGCAGGCTGGAACTTCATCATTTGGGGCTTACTGCTATTTGCAATCATCGCCCTGGAAAAGAAGTGGCTAAAGAAGTTTATGGATAGTCATAAGTTTATTGGTCACATATATATGGCGCTTCTAATACCTCTATCATGGATGGTATTTGCAATAGATGATATAGGAAAGATCGGGGTATATATTTCAAGACTTATAGGTACAAGTCATGTGCCTTTTGAAATAGTACAAGGCGACTTCATGCAGTATCTAAGCCAGTACGGCGTACTTCTTGCAATATGCTTCATTATGTGTACATCACTTCCAAGAAGGATATTTGAAAGGCCAAAGAAGGCACCTCTAGGAGCATTAGTCCTTCTAGTAATATTCTGGGCAAGCGTATACTGCCTATACATCGGCCTAAATGACCCATTTATGTACTTTAGATTTTAATTTGAGGATAGATATATATGAGAGAATCATATCTTTTTAAACATTGCTTTTTAATAGCCATAGTAATCACCGTATTCCTAGCGCTGGTGGTTATGCTGTTCAATAAGGGCCCAGCATTGTTTGGTGGGGAAAGCGAGCAGCTAGATCAGGCAACACAGGAGTATTTAATCGAGGCGGTAGAACTGGTTCAAGACGGAGCAGAGGATATTAAGTACAACGCTAAGTTTGTAAAATCCGGCAAGGAATACATGGACGATGCTCTGTTCATTGGAGACTCCAGAACTGTAGGACTGGACTACTACGGATACTTCGACAATGCAGATTTCTTCAGCAACGTAGGAATGAGCATTTGGAACTTGCCTAAGACACAGGTTCAGGTAGGAGACAAGGGAACATACTATCTAGATGATCTACTAGCCAAGTACAAGTACGGCAAGATCTACCTGATGATGGGAATCAACGAATTAGGCGGAGATCTAAAGGAGATTGAACAGGCATACAAGAAGCTTGTAGAAAAGATTCACAAACTAAATCCAGATGCAATAATTTTCATAAGCGCAAACCTTCACGTAACCAAGGCTAAATCCGATTCAGATCAGAGAATAAACAACGCGGCCCTGGAAAGCGTAAACATGCGTCAAAGAAGTATAGCGGATAACAGAAGAATATTCTATATCAATCCAAACGATATATTCGATGACGAAAACGGAGCACTGACCATCGATCTAACAGGAGATGGAGTTCATCCATACGCTTCTTGTTACAAGGATTGGTGCGACTGGCTTCTAACAAAAACAGTAAAAGTGGCTAAAAAATAGCCACTTTTTTTAATGTAATTTCATCTTCTTTTTCAGCACATATGGAGGCTCTGTAACCTGAAAACAGGTCAAGTTCCTTAAGGAATACACCATCCATATATGGCTTATCGTCTTTAAATTGGATTTTAAAGCTGTTTAAAGGAAGCCTTAGGCCTTCACCGGTAAACTTGATGTAGCTCTCCTTTAAGGTCCAAAATCTGAAGAAATATGAAGGGTCTTCCTTTATTACTTCATACTCCTCTTCGCAGAAGAAACGCTTTGCTACCTTTAGGTCTTCCTTTTCTATGACCTCAATGTCTGAGCCAATCTCCTTATCTGAAAAGGCCACCATAACCTTGCCCTTGGAGTGGGATATGTTAAAGAAAAGGGATAAGTCTTTAAACCTTGGCTTTACGCCCTCATACTCCATATCCTTTTCCCTAAGGCCCATGGTCTTTAGATATTCGTCTATTAAAAGGCCTGCAGTTACCGACATATTTTGGTCGTTTAAAAATTTAAAGGAAGAGGCCTTCTCCCTCCTTGAAGGAGAAAGCCTATCCACATATTTTTCATAAGCGTCTTTTGGCGCATCAGCATAGTACACTGTTATCATTTGAAAAAGTCCTCTTCTTGTAAGCTTGAAATAGCCCTCATAAGATAAGGTATATCCATAAATGGCCATGCAAAGCCTAATCTGTAAAGAATGTTAGTTGTAAAGTCGTTATTGGTCTTAACGGCGTGAAGGTCAGGCCTATCGTTTGTCATTAGACCAGATAACCTTGAGTTTACCCTTTCATCTCCCAGCATGCGGTAGTAATCTTGGTAATACTCTTCATCATCTACAGGAGTAATCTTTATGCCACACTTGTTTACTGCTTCTATTAGCTGCCATTCATCGAAGCTAAAACGGTTGTCCGCATGGAAGGCGGTAAACTGTCTGTTAGTTCCGGAAAGCAGCACTATAGCCCTTGCTGTAAGGTCTATAGGTGAGAAGCTCATAGGGTCTGTAGCATGGCTTATTGGACATTTACCTATGGTTGCAAATCCACGAATGCCGTTTAGGAATGCGTTGGTATCAAGGTTGATCTGGAACTTGCCATCGCTGTGGCGACCCATCAGGTTACCTACACGAATTACCTTACCATCCATTCCAGCCTTTATTGCATCGAACATAGCAAGCTCTGCGTGGTACTTGGATATGCCGTACTTGTTGTCCATATCGTCTACTACGAATAGCTGACTCTCATGCATTTCAAGGTTCTGCCTATATGTCTCGTCCGTATGAATTCCAGGAATGGATACTGTGGATATTTGAATCATCCTAGCGTCCTTTTCCTGAGTTATACCGATTAAGTTCTTTACGCCTAAAACATTGATCCTTTCAAGTACATCATCGGCAGCGTAGTGCTTTACGCAGGCAGCTGAGTTGATAAGGGTATCAAAGGCTACGCCCTTTAGGACATCCTTTAGACCATCGTCTGTAATATCTCCCTTTATGACGGAAACCTTATCGTGGTCATAATCTTCGCTGAAGTAGTACTGGAATCTCTTTTCAAGTCTTTCACTAGCTTCCATACCTTCTCCATCCCTAATTAGACAGTAGATATGGCCATCTTCTTCTAAAAGTTCCTTTAGAATGTGTACTCCTAAGAATCCTAGGGATCCTGTTAAAAGTACATCTCCTAGAGGCTTTCTCTTAACCTGAGAAGCATACTCTAGACTGTTCTTTTCTAAAACCTCAAGCTGGCTTTCTGTGGTTTCTTCCTTAGCCTTGCTGGTCTTACTTAGAGAGTCGATGTAGCTTGCCAGCGACTCTGGAGTAGGGTTATCGAATATGTACTGATACTCGATGTCTATTCCCTTTGACATTAGCTGCATTACCACCTTGGAAGCGGTAAGTGAAGTTCCGCCTAGTTCAAAGAAGTTGTCGTCAGCATAGCACTCTTCAAGTCCAAGAGCCTTAGCAAACATTACGCAAAGCATCTCTTCTAAAGACTTCTTAGGTGCGCGCTTTTTACCCTTTCTTTCACTTCTTTGAATGTCTGGCAGGTTATTCTTATCTATCTTTCCGTTAGGAGTAAGAGGCATAGCGTCTAGCTGCATCAGAGCATCTGGCACCATGTAGTGGGCTAGTGAGTCCTTTAGGTGCTTGGTCAGGTCAGTTAGATCCACCTCATTTGCTGCGGTGAAGAAACCTGCTAGGTAGTCCTCGTTTCCGTTATTTCTAACTATTACCTTGGTAATCTTTACTCCTGGATAGGAAGCCATGCACTTTTCAATTTCATCAAGCTCGATTCTAAAGCCGCGAAGCTTAACCTGGTTATCCCTTCTTCCGAAGAATTGAACTTCTCCGTTTTCAGCAAATCTAACCACGTCTCCTGTGCGGTAGCAAGGAACGCCATCCATTTCAAAGAATACCTCTTTATTCTTCTCAGGAAGTTTTACGTAGCCTCTGCCTACCAGCTTTCCGCTTATTACAAGCTCTCCTAGAGCGTAAGGAGGAAGCACGTTACCTGAACTATCCATTACGTAGAAGGATGTGTTTGCGTTAGGTCTGCCTATTGTAACCTGGTTAGGTGAAGAGATATGCTTACAGCAGCAGGTGATAGAGCACTCTGTTGGGCCGTAGCAGTTAAGTATTACCAGATCAGGATTTACCTTCTTTAGTCCCTCGTAAAGGGCGATAGGGAAGGCTTCAGCACCTGAGCAAAGGCTTGTCAGGTTCTGGATGACAGGCTCGAATTCCTCTGAAAGGAAAGTTCCCATTAGGAATGATGGAGTGGCTGCCATAACCTGAACGTGATTCCTTAGCATAAGGTCCCTAAGTAGGTTAGGGTTATGTATTTCTCTATCCGTTGCCATGCATACGGTGTGACCTGTCATAAGCATGGTCAGGTTATCCATGATGGACATGTCGAAGGATATGGAGCTAATTGCAAGGCATACCTTGCCGCTATCCTTACCCCAGTACCATCTGTAATCGGTGGCAGCTGGGTGAGCGACGCATACCATGTTGCGGTGCTCTATCATTACTCCCTTAGGTCTTCCAGTTGAACCTGAGGTGTATATGCAGTAGCAAAGGCTATCCGTTGAAATGTCCAAATTAGGATTAGTTTCTTTATCGTTTTGTACAAGAGATTCTACAGTGACCACCTTGTAAGGCTTATCCTGACTGAATAAAGCTGGTCTAGATCTCTTGATGGACTCAGTGGTGATGATAAGCGGACTATCGCAGTCCCTTAGACAGAAGTCCACTCTATCGTCTGGATAGTTTGGAAGAAGGCCTAGGAAGGCTGCTCCAGCCTTTAGAATACCGAGCTGAGCCATATCTAGCTCGATGGTTCTATCCAGCATTATTCCCACTATCGTATCCTTCTTAACTCCTAGGGATATTAAGGAGTATGCAATCCTGTTAGCAAGTCTATTAAGTCTATCGAAGGTTAGAGACTTTCCATCAGCTATGATTGCAAGCTGATCAGGATTATCCTTTACATAGTCTTCAAACATCTTATGGCAGGTTACATCCTCGTAGCTTACCTTTGTATCGTTTATTCCATCTAACTGAAGTTTCCTTTCATCACAAAGAAGGGAAACATCCTTTAGATCTTCCTTTTCCATAAACTGATAGCAAACCTCATCTAAGGCATCTATCATGTTTGAAATTAGGTCAGCGTTAAACATATCTCCCCTGTAATCAGCGTGATATGTAAAGCCGTCAGAAGTCTTATTAACCTGGATGGTTATTGGTGCCTTAGCAATGTTTCCGCCTAGGTCAATTATCTCGGCAGGTTTTCCGCAAAGCTCAGGCCTAATGAAGCCTTCGCCTTGGTAAGCGAATAGGATGTCTGAATGGATTCCGTAGGCGTTTGAAATCTCAGCAAAGGAATATATGTCGTTTGCCATGCTATCCATCAGCTGCTTTTGAGAATCCTTTAGGTATTCAGATACCTTAAGCTGGCCGTCCATCTTTAGAAGGACAGGCATTGTCTTAACCAGCATGGATACTGAGGAAGCAAGAAGGGAGCTATTTCTTCCGTTATATATTGTTGTATAAACCGAATCTTCCTTTAAGCTGTAATGATGAAGCACGTATCCAAAGGCAGCGTTAAAGAATGCGTTTTCGGTTAGCCCCTTTTCCTTTATGAACTGGTCAACCTTAAGATTGGAGCTCTTTGTAAAGGTCTTTGTACATTTCTTATTTACCTCAGGAGCCTTTGGAGGAAGACAGTCAGGTTCACATCCTGTAAAGATACTGTCGTAGTATTCCTTGGCCTTGGCGTATGCAGGGCCTTTTCTTGCTGCTTCTTCATCTAGAGCAACTTCAAAGCCTGTATAGTTTTCCTTTTCAATGGTTTCTCCAGCATAGGCTCTGTTAATATCTTCAAGAAGAATTGCCTGGCTGGTACCGTCGCTTACTATGTGGTGGCAGTCCATGAACAGGAATCTTTCGCGCTTAACATATATGATGGCGATTCTGTAAAGGGTATCCTCTAGTAGGTTAAACGGTCTAACTAGCTCTGGAAGTTCGTCTGCGATTACCTTATTAATTACAGGCTTTTGCTTATCGTTTCTCTTTGCCCTGATGTTTCCATTATCGTCGGCAAACAGGGCAGCCTTTAGATATGGATGGGCGTTTACTGCCTTTTCAAGGGCCTTTTCCAGCTTCTTAATATCCACTTCATCGTCTATCTTAAGTAGAAGCGGAATGTTGTATGTCATGTTGGTAGGATTTTTACTCCATTCAAAGAAGATACCCATCTGAGATTCGGTGATAGGGTAGTCCTCTAAAAGAGCGTACTTCTTAACCTTCTTTGCACCTTGAAGGAAACCTTCCAGCTTTTCAACGGTATTGTGTTCCTTAATGTCCTCTAATCTTACGTTTGTACCGAACTCTTTACCAAGGATTACATTTAGCTTTAGGGTCGCTATGGAAGTAAGGCCAGCCTCCTCGAATAGGTCGGTGCTGATTCCAAACTGATCGTGGCCTATTACGTTCCTTACTATCTCGTAGATGTGCTGCTGAACGTCGTTCTTTGGCTTAACCAGATCCTTAACCTTTCTTTCAGGCTTAGGAAGAGCCTTTCTATCCACCTTTTGGTTTCTGTTAAGAGGAATCTCATCTATCTGCATTGTTACTGCAGGAACCATGTATGGCGGCTTTTCACTTGCTATGAACTTGTTCATGGCATCTATGTCGATGATCTCATCTGAAACCACGTAGGCTGCCACGAACTTTCCTCCTGCAGGATCATCAAAGGCTGCTGTTGTTGCATCCTTGATTCTAGGGAATCTTCTGATGATCTCTTCCACTTCAGTAAGCTCAACTCTAAAGCCTCTTACCTTAACCTGGCCGTCAGCTCTTCCTACGAATTGGTAGTTTCCGTCAGGAAGTAGACGGACAACATCCCCAGTCTTGTAGATCCTTTCGTAGCCGTTATCTAGGATGAAAGGATTCATGGCATAAGCCTGGGCAGTCTTTTCAGGACGGTTTAGATAGCCCTTGGTTACGTGAGGACCTGCTATCCAAAGTTCACCGGTTGCTCCTGGTGGAAGCAGATGTTCGTTTTCATCAACCACGTATAGCTTGGTGTTATCTGTAGGCTTTCCGATAGGAACATCCTTGTAGTACTTATCTATATAGAAGAAATTTGATAAAATTGATCCTTCAGTTGGGCCATAGAAGTTATATAGTTTGAAGCCCTTTGGAGGGTCAAGAGGTGTAAGCTTTTCCCCTGCTACAGATAAGCACTTTAAATATTTGGAGCCGCCCATAAGAGCAAACTGCCTACCTACCTGAGTGGTCATTACAGAGTGTGTAATCTTGTTTTCGTTATAGTAGTCGGTTAGGGCAAGTAGGTCAAAGCGCACCCTATCTGAGATGATGTGAAGGGTTGCACCTGATGTTATTGCTGGATAAGTATCGAATACGTTGGCATCAAAGCCATAGCTTGCGTATGCGGTAAAACAATCTCCAGGCCCTAGGTCATAGAAACGTCTAGCCCAAGCAGCTGTAACCATGGTGTTGCTGTGACAGAACATTACACCCTTTGGAGTTCCAGTAGAACCGGAAGTATATAAAAGGATGAATAGGTCGTTAATGCCAGGCATAGGAAGGTCAACATCAAGAGGTGGTAAAGAAGGAATCTCATCGATCATCATTCTCTCTCCTGTAAAGCCCTCCTCAATTATTGGGCTAAGCTCAGCAGTAGTTAGAAGCATCATTGCACCTGAGTCATTAACCATAAGGTTAAGTCTTTCAGGAGGATAGCTTGGGTCTAGCGGAACGTAAGCTCCCCCTGCCTTTAGCACTCCTAGAGCGCAAATCAGCATGTATTCTGAACGAGGGATAAGGATTCCTACCGCCTTGTTTCTTTCCACGCCTTTCTTTCTCAGGCAGCCTGCCAGTCTATCTGTAATCTCATCAACCTGTGCATAGGTATAGTGATTCTTTTCATATACTACGCAGTCAAGGTCAGGGTACTTTTCTACAGTTTCCTTGAATAGCTCAACGATAGTCTTCTTGTCAGGATATGGCTGCTTAGTATCGTTAAACTTAGACAAAAGCTGTATTGTCTCTTCATTGCAAAGCCTGATGTCCTTTAGCTTATCTGCAGTAAGCATATTCTTTAGAATCTCCACATACATCTTAGTCAGGCTATCGATTAGACCTTCAGTGTATGAAGACTTTAGATAGTGAACTGTAATGCGGTAGCCATCAGGACCTTCCATAAGCATGTATTCAAGTTCTGAAATGGATATGTCTTCATCTAGCAGGTCCACTTTCGCTTTCTTTCCGTCGATGGTAACATCACCAAGCAGACTGGACTGGTAGATGAAAGAAACGTCCATGCCTAGGTCGTACTCTGCTACCAGCTTTCCATAAGGAATGCAGTCGTTCTTGGTAGCCATGTAGTAGTTATCGTAGGTGTCCTTTACAAACTGATCTACAGCCATGTCAGGATTAAACTTACAAGGCATAGGTATGGTCCTTACGAACATTCCCACAGAGTCGTGAAGTCTAAGATCCTTTCTACCTGTGTGGCAGGTAGTGAAGAAACTGTGATTTGTTCCATTGAACTTTCCAAGGGCATATCCAAATGCTGAAAGGAAAATAGCGTTAGGGCTAACGCCTTCATCATTTGCATAGTCCTCTACCCCTGGAAGGTTAAAATCTAATGTATAGTAGCCGATTCCTTCCTCATCAGAGGTTTGATCAGGAAGAGGCTTTGAATCTGTATCTATTCCTTCAAATGCTTTATCGAAGAAGGTCTGGAATTCCTTTTTTGCCTTTTCACTCTTTGGCTCTCTGCCGTATGCTGCCATGTCGAATAGGTTAAGGCTTTCTTCCTCAATCTGGTATCCCTGGTAAACCAGGTCGATCTTACCTAAGAATGGCTTCATAGATGAACCATCAAAGATCAGGTGGTGAATATCTGCTAGGAAGTAATCACCATCTAGGGTATGAAGATATGCAAAGCGGCATAGCGGCCCATTTTCAAGATCGAAAGGCTTAACGAAGTTATCCCTTGCGTCTTTTAGGGTATCGAAGGTTAGCTCTTCAACCTGAAAATCTCTTTCACTGTAGGCCATATTAGGTACACCATCCACCAGTTCAAAGTGAACGGAGAAAACAGGAGTCTTTTTAGCAACTTCCTTAACAGATTCAATGAATCTAGCCTTATCCACTTCCTTTGGCATTTGGACAGAGAATGGAATGTTATAGCGGATTGAATCTAAATCTTGAACGCATTCCATGTATACCCCTAGCTGGGATTCAGCAAGAGGTGAGAACTTAGGTATCTCTTCCATGTGGGAGATACTCTCGTTTAAACGCTTTTCACTTAGCTTTGCTATCTGGCCTGGAGTTCTTCCTTCAAGAAGAAGATCTATGGTAACATCAGGCCTCTTTAATATGCTAAGAACCTTTATGGCGTTGATGGAGTTTCCGCCTATGGTTAGGAAGTCGTCAATTATTCCAACTGTACCGCAGCCAAGCACCTCTTCAAAGGCAGCGCAGATGTCCGCTTCTAGGCTGGTTGTTGGTGGTACATATTCTCCCTTAAAGGATACTTTTTCTGGTGGAAGAAGGGCAGACCTATCCAGTTTACCGTTGACATTTTTAGGAAGGGAATCCATCCTTACATAGTACTGAGGCACCATGTAGCTAGGAAGGCTTTCCATAAGGACTGCTCTAATCCTATCTGGATCTAGAAGGGTTCCTTCATAGTAGCAGACCATGTAGGTGGAGCCATCTGTAAATGACTTTACTACGGCGTTTTCTATGCCCTTAATTGACATTACCCTGGTTTCAACGCCTAGGGTATCTACTCTCTGACCATTAATCTTTACCATCCAGTCGGATCTGTTTACATATATTAAATCTCCCTTGGAATTAATGTATCCAATATCGTAGGTGTGAAGCAGCACTCCGTCATCCTGCTTAACTATGGAAGTGCTAGGCATGTTAAAGTAGCTAACCTCAAAATCGCATTTGATGCAGATTTCTCCGCTAGCTCCATCCTCTAGCCTGTTGCCATCCTCATCGCAGATTAGGAACTGGATAGGAGCAATAGGTTTTCCAAGAGGCGTATTCTCGTACTTCTTATCCACCTTGAACATGCTGACGATGCCTGTTTCACTTAGACCGTATAGGCAGTAGGTGTCAATGCCTTCAAAATAGATATCGGATACTCTTTCGCTTCCTGTAAGAACTCTCTTAAATGACTTAGGGAAGCTTTCAATATTTTTTAAAAGCTGTGGGCTTAGAAAGGCACAAGTTATGCCGTATTTTTCAAAGTATTTATATAGAAGGGCTGGAGTCTTACGTGAATCCTCATCCAGAATGTGGACCGTTCCTCCAAGTATGAAAACTGCCAGGTATTCCATGGTATGAACTATGAATGAAAGTGGAGCTAAAGCACCCACCTTTATGGTTTTTAGACCCTTGTATGCCATAGTTATTCTAGTGGCAGCCTTTGCAAGGGCATCAGTAGTGTACAGTATTCCCTTAGGATTTCCTGTTGAACCAGATGTGTAGATTAGAAGGGCGTTTTCGGCATTCTTAACATAGCCCTGGTAAGGGGCATAGGTGATTATGTCATCAAAGAACTCCTCTGTAATCTCATATCTAGCGTTACAGTCATTCTTTATATATTCAATTCTCTCCTTGGGGTATGCCTTTGAAACTGGAACCACAACGCAGCCCAGCTTTAAAATACCTAGATATGCACCTGGGTATTCAAAGGTTCTATCCAGGTTAATGACTACGAAGTCTCCCTCCTTAACGCCTAGGGAGTTTAGTTTGCCGGCAACTAAACTAGCTATTCCGTCTAGAGCGCCATAGCTTATTGCTCTCTGGCCGTTTTGGTCAACTATTGCGGCTCTTTTAGCATACTTATCTTTTACCTGTTCATATATTTCGATATAGTTCATATTCTTCCTCCTATATACCAGTTATTATACCATATTTTGCAATAAAAAACCCCGCTTATGCGGGGCTAGGTATGTTATTTAACTGAACCATCGGCATTGAACAGTGGAAGCTTTTCTAGGAAGATGATATCGTCTCTATCTGCTGCATCTCCTTCAGCTAATACTGCCATTCTTCCAACTACGTTTCCGCCAGCTCTTTCAACTAAGTTTTCGATGGACTTTAGTGATTCGCCTGTTGAGATTACGTCGTCAACGATTAGGACTCTTCTGCCCTTCATCATTTCAACTTCTTTATCTCCAACGCAAAGTGTTTGGATGTGGTCTGTAGTGATTGAATCAACCTCTGTAGTAAGAACGTTGTTCATGTATAGCTTAGGGCCTTTTCTAGCAACTACGAAGTCGTTTGTGTTTGCTTGTCTTGCCATTTCGTAGCAAAGTGTAATTCCTTTAGCTTCTGCAGTAACGATTACATCGAATTCTGGAGCCTTCTTTAGAAGTTCTCTAGCTGCAGCTACTGTCATATCTACATCGCTAAACAGGATGAATGCGCCGATATATAAATCGTCGTTTATCTTGCATAGTGGAAGCTGTCTCTTTAATCCAGCAATTGTCATTTCATGAAACATAATTTTGACCTCTCTTATATATGCATATTTTACCCTCTAATTATATACCCCAGGCCCTTTAATTGCAATAAAAAAAGACGCTCCTTTTGGAGCGCCTTTGATACAAATTACATTGTGATGAAGCAGAACTTAAGGATGAATAGTAAACCGATAATAGTTACCATGATATCCTTCTTCTGATACTTACCAGTGAAGATTGCAACGATTGTGTATGCGATTGAACCGATACCGATACCGTTTGCAATTGAGTAAGTAAGTGGCATCATGATTAATGTTAAGAATGCAGGAGCAGCTGATCCGAAGTCATCGAAGTCAACCTTCTTGATGTTCTTAAGCATTAATACGCCAACGTAGATTAGTGCAGGTGCTGTAGCACAAGCAGGAACGATTGATGCAAGTGGAGTTAAGAATAGGCAAACGAAGAAGCAGCAAGCTACTACTAATGAAGTTAAACCTGTTCTACCACCAGCAGCTACGCCTGATGCTGATTCAACGAATGTAGTACATGTTGAAGTACCAAGGCAAGCACCAGCTACTGTTGCGATTGAGTCTGAAGCCATGCACTTGTTAAGTCTGATTGGGTCACCGTTTTCATCTAGTAGATCAGCTTCTGAAGCTGCACCGTAAAGAGTACCGATTGTATCGAACATGTCTACTAAGCAGAATGAAACAACGTACATGATTCCACCAAAGATACCGCCAACTAATTCAGGGCTGAAAGCAAGCTTCCAAGCTTCTGCCTTGAAGCATCCTAAGAAACCGATTTGACCGAAGTCCTTGAATGCTTGACCGATTTGTTGCATATCCATTGAAGGAACTGAAGCAGTAAGGATGTAGTAAAGAACTGCTGTAGCAAGCATTCCGATGATTACATTACCCTTAACTTGAAGTCTTCCTAAGATAACGATGATTAAGAATCCAACTAAAGCAAGTAGTGCAGGAAGAACTGAAATGATTCCGTCTCCTCCGTGAATAGCTCCGTTGATATCTACGAATTGAGTTAATGTGTATTGGTTAGCTTGGATAATACCAACGTTTTGGAATCCAATGAAAGTGATGAATAAACCGATACCAGCAGGGATAGCTTTCTTTAAGCATTCAGGCATTGCCTTAGCGATGTATTCTCTAGCACCTGTGATTGATAGGATTAAGAATACTAAACCTGAAATAAGTACGATTACTAGACCAGCTTGGTAGCCGTCTACTGGGTTTCCACCAGAAATAACTTCTGGAAGAACGAAGCTTACGAAGAAGAATGAGTTAAGTCCCATTCCGCAAGCTTGTGCGAAAGGCATCTTAGCTAAGAATGCCATTAATAGTGTACCGATAACGGCAACAACGATTGAACCTACATAAACTGAGTTCCAAATGCCATCAAGACCTGGAGTAAAACCAGTGATTTGATTTGGGTTAACAAAGATAATGTAAGCCATTGCAAAGAATGTGGTTAATCCGGCAATAATTTCAGTCTTAATAGTTGAACCGGATTCAGTAACCTTGAAAAATTTGTCCATGGTTGATCTCTCCTTTAAAAAACTTAAAATAACTTTTTAAAGAAAAAAACAAAAAACGAACCTAAAAGTTCGTTTGCCAATACACAAAAACGCAAAAAATTTAAAGCGTCTTTGTAACCAATAGTCGCGAATAAGGCATCGCGGTAGAAACATTGGGGCCATTCATCCCAACCTATATTGGCAACATTATTTTCTTCTTACAATGTAAATTTAACATAGAAAAAAACCCTTGTCAACAAGTGCAAGGGTTTAAATTTCAACGATTTTTAAATTTGTGAAATTTCACAAAAAATATTTTTTTCCTTGTGGATTTTCACTACTTGTGGTCTCTTTCAAACTGCTTCATAGCTTCAAGAGTATCATCCATTAGCTGGTCAAGTTCCCATCCTAACATCTCAGCTCCCTTAGCGATGGTTTCCCTGTCGCATCCAGCAGCAAAGTGTTTATCCTTAAACTTCTTTTTAAGGGATTTAAGCTCCATATCTAGTGTGCTCTTTGAGGGTCTCATCAAAGCAGCAGCTCCAATTAGTCCAGTAAGTTCGTCGCAGGCAAACAGTACCTTTTCCATTTCGTGTACTGGCTCTACATCTGAACATAGGCCATAGCCGTGGGAGCATATAGCGTGGATCATATCATCCTCAATATTTGCTTCCTTTAAAAGCTCAACGCACTTAATGCAGTGCTCATCTGGCCACATCTCAAAGTCTATGTCGTGAAGAAGTCCGCATAGTCCCCAGAACTCTTCCTGATCACCGTAGCCCAGTTTCTTTGCGAAGTAGCGCATAGCAGCTTCAACCTTTTCGCCGTGCTCGATGTGGAACTCTTCCTTGTTATATTTCTTAAGTAGCTGGAAAGCCTCATTTCTAGTAATCATAAGTATCGCCTCCTTACAAATATTTTATCTAAAAAAGTGCTTTTATGCAAGAGATGTGTTAGAATACTATATTATGAAGAATCTAAGAGAAAGGCTATACATTGCAACCTTTTCAAAGGATGCACTGAAGGTCATTAAAGAGGAAAAACTGAATATTGAGGTAAACGATACCTGCATCAGCGAAGACCTAGATGATACTGCTAGCCTTGAAAAAAGAATCAAGGACGAGGTTAAGTCATGTGAGGCCAAAAAGGTATTCATTCATGGACCTTTTACTGAGATTCATCCTGCAGCCATAGACCACAGGATAGTAGAGGCAGGACTTGTTAGACTAAATGAAGCCTATCAGGTAACCAAGGACATATCCAAGGACATGGTAGTTCATTCAGGCTACGTTCCTTTCATATATATACCTGTATGGCAGGTGGAAAAATCCATTGAATTTTGGAAGAGATTTATGGAAGATAAACCAAAAGACTTCCATATATATATAGAGAACGTGCTGGAGGATAGTCCACACATGCTTAAGGAAATAGTTAGAGGCGTAGACGACGAAAGGGTAAAGATTTGCCTGGACGTAGGCCATGCCAATGCAATGATGAAAGATGACGACGTCTATCGGTGGGTGGAGTTTTTGGGCAAAGACATCGGACACTTTCACATTCACAACAACTTTAAAGATGGAGATAGTCACCTGAGTTTAGGTGAAGGATCCGTAGATTTTGAAAAGCTCTTCGATGTCATAGACAAAAGCTGTGATGACGTTACCTTTACCATTGAAGATAGGGACTGCATAAAGTCCGTCAAGTGGCTAAAGGAGAGAGGATACATATAATGGAAAATACACTACTTAATATACTTGGCTGCATCAGCGGCCTAGATGAAAACGCTGTAAAAGAGGCAAAGGCTAGGCAGGAAGTACTAGCTAAGCCTACTGGAGCTTTAGGAACTTTAGAGGACCTATCGGTCCAGCTAGCGGGAATTACTGGAAATGTTAAAAACGATATGACTAAGCAAGCCGTAGTAATAATGTCCAGCGATAATGGCGTAGTTGAAGAGGGAGTTGCATCAGCACCTCAGTCTGTAACATATTCTCAGACAATCAACTTCACTAGAGGACTTACTGGAGTAAGCTCCATGGCAAAGTACTACGGAATAGACCTTCTAGTTGTTAACCTAGGAGTAAAGATGGACATTCCAGATAAGCTTATGACAGCTGAAGCAGTAGAGGATGGTAAACTTACTAAGAAGATCTTAAATAGAAGGCTTTCAGCAGGAACTAAGAACCTGGCAAAGGAGCCAGCTATGTCTAGGGAAGACTGCGTAAAGTGCATCATGACAGGCATAGAATCTGTAAGAGCAATCAAGGAAACAGGCCATCAGATTTTAGGCGTAGGAGAGATGGGAATTGGAAATACCACAACCAGCGCCTGCGTACTATCCGCTTTAACTTCCGCTAAGGGACAGGAAGTAGTAGGTAGAGGCGGCGGCCTAAACGATGAAGGCCTTGCAAAGAAGGTAAGAATAGTTGATGAAGCGGTAGCAAAGACTAAGGGAATGGATGTGATAGACATCCTTGCAAATGTAGGCGGCTACGACATTGCAGCTATGGTAGGCGCATTCGTAGGAGCAGCCTACTATAAACTGCCTGTAGTAATCGACGGATACATTTCAGCAGTTGCAGCCCTTGCTGCATTTAAGCTTTGCCCTAAGTCAAAGGAATACATGATAGGTAGCCACATTTCAAAGGAACCAGGCTATCTCATTGCAATAGATAACCTAGGAGTAAAGCCTTTATTCAACCTAGGCATGAGACTAGGTGAAGGCTCAGGCTGTCCAATCTCCTTTAAGATTGTGGAGACAGCTACAGCTGCAATGAACCTGATGGCAACCTACGATGAAGGGGCTATCGATGCAGACTATCTAGACGAAAGAAAGGAAAGGACATTCTTCTAATGAATGTATATATTTCTGGCGGATGTAAAAATGGAAAATCCCACTATGCTCAGGAAGTGGCACGGGATATGGCAAAGGAATTAAATCTACCTTTGTACTACGTAGCCACCATGATTCCTCACGATGAAGAGGATGAAAGGAGAATAGCACGGCACATAACTGAAAGGGATGGCTGGGGATTTACCACCATAGAGCAGGGCGTAGATATTCAAAAGGCCTTTAGAGGTGAAGGTGTATACCTTCTTGACTCAGTAACGGCCCTAATACAAAACGAGATGTTCCCTGGAAAGGCCTTTAACCTAGAGGCTCATCTTAAGGTGGCTGAAGACCTGAAGGAATTTGCTAATTTAGCAAAGAACGTGGTCTTCGTTTCAGACTACATCTTTTCTGATGCTAGGCACTTTGACGATATTACTCTTAAATATATGGAAGGACTTGCTTACCTGGATAAGACCATGGCAAAGGTTTGCGATAGGGTGGCTGAGGTAAGCTTTGGAAACGTAATAGAATGGAAAAAGTAAAGAAACTTGTAACAGCCTTTTTCATGGCCTGGGGTAACTTTCTAAAGATACCTTGTCCTGTGAAGAGGTGGGATGTAAAACTAAATAAGTGGATGCTAGGCTTCTTGCCATCGGTAGGACTTGTAATAGGGGTAATACTTGCTCTAGCTGTATTTGTCCTTCACTGGGTACCATCGGTTCCTCTTAAGGCGCTGATTCTCTTCATGATTCCAATGCTATGTGCAGGTTTCATACACCTGGATGGATTTATGGATGTAAACGATGCCATCCTTTCAAGAAGAGATTTAGAGGAAAGACAGAGGATATTAAAGGACTCATCCATAGGGGCTTTTGCTGTAATAACTACGGTAATCCTTATGATCGCATACTTTGCATCACTTGAAGCTCTGCTTCAATTTGAGGATGCCCTTCCTCTTGGACCGTTCTTAGTAATACCAGTAGTTTCAAGGGCAATGTCTGGCCTTGATGTACTTACAAAGAAGAAGATAGATGTAAGCCAGTACGCTAGGACGAAGGCTCCAACTAGATTGGAGATAATAGTGGTCTTTGTGCAGCTGGTGGTTTACCTAATCCTAGGCATAGTACTATCTCAGAGCCTATGGTGGATAGTTATAGCTGTTGCCATAGTCGAAGAGGTTTCCGTCTTTTTATTTGGCACCTACGCAAGAAAGAGCCTAGGCGGAATGAACGGAGACATTGCAGGCTACGAAATAGTCACATCTGAGGTTATGGGACTTTTAGCCTTTGTAATTTGCATGATCATAGGAGCATAGTATGGTTTTAATATTTGGCGGAAAATATCAAGGAAAAGTTGAATACGCTCTAAAGGAATTTGGCCTTAAGGAAGAGGACGTCTGCTACGTAAAGGAAGATATAGACTACTCCAAGAAGGTTATTGCAGGCCTTGAAAACTTCGTGTGGCAGTGCGTTCTAAAAAACATAGAGGCCAAGGACTGTCTTGGAGATTTAGAGGATAAAATCGTAATCATTGAGGACGTAACAGCAGGGCTAGTTCCAATGGATAAGGATGAGAGGGAGTACAGAGAAATGGTGGGAAGAACCATGTACTACCTGGGCAAAAAGGCTGACAGAGTTATCCGTGTATTCTGCGGACTTGGAGGGGATTTAAAATGATGAAATCCTGTATCCATTTCATTAGACACGGCCAGACTGAAGGCACCATAAATGACTGGTACTACGGACAGGCCGATCTTCCTTTAACTGAGGAAGGAATAGAGGAGACAAAGCGTCTTAAGGCAGAAGGGATCTACCCTTTAGGAGAAGATGCCCAGTTCTTCACATCGGGCCTACATAGAGCTAAGCAGACCCTTCACCTGATCTACGGCGATGTGCCATATACGGAGATTGAGGACCTGCAGGAGATGAACTTCGGGATCTATGAATGCAAGTCATTTAAAGAGGTTGAAGAGGATGAAACATTCCTAAAGTGGTGCTACGATGAAACCGGAGACTTTGCCCTTCCTGGTGGAGAAAGCAGAAACGGTTTTGCAGCTAGAATAGCAAGAGGGCTGATGCTCCTTAGAAAGCATCACGGCCTAAAGGAACTATCCCACAGGCACAGCAAGATGGATGCAAACTCCATAATGGTATTCCACGGAGGAGCCATTGCAGCCTGCATGACCATCATGTTCCCTGAAGAAGATAAGAACATTTGGCAGTGGTCTCCTAAGCCTGGACACGGCTACAGCGTGTACTTTGAGGCAGGAGAACCTGTAAGATATGAGGCATTTTAAAAGGCAGCGCAGGCTGCCTTTTTTAACGTATGAATACTTCTCCGCTTGTGATGGTGTGTAGCTGGCCGGTTAGGTCGTCCTGGTATTCTACTATCAGGCCGCCTCTTTCGTCTATGTCGTAGGCCCTAGCCTTTACACCAACCTCGTTTGGATTGTTGTAGTCGCGGTATATGGTTATTAGTTTTCCTAGGGTGTTACACCTAGTCTTGTATTCAAGGATTACCTTTGCAGGATCCATGTTTTCTGTAAGCTTGTTCAGGTGGTTTACTATGGAAACTATCAGGTCGTTTCTGGTGTACGCAACATCCGCATCTATTGAACCTGGAGTGTTCCTTTCAAAATCAGGGAAGTCCTTGGTAAAGCAGTTAATTCCAATGCCGATTACAATGCTTTGTATGCCGCCAGCTTCTAGGTCTAAGGCGGCCTCTGTCAATATTCCTGCAATCTTTTTACCCCTTAGATAAAGGTCGTTTACCCACTTTATCTTAGGAGATTTCTTAACAACTTCTTCCATGCCCTGGGCCACAGCAACTGCTGCTGCCATAGTTACCAGCATAGCTTTATCTAGGCCAAAGGATGGTTTAAAAGCGTAGGACATATATATGCCTGTGTCCTTAGGCGAGTAGAAGTCCCTTCCCAGTCTTCCTCTTCCCTTTGTCTGCTCATTTGCTACAACTAAAAGAGGCTTTTCTTCAAAGGCTTTTTTGCACACTTCATTGGTGGATGTAACAGTATCTTCTGTCATAACCTTGCATGGAAAGGATATGCCCTCTTGCAGGACATCCTTTAAAAGAAGATCCACTGAATCTGTCAGCATGTATCCCATCCTTGATCTAGACAGGATAGGGTAGCCTTGATCCTTTAAGCTCTCCACAGCCTTCCAAATTGCATTCCTTGAAACCTGTAATTTGTCTCCAATTTCTTGACCAGATACGAAGTGGCCAACATTGGCGGAAAGCATCTGTAAAATCTCTGTTTTTGTAGACATATGATTAGCCTCCTTTCTTACTGTTAGTATAGATAAGATGGGGCGTTTGTCAACTGAAATTTTCTTTTGGTTGACGGCCTAAATTTCCCTTTATTTTCTCTAGTAAATAGGGTATAATAATGTGATAGTACGAATAGAAATCAAGGGAGACAAAAATGACCTCGTCAATTATTGTGATTGTATTGCTTTTAATGCTGTCAGCATACTTTTCAGCATCGGAAACTGCATTCACTTCAGTTAATAAAATTAGAATTAAAAATTTAGCAAATGATGGGGACCACAAGGCTAAAAGAGCTAATGGCTTAATCGAAAGATTTGACGAACTTCTTTCAACGACTTTGATAGGTAACAACCTGGTCAACATAGCCATGACGGCCGTAGCTACAGTCCTATTCATAAACATATATGGAGAAGAAGCTGGAGCTACCATAGCAACGGTAGCCATGACAATCATCGTATTGATCTTTGGAGAGATTACACCAAAGAGCATAGCCAAGGAGAGAGCTGAAAAGTTCACCATGAATACAGCACCTGTTATCCGCGTGCTTATGATAATCCTTTATCCGATCAACTGGCTTTTCGCACAGTGGAAAAAGCTTATCGTCAAGGTATTCAAACTTGGTAAGGGCGCAAGCTTCACAGAAGATGAGCTTCTAACCATCGTGGAAGTTGCAGAGACAGAAGGCTCCATAGATGAAGAACAGTCAGAGCTTATTCAAAATGCCATCGAGTTCAACGATCTTGAGGCATGGGACATCCTTACTCCTAGAGTGGAGATAGAGTCCATCGAAATAGACGAAACCAAGGAAGAGATAGCAAAGCTATTCCTTGAAACTGGATATACAAGAATCCCGGTATACGAAGACGATATGGACAACATCGTTGGAGTACTAAACCAAAAGGACTTCCACAACTATATCCAAAATACAGACTGCGGAATATCCCAGTACGTGAAGCCTGTAGTATTCGCACCTGGAACTATGAAGGCCAACGTGCTTCTTAAGAAGATGCAATCAAAGAAGACACACATGGCAATAGTTGTAGACGAATACGGTGGAACGGCAGGCCTTGTTACCATGGAAGACATCATCGAGGAACTGGTAGGCGAAATCTACGACGAATACGATGAGGTTGAGATGAAGGGCATCACAAAGCTTCAGGATGGAAGCTACAAGGTAATGTCAAATACAAACTTGGAAAAGTTCTTCGACTACTTCGACGTAGAAGAAGAGATGGATGCAACAACAGTAAATGGCTGGGTTGTACTTCAGCTAGACAAACTGCCTAAGGTGGGAGATTCATTTGAACAAGAAATAGACGGAAAGCTATTCCAGTGCCACGTAACAAAGGCAGACAATAGAAAATCCTTAGAAATTAAACTACAGGTAAAGACTGTAGAAGAAGATAAATAGGAGGGGAATAAATGGGTTTAATGGAAAAAATGTTCGGTGATTTAAACGAGAAGGAAGTTAAAAAACTTGCCGTTATCGCCGACAAAGTACTGGCTTTAGAAGAGGAGATGGCTGCTCTTTCAAACCAAGAACTTAGAGACAAGACAAAGGAGTTCAAGGAGAGAGTAGCAAATGGCGAAAGCCTAGACGACCTACTTCCAGAAGCCTTTGCAGTATGCCGTGAAGGAGCATGGCGTTCACTGGGCATGAAGCACTTTAAGGTGCAGATCATCGGTGGTATCGCCCTTCATCAAGGTAGAATTGCAGAAATGAAAACAGGTGAAGGTAAGACTTTAGTTGCAACACTTCCTGCTTACTTAAATGCGTTAACAGGAAAAGGGGTACACGTTGTAACAGTAAACGATTACCTGGCTAAGCGTGACGCAGAGTGGATGGGAAAACTTTACTCATTCCTAGGACTATCCGTAGGATGCGTAATCCACGAAGTACAGGATGAGGATAGAAAGGTAGCCTACAGAGCTGACATCACATACGGAACTAACAACGAGTTCGGTTTCGACTATCTGAGAGACAACATGGTAAACTACCAGGAACAGCTTACTCAGAGAGAGCTTAACTACGCCATCATCGACGAAGTTGACTCCATCCTGGTGGATGAAGCTAGAACACCGCTGATCATTTCAGGCCGCGGAGAAAAGTCCACAGACATGTACAAGACTGCGGATAGATTCGTAAAGGGCCTAGCAAAAGATAAAGACTTCACTATCGAAGAGAAGGATAAACAGATATCCCTTACTGAAGAGGGTGTAACCAAGTGCGAAGGATACTTCAATGTAGAGAACTTCTCAGATCCTGAAAACATGGAAATCAACCACCACGTGCTTCAAGCTTTAAAGGCTAGAAACATGATGAAGAGGGATGTAGACTACGTAGTAAAGGACGGAGAAATCATCATCGTAGATGAATTCACAGGCCGTCTGATGTACGGAAGAAGATATTCCGATGGTCTTCACCAGGCTATCGAAGCTAAGGAAGGAGTACTTGTTAGATCAGAGTCAAAGACTTTAGCTACAATCACCCTTCAAAACTACTTCAGAATGTACCAGAAGATTTCAGGTATGACAGGTACAGCCAAGACTGAAGAAGAAGAATTTACAGAGATATATAACATGGACGTTGTAGTTATCCCTACAAACAAGCCAATCCAAAGAGCAGACCTGGAGGACAGCGTTTACCCTAAGGAATCAGGTAAGTTTAAGGCCATAGCAGACAAGGTTCAGGAAGCCCATGAAAAGGGACAACCTGTACTTGTAGGTACTATCTCCATTGAAAATTCAGAGAGACTTAGCCTTCTTTTAAACAAGAGAGGCATTAAGCATAACGTACTGAACGCAAAGCACCACGAAAAGGAAGCTGAAATAGTTGCAGAAGCAGGAAGACTTGGAGCTGTAACTATCGCCACAAACATGGCAGGCCGTGGTACAGATATTATCCTAGGCGGTAACCCTGAGTTCGAAGCTAAGAAGGAAATGAAGAAGCTAGGCTACACGGCTGAGCAGATTTCCTTTGCAACTAGCATCTTCGAGTCAGAAGACCCTGAGATGAACAAGGCTAGAGAAGAGTTCCAAAAGCTTTATCCAAAGTATCAGGCTGAAAGAGCACCTGAACAGGAAAAGGTTAAGGAACTGGGCGGACTATGCATCATCGGTACAGAAAGACACGAATCAAGACGTATCGACAACCAGCTTAGAGGACGTTCAGGCCGTCAAGGAGACCCAGGACAGACTCAATTCTTCCTATCACTTGAAGACGAACTGATGAGATTGTTCGGCGGAGATAGGATGAACACCATGGTTCAAAGAATGGGCGTAGAGGATGACGAGGCTATTGAAGCTAAGATGCTTTCAAGAACTATTGAGAATGCTCAAAAGAAGGTTGAAGGCAAGAACTTCAGTATCAGAAGATACGTACTTCAATACGACAACGTCATGAACAAGCAAAGAGAAACAATCTACAACGAAAGAAGAAGAGTTCTATTCGGTGAAGATTTAAGAGAATACATTATCAACATGGCTCACGAATTAATCGATGAAGCTATAGAGCCAATAGTATTCGGAAGCAAGTATCCTGAAGAATGGGACCTTGATGAAGCTACAAGACATCTAAAGAATATATGCGATAAGTTCCCTGGCTTTAAGTTCACTCACGATCAGTTGATGGAACAGGATGAAAACACCATCAAGGAATACGCATACCAGATCTTCGAAGACCTTTACAAGGCAAAGGAAGAAGAGATCGGCGTAGAGAGAATGAGAGAAGTGGAAAGAATGATCCTGCTTAGAGTAGTAGACAACAAGTGGATGGATCACATCGATGCCATGGATCAGCTAAAGAGCGGAATTGGACTTAGAGCTATAGGTCAGCAGGACCCAGTAGTAGCTTACACTAATGAAGGTTTCGACATGTTCGAAATGATGATTGCTCAGATTAGAGAAGAGACCGTTAAGTACTGCTATAACGTTACAATCAACACTAGAACAGAGAGAAAACAAGTTATTGGAACTGGAGAAGGACGCAAGGACGAGTACAAGGATGAAGCTCCTGTTAAGAATGCTCCTGCCCAAAGCGCCCAGGTGCCAGAAAGAGATATAAAGCAAGAGACGTTTAGAAGGGAACAACCAAAGATCGGAAGAAACGATCCATGTCCTTGCGGAAGCGGTAAGAAATATAAAAATTGTTGCGGAAAGAACCAATAAGCGCAGAAAGGAATTCGTTATGAGCGAAAAATCTAATTTTAAGAAAGTCTTAAAGGAACTGGCAGGATTCGATGAAATGGAGCAAGAAGATGTAGCGGCTCCAAAGGAAGAACCTGTAGTAGAAATGCCTAAGGCTCACACGGTGGAAATAGATAGTTCCGCTTTTGAGATTGAGGAAATTCAGCCACACGTTTACGATGAAGGAGCTTACGACTTTAGCGATGAGCAGAGCTCAGTAATCACCAAGAGCATGGTGGTTGAAGGAAGCATCAAGAGTAAACACGATGTAATCGTACAGGGCACCATCTACGGAAACATCACCACTGATGCAAATGTCCAAACTTCAAGCGTAGTAGTTGGAAACATTAAGGCTAAAAACGCATCCCTAGAGAACTCAAGAATCAAGGGAAATATTGAAGTAAAAGAAAACGCAAGAATCTGTGAAGATACAGTTTTAGTAGGAAATGTTGAAGGATTAAACATCAACGTTGCCGGAAAGATCAAGGGCAACATCGATGCTAAGGACACAATTTCTCTAAAGAGCACAGCAATCGTTGCTGGAGACATCATCACAGACAAGCTATTATCCGATGGTACAGCAAGAATTAAAGGAAGCGTTACAGCTGCAAGAAATGCAACCTTCGATGAGGATGCAGAATTTGACTTAGGAGTTGATATTGATGGTAGATAATAACGAAGTAATGGAAAACATGGAAAACATGGAAACAACAGAAACAGAATATGCTACTGAAGAGGTTACAAACTCTGAGTTAGTTGTAGATGTAATCGAGGAATTTGCTGTAATTACAGAAGATACTACAGTAGAAGGAAACATTAAGACTAAAGGTCACCTGGCAGTAGCAGGAACAGTAAAGGGAGACATAGTAGCAAAGGGAAACCTTATCATTACTGGTCTTGTAAAGGGAAAAATACAGTGCAACAACGTAGTACTGGACAAGTGCGAACTTAAGACAGATATAGAGGCTGATGGGGAAGTTACCGTTAGAGTGGGTTCAAAGATTACTGGCAGCATCCATTGCAAAGACATTGCAGTAGATGGTGAAGTAATAGGTAACATCGTGGCATCAAACACACTAGCAATCGCTACAAATGCTAGCGTAAGAGGAGACGTTAAGGCTAAGAGTATTGGAATGGGATTTGGCGGTAAACTTACCGGTAATATTTCGATGCATGACGAAGATTTTTAAGAGGCTAACAAGCCTCTTTTTTCTTTAAATTTCAGCCATTTCATGGTATAATATAATGTAATATTTTGAGCATAAGAAAGGTGTTATCTTTATGTTAGAACTTGAAAATATTAGACTTCAAATTCCAGAAAAGAAGCAGACCCTTTTACAGGTCGGTGACTCTCTTTGACCTAGTCAAGGTGAAAGAAGAGCTTGCTAGACTTAACAGGGAAATGGAAGAGCCTGGCTTTTGGGACGACCCTGAAAAAGGACAGAAAGCCATGAGGAAAAAGAAGTCCTTTGAAAGTACAATTGAAAAGTATGAACATATTGAAGCAGGCCTTGAAGAGGTGCTAGAGCTAATAGATATGGCTCAGGAACTTGAAGATGTAGATTCAGTTCCACTTATCCTAGATAATTTTAAGGATTTAGAAGAAAGACTAGAAGACCTAAGAATAACCACACTGCTTACAGGAAAGTACGATGAGAATAACTGCATCCTTTCCCTTCACGCAGGAACAGGTGGAGTGGACGCCATGGACTGGACCTTGATGCTTTACAGGATGTACACAAGGTACTGCCAGAAGAAGGGATATAGGGTTAGCCTTTTAGATTACCAGGACGATACTGAGGCTGGAATTAAAAGCGCAACAATCAGGGTAGAAGGAGAAAACGCCTATGGATACCTGAAGAACGAAAAGGGAGTCCATAGACTGGTTAGAATATCTCCTTTCAACGCAGCAGGAAAGAGACAGACATCATTTGCGGGGGTGGAAGTAATCCCTGAAATAGAGGATGATGAAGAACTTGTAATAGACCCAGAGGATTTAAGGATAGACACGTATAGGTCAAGCGGTGCAGGTGGCCAGCACGTAAACACCACCGACTCAGCCATCAGAATCACCCACATCCCTACAAATATCGTGGTAACCTGCCAAAACGAGAGAAGCCAGATCCAAAACAAGGAGACGGCCATGAAGATCCTAAGGTCCAAGCTCATTGAACTTAAGGAAGAGGAACAAAAGGAAACTCTAAAGGAGATAAAGGGAGACTTTTCCCTTAACACATGGGGAGCCCAGATAAGGTCCTACGTAATGCAGCCATACACCATGGTAAAGGACCACAGAACATCTGCCCAGGTTTCAAACGTTACCCAGGTTTTAGATGGAGAGCTGGACTACTTCATAAATGAGAAATTAAAGCAAAAGGAAGATTAATAATGAACATATATGATAAGTTAGCATCAGAGCTAAAGATAAAAACATCCCAGGTTGAAAATACGGTGAAGCTAATAGACGAGGGAAACACCGTACCCTTCATAGCAAGATACAGAAAAGAGGTTACAGGCGGCCTTACAGACGAAGTGCTGAGAGTACTTTACGATAGACTTATATACCTTAGAAACCTTGAGGAGAGAAAGGAAGAGGTAATAAGGCTAATAGAAGAACAGGGAAAGCTTACCGATGAACTTAAGGCTGAAATTGAAAAAGCAGAAGTTCTTCAGAGGGTAGAGGACCTATACAAGCCGTTTAAGCAGAAGAAGGCAACTAGAGCTTCAAAGGCAAAGGAGAAGGGCCTGGAGCCACTAGCAAACATCTTCATCCTTCAAAAGGAAAAGGAAGGAAAGGTAGAAGACTTTGCAGCTGACTTCGTAACAGAGGAGATAACCGTAGAAGAAGCCATCCAGGGAGCCATGGATATTATCGCCGAGATGATAGCCGATGATCCAGAGCTTATCAAGGGAATTAGAGCCTTAACCTTAGAAGGCGGCGTAATAGCTTCAGAAGCTCAAGACAAGGAAGAAAGCACGGTCTACGATAACTACTACGAATTTTCACAGGCCATCTCAAAGATAGCAAACCACAGGGTTCTTGCCATAAATAGAGGGGAAAAGGAAAAGAAACTTAAGGTAAAGGTAAACGCTCCAGTAGATAAGATAATCCAGCTTATCGAAAAGGAAGTAATAAAGGGTAAGTCCATCTTTACAGACGTTTTAAAGGAAACAATAGCAGACTCATACAAGAGACTTATCGCGCCTTCCGTAGAGAGGGAAATGAGAAATATGCTTACTGAAAGAGCTGAAGAAGAAGCAGTAAAGGTGTTCTCAAAGAATACAGAAAAGCTTTTAATGCAGGCTCCAGTAAAGGGCAAGAGAATCTTCAGCATAGACCCAGGCTACAGAACAGGATGTAAGGTAGCCATACTAAATGAAACAGGAAAGCTTTTAGCTAGAACCACCATCTACCCTACAGAGCCTAAGAACGACGTAGAAGGCACAGAAAAGACTCTGGCTAAGGCAATAGAAAAGTTTGGAATAAACGTCATAGTAATAGGTAACGGTACAGCTTCTAGAGAGACAGAAGAGGTTGTATCAAACTTTCTAAAGAAGAACGACTACGACGTTGTATATACAATAGTTAACGAAGCGGGAGCCTCCGTATACTCAGCATCAAAGCTGGCATCAGAGGAGTACCCTGACCTTGACGTTACAACTAGAGGCGCCATGTCTCTAGGAAGAAGACTTCAGGATCCACTGGCAGAGCTGGTAAAGATTGATCCAAAGTCCATCGGAGTTGGCCAGTACCAGCACGACATCAACCAGAAGCTTCTTGAAGGAGCACTTACAGGTGTAGTTGAAAACTGCGTAAACAGGGTAGGCGTAGATTTAAATACAGCCTCACCTTCACTTCTTTCATACATCGCAGGAGTAAACATGGCAATAGCTAAGAACATAGTTAGCTATAGGGAAGAAAATGGGAACTTCACCAACAGAAAGCAGCTTCTAAAGGTTTCTAAGCTAGGCGAAAAGGCATACAACCAGTGCGCAGGCTTTATGAGAATTAGCGAGGGAGATAATCCTCTTGATGCAACATCAGTTCACCCTGAGTCATACCAAGCAGCAGAGGCTATGCTTTCAAAGCTGGGAATAGATAAGGCTGCTATCACCAAGGGCGGAGCAGCAGACATCGAAAACAGAATCAATCTAGCCTACGGCACAAAGAACCTAAAGGAAGGCATAAAGAAGATGGCCCAGGATATAGGTATAGGTGAGATGACCTTATCGGATATCGTGGAGGAAATCAGAAAGCCTGCTAGAGACCCTAGAGACGATGCCCCAGAGGTGGTATTTAGATCAGATGTAAGAAACTTCGACGATCTTAAGGTAGACATGGAGATGACAGGCACCGTAAGAAACGTTGTAGACTTTGGCGCATTTGTAGATATAGGCGTTAAAAACGACGGCCTTGTACACATATCGCAATTAAGCGATAAGTACATAAAACACCCTATGGACGTGGTAAGCGTAGGGGACACTGTTAAGGTTAAGATACTGAATATTGACTACGATAAAAAGAAAGTAGCCCTAACAATGAAAGGATTAAATTAATGATAAATACGGTAATATACGACTTTGATGGAACCATAATGAACACCAACGACGTGGTGGCTGAATCCTGGAAGCACACATACAGGACCATATACGGACAGGAGATGCCAGCTGAAGAGATAAGAAAGACCTTTGGTGAACCAATCATGACATCCATGAAGAGGGTGTTCCCACATATGGATCCAGATGAAGCGGTAAAGATATATAGAGAGTTTCAAGAGGCACACAAGGCAGAGCTGGTAAAGCTTTTCCCTGGAATGGATGCCCTGATGAAAAAGGTAACAGAGCTGGGATATAAGACGGCCATAGTTACCTCCAGGTTTAGAAATTCCCTGGTGGATTACCTTTCTACCTTCGGCCTTTTAGACTATGCCCAGGTGCTTGTTACATGCGACGATACAAAGGTTCACAAGCCAAATCCAGAGCCAATACTAATTGCTTTAGAAAAGCTAGGCTCAAAGGCAGAGGAATCCATCATGATAGGAGACAGCATGTTCGACATCCTTTGCGCTAAAAATGCAGGATGTCCATCGGCTCTAGTTTCATGGGCTGTAGCTGTAACCGAAGAGGACATCCAGGGTGAAAATGCCCCTGAATACTTTATGGAAAAACCGGAAGACTTGTTAGAAATACTAAAATAGGAGAAAACATGTTAAAAATCTTTTATGGCAGAGAAAATGTGAATAAGGAAAAGTTCCTCTACGAGCATATTGAAAAACCTGCCATAGTACTTGTACCAGATCAATACACACTTGAAGCTGAGGCACAGGCATTAAGATACCTTGGAACTAAAAGCCTTATGGACGTTGAAATAATGTCCATCTCTAGGCTAGGCGATAGAGTGCTTGAAAAGGTAGGCGGCGGAAGAAAGACCTTCCTAGATAAGTATGGCCGCCATATTTTGCTGTCCAAAATTTTAAGGGAAGAAGGGGACAAGCTAAAGACTTTTAACAAGGTAAAGGATAAGACCAATTTCATAGAAGAGGTAAACAACTTCATATCTCAGGCCAAGCAATACGATATTGACCTGGATGGCCTGGATAGTCCAAAGGCGCAGGATTTAAATGTAATAATGAAGGCCTATGAAAAGGCCATAAAGGGTAAATACACCGACTCTGAAGATAGGATAGACCTTTATCTTGAAAGGATGAAGGACTACGCTGACCTTAAGGACACCAACATCTATGTATATGGTTTTGATAGCTTTGCACCTAAGACCATCAAGGTCATAAAGGAACTGGAAAGAATATCTCCTTGCGTAAACGTAATCATGACATGGGACGATACGGGCTGGGATGTATTTAGACTTACAGGCCACGTCATGGACATTTTAGGCGGAGAAAGGATTAGAATAGAAGGCTACCAAAAGGAATACAAAAATGGAGCCATAGCTCACGTGGAGGAAAACATCTATGCAATGCCATATAGGAAATATAAGGGAGATGGCAAGGTTACATTCCTTCAGTGTGCAAATCCATATAACGAAGCAGAAACCCTTGCGTCATACATTCTAAAGTTTGTAAGAGATGAAGGGCTTAGGTATAGGGATATTCTAGTTGTATCCAATTCACAGAATCAGGAAATCATTGAGAGGGTTCTGTCAGAATACGGAATCAGCGTATTCATAGATAAGAAGAGATCAATTGCAAGTTCAGGCATAATAATGGCCATAACCAACCTGTTAAAGGGAGATGTAATAGGTTTTCTTAAGAGTGGTTTTTCCTGCTTAGATAGTGAAGAGGTTGAAGAACTAGATAACTACGGGTACACATACAAGATAAAGAAGAACATGTGGCTAAAGCCTTTTAAGTACGGGGATATCTCAGTGGCAGAGCCTCTTAGAAAGAAGGCAGTAGAGCCATTTGTTGAAATGCAGAAAATTCAAAAGGAAAGCAAGACCAACAGGGAATTTGGCGTAAAGCTGGATGAACTTCTAGGTAAGATGGGCTTTTCAGATAAGATAGAAGAGCTAGCCGTGTACCAGGAAGAAAAGCTGGGACAGATGGGACAGGATATGGCCCAGGAGACTAGGCAAATATATTCAGGTTTCGTTACGGTGATAGAGCAGATAGCACTGCTATTAGGGGATGAAGCCTTTAGAATAGAGGAGTACATGAAGCTTTTCGAAGCAGGAATAAACGGCTTTAAGGTTGGAGTACTTCCACCTACCATAGATGGCGTAACCTTAGGAACTACCCAGAGAAGTAGGACCTCAGATGTTAGAGCCTGCATCGTCCTTTCCGCAAATGAAGGCGTACTTCCTATGACACCACCAGAGACTGCTCTTCTTACCAAGGAAGAGCTAGGACAGTATGGAGAGCTGGGAAGCCTTGATGCTGTAAAGATGGACGAAGAAAAGCTGGCGATATACAGGACATTCTCAAAGCCTACAGAGTATCTAATTGTAAGCACTTTGACTTCAGACACCACAGGAGAAGCCCTTAGAATTTCCCCTGTAATGACCAAGGTTATGAACCTATTGGATAAGCCAGAAGTTCTTCCGGATGTTTTAAACAGGGAAGGAGATTCAGCCGATCTTGATCTTTTAGGTGGCAGGGTGAACACCCTAAGACAAATCACAAACAACCTGCAGCAGGCCACAGCAGATGGCCAGGTAGGCGACGTATTTAGACAGGCCCTGTACATGTATAGGGATAGCAGGGAAGCCAAACTAATCAAGGATGGCATAGGTTTTACCAATGAAAGAGAAAGGATAGATGCAAGGAAAGCCTTTGGAGAGGAAATAACCCTTAGCCCATCTAGACTTGAAAAATATGCAAGATGTCCATTTATGCACTTCATCCAGTACGGAATTAAGGTGGATGAAAGAAGGCAAATGGAGCTGGACTTTAGAAATATCGGCAACATCTATCACGATGTGTTCATGAAGGCCATCGAAAAGCTAAAAGCGGATAATACCATACACACCATCACAAGACAGGAGTTAGATGATCTAGTAGAGGAACTGGCACATCAGCTTTTTGACTACGATTTTGAGATGGGTAAGCGTGAGGATTACCAAAAGGGCAGGATAGTAAACATCTGCAAGGATAACGTCTGGGCCCTTGTATCACACATAAGGGATGGACAAATAGAGGATATCATGCTTGAGAGTGCCTTTGAGCCTGGAGCAGAAATAGATCCAATCACCATAACCCTTGATGATGGCCAGAAGGTCAACATTCAGGGAAGAATAGATAGAGTAGACATTTTGCCTGGCAACAAGGTGAAGATCATAGACTATAAATCTGGAAAAGAAAGCTTTAAGGCCATAGAGGCGGAAAAGGGATATAGGCTTCAACTGATGCTTTATCTAAAGGCAGCTCAGGGCAAGGACAAGATTCCTGCTGGCGTATTCTATTTCCTAATCAAAGAGCCAATAGTTAAAAAAGGAGAGGATCCTGAAGGTGCATTTAAGATGGATGGCATATTCGTAAATGAAGAAAGCACAATTCAGGCATTGGATAGCTCAATGGAGGGCACATCCAAGATAATCCACTGCCAGAGGAAGAAGGATGGAGGATACACAAGGGCAACCTACCTTACAAGGGAGGAGTTTACCGCCCTCCAGGAAAAATTTGATAACAAAATCCAAGAATTTTGCCAAAATCTAGTTAATGGAGATATTAAGCTAAGACCTATGAAGACCAAGAAGAAAACAGTATGTGCCAATTGCAAGTACAAGGGCATATGCAGATTCGACACAGCCTTTGAGGGATGTAGCTACGAGATAATTGAATAGCATGAACATTAAAAACGTAATTAAAGTCTCTGGTGGTTTTGTGGCCTGGGTAATAGGGTCAGGATTTGCCACCGGACAAGAAATACTCCAGTTCTTCACCAGCTACGGCTACGGAAGCTACGGAGTAGTAATAGTAAACTTAATAGGATTTCTAGTGGTTGGACCTATGCTACTTGGCGTAGGATATGCCAAAAGGGAGCAGAACGAATTTAAGCACTTTGACTACTACTGCGGAAAGAAGCTGGGAACCTTCTATTCCTGGGCAACCACAATCACCCTAATATTCGTAATGGCGGTGCTGATCTCAGGAGCAGGAGCAACCCTTTCAGAGTACTACGGCTTAAACCACTACGTGGGAGCAGCCATCATGGCGGTGATGATTCTAATAGCTTATCTTCTTGGCTTTGAAAAGCTTATCAAGATACTTGGCTTCATAGGACCATCCATAATCTGCTTCTGCCTACTTATAGGCCTAATAACCGTGTTTAGAGATTTCTCTAACATAGACCAGGTGCCTCTTTATGCGGACAACCTGGCAAAGAGCCAGTCCTCACCTAACTGGGTGATTTCAAGCGTCCTTTACGTGTCATATAACTTCCTTTGCGGAAGCACGTACTACACGGCACTTGGAGCATCCTGCACATCAAAGAAGGAGGCAAGGGCTGGAGCAATACTTGGAGCCATAGCTTTAATACTTGCAATTGCAGTGATGAATACGGCTATCCTATCAAACGCAGGAGACACCGCATCCCTTGCAATACCAACTCTTTATCTTGCAAAGAAGATTTCATACATTCTAGGTGCGGTATTTAGCATATTCCTAATCCTAGGAATCTACTCATCATGCTCTGCCATGATGTGGACAGTGTGCACAAAGTTCGCTACAGGAGATAAGAAAAAGGACAGGATAATAGCCTTTTCAATAGCCATTGGAACCTTCATCTTAGGCCTATTCTCCTTCAGCAAATTGATCGGCCTGTTCTACCCAATAATTGGCTATGCAGGCATCCTGTTTATAGGCTGCGTTATATATAAAAAATTTGAAAAGAAAAAGGATATTTGTTAAAATATAAGGTAATGAATTGAAAGAAAGGATGAGTATTATGTCAAACATACCTACACCACATATCGATGCGAAATTTGGAGATTTTGCTGATACAGTTTTAATGCCAGGAGATCCACTTAGAGCTAAATTTATAGCTGAAACTTATCTTGAAGATGCAGTTTTAGTAAACAACGTTAGAGGAGTTCAAGGATACACTGGAACATACAAGGGAAAGAGAGTTTCTGTAATGGCTTCAGGAATGGGAATGCCATCAATGGGAATCTATTCATACGAATTATTCAACTTCTACGATGTAAAGAACATCATCAGAATAGGTACTGCAGGATGCATCAGACAGGACCTTAAATGTGGTGACGTAGTATTCGGTATGGGCGCATGCACAAACTCAAACTACGAAGAACAGTATAAGCTTCCTGGACACTTTGCTCCAATAGCATCATTTGATCTTCTTAGAAAGGCTGTTGTTCAGGCTGAGAAGATGGGAATTAAGCCTATCGTTGGAAACATCGCATCAGGAGACCTTTTCTATGATGATGCAAACCGTCTAGGGGACTGGAACAAGATGGGCGTAATCGCAGCAGAAATGGAAAGTGCCGCCCTATACATGAACGCAGCTAGAGCTGGAAAGAACGCTCTTTGCATCTGCACAATTTCAGATAACCCATTTACAGGTGAAGAAACAACTGCTATGGAAAGACAGACAACCTTCACAAAGATGATGGAAATCGCTTTAGAAATAGCTTAAGGAAATATATATGAAAAAAGAAAATGGATCATTCGATTGCGAGGCCTTTCAAAGGTCAATCAAGAAATCGAAAAGCAAATACATTAAATATGTAAAGTCTAGACCTATCTCGGACATTAAGCAGATGCTTACTACAAGCACCAAGATGTTCGGAGATAGGACAGCTTTCATGCAAAAATTTAATAAGAATGCTCCATACGAGAAGATTACATACAATCAGACCTTTAGTGACGTAAACTGTCTAGGGCAGGCACTATTAGACCTAGACCTTTCCAAGAAGAAGGTGGGCATCCTAGGAGCCAACTGCTACCAGTGGGCCATAAGCTATCTAGCTACTGTATGCGGGGTAGGCATGGTGGTTCCACTAGACAAGGAACTTGGTAGTGAGGGAATCCTTGAGATATGCCAGATCGCCGAGGTGGACTGTGTAATCTTTACAGAGAAATACAAGGACGTATTTACTGAAACGGATAAATACATTCTCATCAATATGGATGCCAAGGAGGATGAAGGAAAAATTCTTTCCTGGTGGAAACTGATCTCTAAGGGTAGGGACCTAATTCATAACGGTGCCCACGATTTTGAAAACAGGGAGATAGATAACGAAAAGCCTGTATCATTAATCTTCACATCGGGTACAACAGGAATAGCTAAAGGTGTCCTTTTATCCCACAAGAACATTGTGGCAGACCTGATGATGAGCTGCACCGTAGTAAAGATGGAGGTTGGTGACATATTCTTTAGCGTCCTTCCTTTAAACCACACCTACGAGTGTACTGGAGGCCTACTAATGCCTCTTTACCAGGGCTGCACCATAGCGTATTGTCAGGGACTTAAATACTTCTCAAGAAATATGAAGGAAGTAAAGCCTACTACAATGCTTGCAGTACCTGCCATAATTGAGAACCTTCAGAAGACAATCATGAGGAACGTAAACAAGAAGCTTATGGCTGACTCCTTTAGAAAGGGACTACTGATCAACAAGGGAGCCCAGAAGGTTGGTCTTGAGCTTAGCCAGTTCCTGTTTAAAGAGATAAAGGAATCCTTAGGCGGCCAGCTTAAGATAATAATCTCTGGAGGGGCCGCAATAAACCCTGAGACCTTGAAATTCATGAGGGGACTAGGAATTATTGCTTGCCAGGGATACGGCCTTACAGAGTGTTCCCCTATGACTTGCTTAAATCCGGACAAGTTTATGAAGGATGAATCGGCAGGAATGCTTCTTCCTAACATGGAATGCAAGATAGTGGATCAGGCTGAAGATGGCACAGGTGAAATCTGCTTTAGAGGAGAGAACATCATGTGCGGCTACTATAACGACCCTGAGGCAACCAGGGAAGTCATAGATGAAGAGGGCTGGTATCACACAGGTGACCTGGGAACAATAGACAAGAACAACTTCGTCTTTGTTACAGGCAGAAAGAAGAATGTAATAATTGCTCACAATGGAAAGAATGTCTTTCCTGAGGAAATTGAGTATCACATAAATCAGATTCCTTACGTTGAGGAATGCATGGTATGGGGCGACGAGGAAAGCAGGGACATGGCTATCGTTGCTACCATCAGAATCAACGAGGATGAAGTAAAGGAAGAACTTGGAAAGGACTACACGGCTGAAGATGTAAACGAGCTAATATGGTTTAACATAAACCAGATCAACCAGCTTCTTCCAAACTTTAAGATGGTCAAGAGGGTAGTCATAAAGGAGACGCCTTTCATCAAGACTACATCAAGCAAAATAAAGAGATTTGAAAAGGAAAATAGATTTTAAAGGAGAAGGAAAATGAGCGGCAGATATCCAAGAGTTGAGATCAACTTAGCACATCTAAGACACAACACTAAGACTGTAGTGGACCTTTGCAAGGAACATGGAATCATGGTTTCAGGCGTAATCAAGGGAGCAACAGGAGATGTTGAAGTAGCAAGAGCAATGGCTGAAGAAGGCGTTGCAACACTGGCATCATCAAGACTAGAGCAGCTTGAAGATGTAAAGAAGGCAGGAATAGATAAACCTCTAGCACTTCTTAGAGTTCCTATGCTTAGTGAAGTTGAGGACCTGGTAAGAATATGTGATATGTCACTTCAAAGCGAGATGGAAGTAATCCGTCTAACAGATAAAGAGGCTAAGAAGCAGGGCAAGGTTCACAAGATCATTCTTATGGCAGATATGGGAGACCTGAGAGAAGGCTTCTGGGATAAGGATGAGATGATAGAGGCTTGCAAGGAGATCGAAGCTATGGAAAACATCTATCTTGTAGGTATTGGTACAAATCTTGGATGCTATGGTTCAATCAGTCCAACTAAGAAGAAATTGGATGAGCTTGTAGCTTTATCTGAAAGGGTTGAAGAGGCTCTTGGAAGAAAGCTAGACATCGTTTCTGGCGGTGCAACTTCAAGCCTTATGAGGCTATACAGCGGCGATATGCCTGAAAGAATCAATCACTTAAGAATCGGTGAAGGTATTCTGCTTGCTCACGACTACATCGTTTTATACAACCTTCTTCCTGAGACTACTGGTCTTTACCACGATATCTTCAGATTAAAGGCAGAGGTAATTGAAGCTAAGACTAAGCCTTCATACCCACAGGGCGAAATTGCATTCGATGCTTTTGGCCACAAGCCTGAATACGAGGACAGAGGAATGAGAAAGAAAGTTCTTCTTGGAATGGGTAAGGTTGACTACGCTTTCCCTGATGAACTAATCCCTATGGATGAGGGTGTAGAAATCCTTGGAGCTTCCAGCGACCACACTATCCTGGACGTAACTGAAGCTAAGAGAGATTTTAAGGTAGGCGACATAGTTGAATTTGAAGTTTGCTATGCAACAATGGTATACATTACAAACTGCAGAAACGTTGAAGTTGTTTATGTTTAATACCTTGAAAAAACTTGCTAAGAGAGATATAATATTAAGCACGGCGTTGGTCGAAAGGAGAATATAGATGGAAGAAATAATTTTAACCCAGGAAGGTTATGACGCGCTAGTCGAGGAGTACAATCTTGCGACTACAGTAAAGAGAAAAGAAATCGCTGAAGCTTTAAAAGAAGCTAGATCATACGGCGACCTATCTGAAAATGCTGAATACGATGCAGCAAAGGATGCTCAGGCTGAACTTGAGGAAAGAATCTCAAAGCTTGAGGAGATGATGAAGGTTGCTAAGGTAGTAGATGCGAATACAGATAAAAACAAGGTTGACGTTGGAGCAAAGATAACAGTTGAATTTGTTAACAAAGACGGCAAGAAGGAAAAGAAGGAATTCTCAATCGTAGGTTCGGCTGAATCAAATCCTTTTGCTGGTAAACTTTCAAACGAAAGCCCTGTTGGCAGAGGTTTAATGGGCCACAAGAAGGGCGACACTGTTGAGATCCAATTAAAGGAAAAGACTGCAACATATAAGATTATAGATATTCAAAGATAAGGGAGAATAAAATGGCAGATCAAGTAAACGCACCTCAAATTGAAGAGGAAATGACCGAAGAAAAGATTTCTGAACAAAGACAAATTAGAAGAGATAAGTTAAGTACCTTGCAGGAAGCTGGAAGAAACCCATTCCTTCATGAGACTTGGGATGTAACAGCTCACAGCATGGACATCAAGGAAAACTTCGATGCAATGGATGGACAGCAGGTTTCAATCGCTGGTAGAATGATGGCTTGCCGTATCATGGGTAAGGCTGCTTTCTGCGATATCCAAGACAAGCAGGGAAGAATTCAATGTCACGTTAAAAGAGACGTACTTGGTGAAGATGAATACAAGTGGTTCAAGACATACGATATCGGAGATATCCTAGGTATCGAAGGTACTGTATTTAAGACTCAACGTGGTGAGATCACTATCCAGGTTGAAAAGCTTGTACTTCTTTCAAAGTCCATTCAAGTTCTTCCAAACAAGTGGCAGGGACTTAAGGACCAAGACCAAAGATACAGACAGAGATACGTTGACCTTATCATCAATCCTGAAGTTAAGGACACTTTCTTAAAGAGAGCTGAATGCATCAAGGAATTCAGAAGAGTTCTAGAGGAAGATTTCGGATACCTAGAAGTAGATACTCCAATCTTAACTACAATTGCTGGTGGCGCAAATGCTAGACCATTTAACACTCACCACAACACTCTAGACATAGACATGAAGCTTAGAATCTCCAACGAGCTATTCTTAAAGAGATGTATCGTTGGTGGTTTAGATAGAGTATATGAAATGGGTAAGATGTTCCGTAACGAAGGTATGGACAGAAGAC
>JAKSSK010000011.1 GCA_024403135.1 Clostridia bacterium
AAGTTCTTGATCAACTTCACACTATCATGGTTAACATTCATAAGGCTTGTGCAGAAGCTTCACAAGAATACTATGGCAAGTATGACCTAGTTAAGGGTGCAAACATTGCTGGATTCTTAAAGGTTGCAGAAGCTATGATGGCTCAAGGTTTAGTATAATAGTTAAATACATAAACACTAAGAGGGACTCAAACAGAGTCCCTCTTTTCTTAGTTTATTCATTCTAGCCCTCATAATAATCTTGAATGATTTCTTTTAAACGCAAATCCTTGTCGAAGATGTATTTTGAAAGGCCATTCATTTCTAGAAGATTTTGTGTACACCATTCCGGATCCTGTGTATGGAAAACATAATAGGCCTCGTTCATTTGTCTGTGACTGAAAATGCTCATTACGAACCTGGTCGTTTCCTCTCTTGTATATGCGATATACCTATACATATATCCCATCCAAAACAGTGCTTCTTTTGAATATCTCTCGACACCATATTTGCTAGTTCCAAACTGATCGTTTATATCTCTTATTCCTTCATCCACATCAAGCGATGTATTAGCCGCGTTATTAGTGTCCAATTTAGTTAACAATTTCGAATGTAGAAACCGTCTGATAAAAATTGGTGTGGAGCATTCAAGCGTATATGATTTTTCAAATAACTTACCCTGATATTCGGCAAGCAATAATCCATTGTGGTCGAATTCTCTCATTTTAGTATTTCCTCTATATACAATCCGTTTCTAAACTCTCTTTTAGCGAGCTTAAGTTTTGTGTCAATCTCATAGCTTCTTTCAATTAGATGCTTTTTACATTCTTCACGTTCTTGGCTACATATGTAATATTTCTCAATAGGATTTAGCCTTTCCAATGCTTTTTCTGATTTTATGATATATTGCTTCCCGAGTTTCGATGTCGAAAGAGAATGAAGCGCAACATCAGCATTAATTTCTTCCTCTGTAAATTGAGCCATGATATAGAACATCCTATTATCAGCTATAGGCGCCACGACAATATCGGCCGCTTCGACTTTCGCTATGAGTTCTTGTATTGCTTTGCTATTTGAATACTTTCCAAGGGTTCCACGATAGTGACAAATAGCAAGCATCCAATCTACAGAACAGTCAAATTCCAGTACATTGAGTCCTTCTAGGTTGTACGCAAAAGAATACACTGATGATTTTTCATTCTCAGCAACAAACGCTAAAGCTTGAGCATATGACTCACCTAAATAAAAACCTTTACCGAAGTCACAGTTGTCACGAGACTGATCAATGGAGACCTTTTCCAATCCGTATTTTGAACCGTGAAACAATACTAGATGATGTCTTTCTTTCATCAACTCTTCTTTTACAGAGTTGATCCTATAGTTGCTTTTATAGATAAACGAGTAGAATTTTTCTAAAACCGCATCTGTCGTTTTTCCAGTTTTCTTAATCTCATCAATTGTAACTCTTGATATATTCGACAGCTTTGAAAGTTCAAGATTGTTTATTCTCTCGCTTTCTTTTATAAACTCTATATCCTCTTTTATTTTGTATTTACTATTTACTTCAATCATTCTCATCCCCTCCTTTGAATTTATTATATAACAAAAAACTTGTTTGTACAAGTTGTACAAACAAGTTTATATACTTCTTTTTATTCGTTGTCCTTTTTCCACATCTCATACAGTGCTTCACATCCTGCAAGGGATAGATTCCTTGTGAAATCAGGTGGATTTTCAAGTGCTTCATCTGGCTTGAAGTTGCCGTCATCTCCTGCACACTTGCAGACGTTATCTAATACGACAGCCATGCCGCCTGCTCTTAGTCCCCAAAGCTTTGCAAGGGTTAAAACGATGCTGGCTTCCATTTCAGCTGCAACTAGTCCCATTCTCTTCATGTCTAGGAATTGGTTTTCCCATTCTGACTGGAAGTAGTCGTTAAATGATGAGCCTGGTCTAGCGTGGCCTGCGTAGAATGTGTCCGTAGTTCTAGTGGTGCCTACGTGGTATGTCATATTAAGGTTCTTACAAGCCTTTACACATGCATCTACTACCTCATAGTTTGCAACAGCTGGAAATTCAGGCGTTACATATCTTGCACTTGCCCCATCAAGTCTAAGAGCAGCATCAAATATTGCCATATCCCCGTTCTTGATGTGATCCTGGAATGTTCCGCATGTGCCTATCCTTAAGAATGTGTGGGCTCCGCATCTAGCCAGTTCTTCCATGGCAATGGATGTGGATGGGCATCCAATTCCTGTGCTTGTACATGAAATTGGCATTCCCTTGTATGTGCCTGTGTATGTTACATATTCTCTGTTTTCTGCTACCTTGTGAGCCTCATCCCAAAAGCTGGCTACAAGTTCAACCCTCTTTGGATCTCCTGGAAGCAGTACGTAAGGAGCTATATCTCCTTCCTTGATTAGTAAATGAAATTGCTCTCCCATATTACTCGTCCTTCTTCATCTTTTCTCCAACTCTATCTATTAAAGTGATTAGAGCCAGTCCTGCAGCAAGTTCTGTGCCCATGACTACTAAAAGGTCCTTGGCAAAGCTCTTTCTCTTCTTCTTGCTGATCTTTTGCATGTTTGCCTTACTCATATTAATCCTCCACTACAAAGGCATCGTAGATAGCTCTGATTGCTGTCTCGAAGTCCTTGTTTTCTACCCCGACGATAATGTTCATTTCGCTTGAACCCTGGTCTATCATACGGATGTTTACTCCAGCATTTCCCAGTGCTGTAAACAGCTTAGCTGATGTACCTACCTTGTTGGACATGTTGTATCCTACTGTAGCGATTAGAGCCATGTTCTCATAAACATCTAGGCTATCTGGTTTTAGTCTTGACTTAAATTCTTCAACTACGTCGTCAAGTCTTCCGCCGATGCTCTTGTTGTCCATTACTACGGATACTGTATCTATGCCACTTGGCAAGTGCTCAAAGTTGATATTGTAGTCATCTAAGATGCCAAGGATTCTTCTTACAAAGCCTCTTTCTGAACTCATCATGTTCTTGTAAAGGGCAATAACTGTAAAGTCCTTTGAACCAGCAATGCCTGCAATTACCTGCTTTCCGCCAGGCTGTTCAGTTGCTGTGATCATTGTGCCCTTGTCCTCAGGCCTGTTTGTGTTCCTGATGTTGATAGGAATGTTAGCACTTCTTGCAGGATAAATTGCATCCTCGTGAAGTACGCTTGCTCCCATATATGATAGTTCTCTAAGTTCTTTGTATGAAATGCTCTCTATCTGCTTTGGTTTTTTAACGATTCTAGGGTCAGCCATTAGGAAGCCTGAAACATCTGTCCAGTTTTCGTATACGTCTGCGCCTACTGCCCTTGCAACCAGTGAGCCAGTAATGTCTGATCCGCCTCTTGAGAAAGTCTTGATGTTTCCATCAGGCATTGAACCGTAGAAACCTGGAAGTACAGCCTTTTCGTGCTTGTCCAGTTCATCCTTGATTGCCTTGTCTGTTTCCTCAAGTAGGAGCTTGCCGTTTTTATCGAACTTAATTAGTTTTTCTGTATCTACAAAGTCGAAACCTAGGAAAGCTGCGATTAGAATTGCATTTAGGTATTCACCACGAGATGCGATGTAGTCCTCTGACGCATCGTTCTTTAGGTGTTCCTTAATGTCTTCAAACTCTTTCTTTAGGTCAACCTGTACGCCTAAATTAAATTGTACGGCTACGTATCTATCTACTACAACTTGGAATACCTGGTCATATGGCAGATTGTTTTCCATGTGGGTCTTGCAAAGATACAGAAGGTCGGTTATCTTCTGATCGCCTTCGAATCTCTTACCTGGTGCTGAAACTACAACGTATCTGCGCTCCGGGTCGCTATATATTATTTCTTTCATCTTCTGAAGTTGGATTACATCTGCTACTGATGAGCCTCCAAACTTAGCGACTTTAATGCCCATTTTTTATTCCTCCATAAAATTCAAATTATGCAAATATTATATATTAAATGGTTTCTTTTAGCAAGAAAAAAGGGCCTATGTTTAACATAGAGCACCTATAACATTTGCGTTTTATTTAGTTTTGATATATATCTCTTGCACAGCTTCCTTATCTATGAAAGGCCAAATTGACTGAATTGCTTTTGCATCTTTATCTCTCTTGATACCTCGTTCATCATTAATTACCATCTTGTGAATGGTATATGCCTCTGGTATCGGAACAGATATCTTGAATGAGAGATACTTCACTTCAATGGTGTTCGATTTTAAAATATTTAGATGTCTTAAAGCCTGCGCAGTAACTCCCATATTGCCCCTCAGTGTCTCTTCGAGGCCTGCGCCTTTCTTGTTGATTAGAAACTCAATTTCAAGGCCTTGCTTATCCATTATTCTAGTTGCTCCATCTAGAATATCGTTCTCGACTAAATATCCCTCTTCACGAGCCAACGTTTCTAGATTAATAGCTGGTGTTGGCTTTCGTAAGTTTTTCAGAAGAAAGTCTATATCTAATGTTTTAATGTTGCCCTCAAAGCCTGGAAGAATACCCGCTTCTTTATAAATAAATTCTGCCCATGAACCTATTAGTATCACGTGTTCAAGTAGATCATTATCGCTAAGTAGCTTAATGAACCTCAGAAACGCCCCCTGCTGTAAGCTCAATTAGTTTCCCCTTTCCAAGAGCCTTTTCGATTTGCTTGATACTGCGTTTAATGTCTTTAAGACTTTCAGTATCGCTTCTTCTCTTTTCAATTAGATCTGCCACTTTACCTACATCCTTCTCATTCACATATTTGCTCTTAACTTTGTCACCCTCTCTATAAGCAAGATATGTGCACTTTACCCCATGTATTGTTTTCACCTGAAGAGACCCCTTTGGCAATACTTCAAGTTCTTTTTCTACAGCAGACTGTATCCTTTTTAATCTCAAGTACTCTTCTATTAATACTTCTTCCAATACCGACATGATATTCTCCCTACAACCAACATTATTTAATAATACTAATTATGTTGGTTGTATTCTATCATGTCCTTGTTACACTGTCAATTATACCTTCTGTGTGTTTTTTCACCAAACAGTGCAATACCTTGGTAATACATTTTAATACCTTGATAAAACAAAATGGGAACCCTTAGGTCCCCAAATATATTATTCACATATTGCCCATGCTCTGCAAGGTAGGCCATTGGCTCCCTTGAAGTTTGCCCATGCAAGCACAATTACTGCTCCTGCGTTAGGCACTTTGTCTAGATTAGTAAGGGCTTCTACCTGGAACTTGCCGTGGTCTAGCACGTATCTTTCGCAGGCTAAATCTCCCCATCTTTCGCACTCAGCTGAGCCGTCTGTATCCAGTGTTTCATGGCCGTTTGCTGCAGCTTCTCTTTCCTCATAGATGTACTTTATTGCTTCAAGTGACCAGCCTGGGAAGTTCTCGCTTCCGTCCTCACCAGTTCCTGACATCTTGTCCATATCTGGCCAATTCTTTGACCAGTCAGTTCTTAGAGCAACAAAAGCTCCCTTTGGAATTACGCCATACTTTTCCTCATAGGCTTTAATGTCTTCAACCTTGACGCAGTAGTGGCAGTCTTCCTTAACCTTAGCCGTAATATCTACTACGCATAGAGGAAGCACTGCATCCTTTTCTGTGAAAGTTTCTGAATAGTTTGCTCCCTTGATGAAGTGAGCAGGAAAGTCTATGTGTGTTCCAAACTGTCCAGGGAATTTGAAGGACTGAATCTCACATTCAACGTAAGGGTTATCCCAGTCAACCAATGTTTCTCCCAGCTTTACAGCACCTTCAGGAATGCCTCCCCAGTAAGGGCTATCGTTATCCATTAGGTGTGAAAGACTTACCCATTTCTTAGTCTTCAATTCTTCTAGTTCATTCCATAGTTTATACATACCTTTTCTCCTTCTATATATGTTTCCAGTACTTTAGTGTCTTTAATTTCTTCCTTCGGTATATTGAAAATGTCTCTATCCAGTACTACAAAGTCGGCTAGGTAGCCTTCCTTGATCATTCCAATACCTTCTAGGCCCATAACCTTGGCTCCTTCAATGGTATATAGCCGTACCGCAGTCTTAACGTCTATGGCCTGGTCCTTACCTAGGTCCGTTCCATCGTAGGCTGTTCTAGTTACAGCTGCGGCGATGTTCACAAATGGGTTTGACGGGTCGGCCCACGATGTTGCCGGAGCATCAGTGCTGATACAAACCTTTAGCCCTTCATCCACCAAGGTCTTTAAAGGGTATGCTCTTTTAATCCTGTCGTAGCCAAAGTTCTTAACGTACGTCTCTATCTCAGAGTACATGAATATTGGCTGAGTTGCAATGGATACGCCCATCTTCTTTGCTAGGTCTATGGCCTCTTTAGTAGGCTCTGTAACGTGCTCCAGTCTAAGAGGTACGTCTTCATCTTTAAAGCGATTTAGCGCCCTATCTATGGCTCTTGTGCCCATAGCGTGAACAGATATTGGGCAGCCTAGCTCCTTGGCCTTTTTGATGGCCTTTTCCATATCTTCATCTGAGTAGACCTTTATTCCTGTATTATCCGTTCCAAGATACGGCTCATATACCCAGGCCGTTGTGCCAGATATGCTGCCATCGCCAATTAGCTTTAGGCCTCCAAAGTGTACCCTTCCACCGGTAGGATGAAAGTCCTCTTTATCCTTGAAAAAGTCCCACATGTATAAAAGGGATACCTGCTGCTTAAAGCCCTTTTCCATAGCCTTCTCATAGAGCTCTTTCGTATCTCCGTCTCTAAAGTTACCCATGTCTGCCACTGCAACGATGCCCTGAGAATTAAAGAGCCTTCCTAGGTTTAAAAGGTCCTCTAGAATTTCTTCATCATCCTTCTTTGGCATAAATGGGTTAACTAGATTCCTCGCGCTTTCCTTTAGAACCCCTGTTGGAATTCCTCTTTCATCTCTTTCAATTTCTCCGCCTTCTGGATCTAGGGTATTTTCGTCAATACCTGCCATCTCAAGAGCCTTGCTGTTTACACATCTTATGTGCTCGCAGCTTCGGATTATTGAAACTGGTCTATGCTTGCATCCCCTGTCCAGGTCATACCTGTTTGGGGACCTCTTTTCAGCAAGCTTGCCCTCGTCGTATCCCCAGCCCTGAATCCACTCTTTTTCATCAGCCACTTTAGATATTTCAGAAACCAGCTCCTCTATGGAGTTTACCTTTGGAGGTAGACAGGCTATCTGCCTAGCGTACTCAGAGAGCATTATTGGGTGCATGTGGGCATCACATATTCCTGGAATTACAACGCGTCCTTCCAGGTCCACCACACTAGAACCTTCTAAAAATGGGCAAGCATCTATGTCGCCTGCCCATAAGATTTTATCTTCTTCAACTACAATGGCGTTTACAAAAGCTGTATTTAGTTGTGATGTAAATATCTTGCCGTTTAAGTAAACTGTCCTCTTCATGTTATTCCATTTCTTCAAACTGGGAGTTGTATAGTCCAGCGTAAACACCGTTCTTTTCAAGCAGCTCTTTATGTGTTCCCTGCTCTACGATGTCGCCTTCCTGCATTACTACTATAACGTCTGCATCCTTTATGGTGGATAGCCTGTGAGCAATTACAAAGCTGGTTCTTCCAGCCATCAGGTTATCCATAGCCTTTTGGATCAGATGCTCGGTTCTAGTATCTACAGAGCTTGTAGCTTCATCCAAGATTAGAATTGGATTATCCGCTAGTATTGCTCTAGCTATGGTTATTAGCTGCTTTTGGCCCTGAGAAACGTTGTCCGCTTCTTCGTTTAAGACCATACTGTAGCCACCAGGAAGAGTTCTGATGAACTTGTCTGCGTGAGCGCTCTTTGCAGCCTCAATTACCTCTTCATCTGTGGCATCAAGCTTACCGTAGCGGATGTTCTCCATGATGGTTCCCTTGAATAGCCAAGTGTCCTGAAGTACCATACCAAAGCAATGCCTTAGCTCTATTCTGTTAAAGGACGTGATGTCCTTATCGTCTACTAGGATGTTACCGCTGTTAAGGTCGTAGAAACGCATTAACAGCTTAACCATGGTGGTCTTGCCTGCGCCTGTAGGTCCAACGATGGCTACAGTCTGGCCAGGCTTAACATTTAGTGACCAATCCTTGATTACGATCTTGTCATCTGTGTATCCGAACTTAACGTGGTTAAAGTCCACCTTACCCTTTATGTCCTCAATTGAAGATGGGTTAGGTACCTTTTGGACTTCCTCCTCTTCCTCGATGAATTCAAATACTCTTTCAGCTGCAGCAACCATTGACTGAAGCTGGTTAGATATTTGAGCCATCTGCTGGATAGGCTGAGTAAAGTTCTTTACGTACTGAATAAAGGCCTGAATATCTCCTACTGTAATCTTGCCGTTTATTGCAAAGATTGCACCAGATATTGCAACAGCAACGTATCCTAGATTTCCTACGAAGTTCATGATAGGCATCATTAGACCTGATAGGAACTGGGACTTAAATGCGGAGTTGAAAAGCCTGTCGTTGGCTTCATCAAAGTCCTCAATTACCTTGCCTTCCCTGTTGAAAGCCTTTATTACGTTTTGACCGCCAAATGCCTCTTCAACCTGTCCGTTTACATCGCCCAGTGTAGATTGCTGGGTGATGAAGTACTTTTGAGACTTGGATATTACTAGTCCCATGAATAGAAGGGATAGCGGTAATATTACTACTGTGATTAAAGTCATGATTGGGCTTATGGAAAGCATCATGACCGTTACACCTATTAGTGTTGCAACCGATGTTATTGCCTGAGTTATGGTCTGGTTAAGTGACATAGCTAGGGTATCTACGTCGTTGGTAATCCTTGAAAGTACCTCGCCTGTAGTCCTGCTTTCAAAGTATTTCAGAGGTAGTCTATGTATCTTCTTTGAGATAGCCTGCCTCATTTCAAAAGCAACCTTCTGGGAGATGCTTGACATGGACCAGCCCTGTACCCACTGGCAAAATGCACTTATTACATAAAGTGCTAGGGTGAATAAAAGCACGTGGCCAATGGCAGTAAAGTCTATTGAACCTGTACCCTGAATCTTAGCCATTAGACCATCAAACAGTGTGGTAGTTGCTCTTCCCATCACCTTAGGTCCTATGATGTTAAACACCGTACTTATTACAGCAAAGATGCATACCATCACGATGCCTGGATTGTGTGGACCCATGAACTTTAGAAGTTTAACTACTGTGCCCTTAAAGTCCTTTGCCTTATCTGCAGGCATGCCAGGATTTCTGCCGTTACCACGCTTACCCGCCTTCATCATTCTCTGACGACGAAGTTCGTTGGCGCGTCTTGCTTCCTCAGCCTGCAAAGCCTTCTTTTCTTTTCTATTCACAGACATCACCTCCCATTGCAAGTTCTTCCTCGCTTAGTTGGCTCTCTGCGATTTCCCTATATGTTTCACAAGTCTTTAGAAGTTTACCGTGAGTTCCTTCACCTACGATCTTGCCATCCTCTAAGACTATTATCTTATCTGCACTTAAAATTGTTGCAATTCTTTGAGCAACGATTAATACAGTTGAATCTCCAGTTTCCTCAAACAGCATCTTTCTTAAAGCCGCATCGGTTTTATAGTCTAGGGCTGAGAAGCTATCGTCGAAGATATATATCTTTGGATTCTTTGCTATTGCTCTAGCTATTGAAAGCCTCTGCTTTTGACCGCCAGATACGTTTGTTCCGCCTTGAGCTATTGGAGACGCAAACCTTTCTTCCTTTTCATCGATGAATTCCATGGCCTGGGCAATCTTAGCTGCCTTTTCCATTTCTTCATCGGATATATCGCTAGATGCAAACTTGATGTTTGATGCGATGTCTCCTGAGAAAAGGATTCCCTTTTGAGGAACGTAGCCTATTAGACTTCTTAGGTCTTCCTGGGTCATTTCCCTTATGTCTATGCCGTCAATTTCGATTGCTCCAGATGTTACATCGAAGAATCTAGGAATTAGGTTGATTAATGTACTCTTTCCGCTACCAGTTGATCCGATGATAGCTGTAGTCTTTCCTGGCTCAGCCACGAAGGATACTCCATCTATTGCATCGTCCACTGCATCGTCGTGTCTAAAGTGAACATCCTTAAACTCAACCTTGCCCTTAACATCTTCAATTTTTTTAGGTTTTTCTGGATCAAGGATTGTAACCTCAGTTGAAAGCACGTCGCTGATTCTCTCTGCTGCAACTCCAGCACGAGGAACCATGATTGCTGCAACTGTAAGCATCATAAAGGATATTACAACCTGCATTGTATATGTGATAAATGCCATCATATCTCCAACTTGAAGATTTCCTGCATCTATTCCCTTTGCTCCAAACCATACTATGCCAATAGCTATTACGTTCATGATAACCATCATGGAAGGCATCATGAATGCCATGGTTCTATGGGTGAAGATTTGAGTCTTCATAAGGTCTCTTGAAGCGTCGTCAAATCTATCCTCTTCATGTCTTTCTCTAGAGAAGGCCCTTATTACAGGAATACCTGTTATTATCTCTCTGGATACCAGGTTAACCTTGTCTATTAAGCTTTGCATGATCTTAAACTTAGGCATAGCAATTACCATAAGGGTTGCTACAAGTATGAAGATTATGCCTACTGCGCAGCCTACGATCCAGCCCATTCCTGTGTGGGTTGAGGCTACCTTTACGCAGGCACCTATGCCCATGATTGGGGCCATCATAACTATTCTAAGCAGTACAACTATTACCATCTGCACCTGCTGAATATCGTTGGTGTTTCTGGTGATTAGAGATGCTGCGCCAAACTTTTCCATCTCCTTATGGCTAAAGGAAAGGACCTTGGTGAATACCTTCTTTCTGGTATCCCTACCAATTTCAGCTCCCACCTTGCTGGCAAAGTAGCCTACAGCTATGGCTGCTAGAATCATGACCAGTGTAAGAAGTATCATGATAAGGCCTTCGTGCCATAGGTAAGCCATCTGCACCTTGTTTTGATCAATTCCAAGCCTTTCGTACTCGGCTCTAACGCCTTGTACTGCAGCCTGCTCCATTAGACTATCCGATACTGTCATTTCGCTAGCTGCAGAATCCATAAACTCATCTATCTTAGATAGCATTACTTCCTTTGGAATCAGCTTTAGCTGCTCTATGCTCACCTGATCCTGCTGATTTAACATGTACAGGTAGAACATTGGCTTTGCAAGAATCTGGGATAAATCTTCCTTTCCCTTTAGAACGTATTTACCCCCGTCCAGTTCATACTGATTCTTTACAGTGTCGTAGTCTTCATCATTAATAAATATTCCTAGGTTATCCAAGGTCTCCTGGCTAATGTATTCAGGAACGCAGCTTTCAATTCCGCCCTGCTGAATGCCTACGTCCACTATGTCGCTGGTGTACTGTGGCAGTGCAAGGTCACAGTATACCTGAACGATCAGTAGCACTAGGATTATTAAAACCTGAGCCTTGTGATCACCTAAGTAACTTAGTATTTTTCTCATCTAATTATCCCCTTGAATGTTCTTCTAGAAGCTCTTGTTTCATATTCCAAAGCTTCCTTGAAAGATCCACGTAGTATGTTTGTGGATTTTCAAATCTAAGTGTTTCCTCCCAAAGAGTGTCAACCTGCTGCTTGCAGTACTCCTTGATCTCTTCGATAGAAGGGCTTTCGTAGACTAGTTTACCCTTATCGAAGATCTGAACTTGAAGCTGGTGAACTCTGTAGTTGGAAAGCCTTGACTTTTTCCAAACTGCGTTTGGATCGAAGATTTCGTAGTTATCCATGATAGGTATCTCTTCGTCTGCCATGGTAAGTACGTCGGCTAAAGCTCTTCCTGAGTCCTTGTCGAATAGCCTAAACACCTTCTTGAAGCCAGGATTTGTAATCTTCTCAATGTTTTCTGAAATCTTAATCTTTGGAGTAAGCTTACCATCTACCTCAAGGGCAGCTAGCTTATATACGCCGCCGAATACAGGCTCTGACTTTGCTGTAATCAGTCTTTCGCCTACGCCAAAGGAGTCTATCTTTGCACCTTCAAGGATTACGTCCCTGATGATGTACTCGTCTAGAGAATTTGAAACTACTATCTTGCAGTCCTGTAGCCCTGCTTCATCCAGCATTGCTCTTGCCTTCTTAGTAAGGTAGGTGATGTCTCCAGAGTCAAGGCGTATACCCATTGACTTTGGCTTCATTTCCTTGAACACCTTAATTGCTGCAGGGACTCCCGACTTAAGCACGTTGTATGTGTCAACTAAAAGCACGCAGTTATCTGGATAAATCTGAGCATATTTCTTAAATGCTTCATACTCCGATGGGAACATCTGAACCCAGCTGTGAGCCATGGTTCCTAGTGCGCTGATGCCGTAGTCTCTATCTGCTATTGCGCAGGCTGTACCTGCGCAGCCGCCGATGTATGCTGCTCTTGCTCCCATGATTGCAGCCTCAGTTCCGTGTGCTCTTCTAGTACCAAATTCCATTACGCTAGCGCCCTTTGCAGCCCTAACTATTCTGTTAGCCTTTGTGGCGATTAAGCTCTGGTGGTTTATGGTTAGAAGTATCATGGTCTCTACGAACTGTGCTTGAATTACTGGGCCAAGCACTGTAACTATTGGCTCATGAGGGAAGATTGGTGTTCCTTCAGGAACTGCCCAAACGTCGCACTTAAATTCAAAGTTTCTAAGATAGTCTAGGAACTTATCGCAGAACATGTTCTTGCTTCTTAAAAACTCAATGTCCTCATCGTCGAACTTTAAGTTCTTCAGATAGTCTATCATCTGCTCTACCCCTGCCATTATGGCGTAACCACCGCCATCAGGTACTCTGCGGTAAAACATATCGAAGCAGGCGATGTTATCTTCAAGCCCTGCCTCTAGGTAACCATTAGCCATTGTTAACTCGTAGAAGTCTGTTAACATAGTTAGGTTTAAACGATTTTTCATCTTGTCACCTCTCTACTAAAGTAGTTTCTTTAGGAATTGGCCAGTATATGAAGTAGGGTGCTTTGCCACCTCTTCAGGCGTACCAGTTACAACAACTTGGCCACCTCTATCTCCTCCATCTGGACCTAGATCTATGATGTAATCTGCTCTCTTTATTACATCTAAATTGTGCTCTATTACTACCACCGTGTTGCCTTGATCCACCAGCCTATCCAGCACGGAAAGTAGTTTATCTACATCCGCAAAGTGAAGGCCTGTAGTAGGCTCGTCTAAGATGTACAAAGTCTTTCCTGTACTTCTCTTTACAAGCTCTGTGGAAAGCTTAACCCTCTGTGCCTCTCCTCCTGAAAGCTGAGTTGAAGGCTGGCCAAGCTTAATGTATCCTAGACCTACATCTGATAGGGTCTTTAGATACTTTGAAATCTGAGGAATGTTCTTAAAGAACTCTGCTCCTTCAGCTACGGTCATATCTAGCACATCGTAGATTGTCTTATCTCTATACTTAACCTCTAGGGTCTCGCGGTTATATCTCTTGCCCTTACAAACCTGGCAAGGAACGTAAACGTCAGGAAGGAAATGCATCTCTATCTTTATGATGCCATCTCCAGAACACGCTTCGCATCTTCCGCCCTTTACGTTGAAGCTGAATCTACCCTTCTTGTATCCTCTAAGCTTAGCTTCAGGCATTGATGCAAACAGGTCTCTTATGGTGTCGAACATTCCCGTGTAGGTTGCAGGATTTGACCTAGGAGTCTTTCCTATTGGGCTTTGATCTATATCTATTACCTTGTCGATATTCTCCCTTCCCAGGATTTCATCGAAAGCCCCTGCTTCTTTATCTGTAAGGCCCTTATACAGTATCTCGTTTATTAGTGACGATTTACCTGAGCCGGATACTCCCGTTACGCATACCAGCTTTCCAAGCGGAATATCTACATCAATTCCCTTTAGGTTGTTCTGCCTTGCATTCTTTATGGTAAGCTTATTGCCATTACCCTCTCTTCTCTTTTCTGGAAGGGCAATCTTCTTTTTGCCGCTTAGATACTGGCCGGTAATGCTCTCCTCACAGGCCTTAATATCTTCCACGCTGCCTTGTGCTACCAGCTTTCCTCCGAAGGTTCCTGCTCCAGGACCAATATCTACTATGTGGTCAGCTGCATACATGGTATCCTCATCGTGCTCCACCACGATCAGGGTGTTTCCAATTTCAGTAAGGTTTCTAAGTGTCTTTAGTAGCTTCTCGTTATCCTTTTGATGAAGACCTATGGAAGGTTCATCTAGGATGTATAGAACTCCTACCAGGCTTGAACCTATCTGAGTAGCAAGCCTAATTCTCTGGGATTCTCCTCCCGAAAGGGTTCCTGCAGATCTTGACATTGTTAGATAGTCTAGACCTACGTCTGCTAAGAAGTTTAGCCTTGCCTTTATCTCCTTTATTACCTGATGACCGATCTTTTCGTCCATCTCAGATAGCTTTAGGTTTTCAAAGAAGTCTAGAGCTTCCTTGATGGATAAATCTGAAAGCTGGGCTATATTTAAGTCTCCTACAGTAACGGCTAGTATCTCTGGTTTAAATCTAGCTCCGCCGCAGCTAGGGCAAACCTTTGTGACCATGTACTGCTCCATCTTAGTTCTGAAGTAGTCTGATGTGGTCTCCCTAACCCTTCTCTCTATATTGTTAAGCGCACCTTCAAAAGGCTTATCTATCTCTGTAACTGAGCCTGTGCCCCTTGATACGTACTGCCACTTTAGCTTTCTATCGCCAGTTCCCCAGTAAAGTTCCTTTATGAAATCCTTTGGCATATCCTTTAGTGGAACTGTAGGATCGACCTTGTGGTAGTTGATAAGCCCGTCGATATTCTGCCTATATATTCCGCTGTACTCCATGGAACCGAATATTGGCTGAAGTGCTCCTTCCATGATGCTGATGTTTTCGTCTATAAGCTTGGATGGGTCCAGCTTCTGAGTGATTCCTATGCCACTGCAGTCAGGGCAAGCTCCAAATGGGGCGTTAAAGGAGAACATTCTAGGTTCCAGTTCTTCCAGTGATACCCCGTGCTCTGGGCAGGCTAACTTGGTGGAAAAGGTTTTATCGTTTACCTTTACAAGGCCTCCTTCAGACTGGGAAAGGGCAAGTTCAACAGCTTCTGTCGCCCTTGTCTGAATGCCAGGCTTTATGACAAGTCTATCCACCACAATATCTATGTTATGTTTGAAGGTCTTTTCTAAGCTGATTTCATCCTCTCCGATGATCTTCTCCTCACCGTCAACGATTAGCCTAGTGAAGCCCTCCTTCTTTATTCTCTCTATTACCTTCTCGTGGGTTCCCTTTTTGCCGCGGATTACAGGTGAAAGGATCCTTACCTTTTCCCCTTCTCCTAGATCCATTATTGCATCTACAATCTGGTCCACCGACTGAGAGGATATTGGTCTTCCGCAGATGTGGCAGTGAGGCTTACCTATTCTAGCGTATAGAAGTCTCAGGTAGTCGTGTATCTCCGTAACCGTACCTACAGTTGACCTAGGGTTTCTGTTGGTGGTCTTCTGGTCGATGGAGATGGCTGGAGACAGCCCTTCGATGTACTCCACGTTTGGCTTTTCCATCTGTCCTAGGAACTGCCTTGCGTAGGATGAAAGAGACTCCATGTACCTTCTCTGTCCCTCTGCATAAATTGTATCGAAAGCAAGCGAGGACTTGCCTGAACCGGATAAGCCAGTAAACACGATAAACTTTTCCCTTGGCAGTCTAACGGTTAGGTTCTGCAGGTTATTCTCATTTGCTCCTTTTACTACGATTTCTTTCTTCATAATCTTGCCTTGTATTCAAAGATTTGGTCTCTCAGCTGGCTAGCCCTTTCAAACTGAAGAAGCCTTGCAGCCTCAGCCATCTCTCCTTCAAGAATCTTAACGTACTCCATAAGTTCCTTCTTGGTCATTTCGTTAGGTCTCTTATCCTCTAGGTCATCTTCCTTAGTAGCCTCAATAACGTCCCTAACCGACTTTTCTATGGTCTTTGGAGTAATGCCGTTTTCCTCATTAAATTTACTCTGAATCTCTCTTCTTCTCTTGGTTTCGTCTATGGCAACCTGCATAGCGTGGCTTACGCTATCCGCGTACATGATTACCCTGCCGTTAGCATTTCTAGCTGCACGGCCTACGGTCTGAATTAGAGAAGTTTCAGTTCTAAGGAAGCCTTCCTTATCTGCATCAAGTATTGCAACCAGCGATACTTCAGGAAGGTCTAGTCCTTCTCTTAAAAGGTTTATTCCCACTAAAACGTCGAACTTATCCATCCTTAAATCTCTAAGGATTTCCATTCTCTCTAGTGTATCTATCTCTGAATGAAGGTATCTAACCCTGATGCCTACCTTTTCAAGGTAGCTGGTTAAATCTTCACTCATCTTCTTAGTAAGGGTGGTAACAAGTACCTTTTCTCCCTTTTCGGTAGTCTTGTTTATCTCTGCTATTAAATCATCTATCTGACCTTCTGTAGGCCTTACGAATATTTCAGGATCAAGCAGTCCAGTAGGTCTTATTACCTGCTCTGCAGATATTCCGCCTGCTTCATCTCTTTCGTACTGGGCAGGTGTTGCGCTTACGTAGACTATCTGGTTTACCAGGTCGTTAAACTCCTCAAACTTAAGAGGCCTATTGTCCAGTGCTGATGGAAGTCTAAAGCCGTAGTCCACCAAGCTTGTCTTTCTTGACTGGTCCCCTCTATACATTGCCCTAAGCTGAGGAAGCATTACGTGGGACTCGTCCATGATGATCAAAAAGTCCTCTGGGAAGTAGTCTATTAGGGTGTATGGCCTTGTGTACTCTTCATAGCCACCAAGGTGCCTTGAATAGTTTTCTATGCCCTTACACATGCCTATCTCCCTAAGCATCTCTAAATCGTATCTGGTCCTCTGCTCTATTCTCTGAGCCTCTAGTAGCTTTCCTCTATCCTTGAAAAACTGTATTCTTTCTTCCAGCTCCCTATCTATACTCTTTAAAGCCTTTTCCATCTTTTCAGGGCTTGTTACGTAGTGGGATGCAGGAAATATGGAGATGTGATTTCTCTTTGCGATGATCTCACCAGTAAGAGGATTTATCTCCTTGATTGACTCCACTTCGTCTCCGAAAAGCTCAACTCTAACCGCTGAATCGTTACCGGCAGGATAGATATCTATGATGTCTCCCCTCACCCTGAAGGTTCCCCTTTCAAAGGCCATGTCGTTTCTTGCGTACTGAATGTCCACAAGCTTTCTAAGTATCTCGTTTCTAGGTTTTTCCATGCCTGGTCTAAGGGATAGCACCTGGTTTTCATAGTCCACCGGGCTACCTAGTCCATATATGCAGGATACGGAAGCTACGATGATTACGTCTCTTCTTTCTGCAAGGGCTGCTGTGGCAGAGTGCCTTAGCTTCTCTATCTCATCGTTTATCTGTGAGTCCTTTTCGATGTACGTGTCAGTAGACGCTACGTAGGCCTCTGGCTGGTAGTAGTCGTAGTATGATACGAAGTACTCTACGGCGTTGTCCGGGAAGAACTCCTTAAACTCTCCGTGAAGCTGGGCTGCCAAGGTCTTGTTGTGGGAAATTACAAGGGTAGGCTTTTTTACCTTCTCTATTAGCTTTGCCATGGTGAAGGTCTTGCCGGAGCCTGTTACTCCCATCAGTACCTGGGACCTTTTGCCCTCCATGATGCCCCTAGCAAGTTTATCTATTGCCTCAGGCTGGTCGCCCATTGGATTAAATTGTGAGTGTACTTTAAACTCAGTCATAGGTGCCTCTCTGTTTAAAAAACGAGGCGTGGCCTCGTTATATGAATGGGTCGAAATATGGCTTTACGCCCTTCTTCTCATTTGCAAGAGTAAGCTGGCAAAGGCCTAGACCTGCCATTGTGTTACCCTCTATGATGGTTACTCCATCAGGTGTTATGGCTATATCCCAGCCTATATAGTTCATGCCTGGAACTACTCTAATAGCCTTATCCACCGTTTCTAGAAGTGCATCCCAGTTTGGAATCTGAAATCCCTTGAACTTCTGTCCGCTGGTTGGATGACACTCATATCTATTGCCCTTAACGTCTACACCGTCTGCCATGATAATTCCTGTCTTGGTATCTATGGCTGCTGCCATGCCACCTCTAACCAGGTTATCTGCTATACCACCGTTACCTACCTTAAGCAGGGCAAATGCCAGGTGACAAACGTCGTCCTTTAGGATTGTTACGGCTCTTACTGTGTTTACGCAGCCTGGGTCAAACTTATCTAGCTCAGGATGTTGCTTTACGCACTGCTCTACGATAAGTTTTTCTGTTACCATAAGCTGATCATAAAGGGCTTTATGGTCTGTGTTTTCATCAATTTTAATCTTCATTGCACCACGGCTCTGACATGAGTCTGTTGGCTTTGCGAAGATTTCGTCTGTATCCTTTAGGAATTCTTCAAACTCTTCAAAGTTTGTATCCTTGTTTACCCAGAACTTTCTCTTTGTAAATTCACTGAACATATCGTCGAACAGTTCCTTGTTGGAGAAATACTTTGCTCCTGAGTGATTATATTTCTTCATCAGGGCGCGGCTAACCATTATGGATGTGTACTGTGACAAGGTTTCGTCATCTACTTCCCAGGCTTTGAAAGCCATGTAGTGATCTAGGTCGATGCCCCAAAGAAGATCGCACTTCTTCATGTGTCTCTTAACCTGCTTTTCTGTCCATCCGCTTTCCAGAACCGCTCTCTTTATATATGCTTCCTTTTCTTCTTCCCAGCCGTTTACCATCTTAACAGCTTCCGCTTCTGATAGTAGATACAGCCTGTTGTTGAAGTACTTAAGGAAGGATACGCCGTACTTTGCAGTTTCTCTATCCGCCTTGGCCTTTGCTTCTTCTACAGGAATCTCAAGCTTAATGGCCATCTTCTGGTATCTATCCTCTTCCTTCTTATCTGCCTTTTCCTTGTATGCCTGCATCTCTTCTTCTGAAGCGTTGAAGAAGCCCTTCTTTCCAAAGGTCATGTAGCTGATGCCGTACTTTTCCTTTGCGTGTTTAGCCTTGTTCATTACCTCTTGGTAAGGAACCCCTAGGTTTTCACTGATAATATTTATGGTGGAGTTCTTGGCTACATCTGTAACCTTCTCCTTTGAAAACAAGTTCTTTAGACCCATATCTTCCTCCTATTTAATAAATTGCTCAAACTTTGGCATAAGTCCTATTGCATCAGGTGCCATGGTTATCTGGCATAGCCCTAGGTCTGGAGTTGTATTACCTTCTATGATCTTTACTCCATCCTCTGTTATTGCAACGTCCCAGCCAACATAGTTTACTCCAGGTAAAACTCTTAAAGCCTTGTCCACCGTGTCAAGCAGGATGTCCCAGTTTGGAATCTTATATCCCTTTAGCTTTACTCCAGAGATTGGGTGCTTTTCAAACACTTCACCCTTGTTGTTTACTCCGTCAGCCATTATCACGCCCGTTTCAGGGTCTATTGCGCAGGCAAAGCCTCCTCTAACCAGGTTATCTGCAATGCCACCTACTCCTAGCTTTATTAAGGTGAAAGGTACGTAGCACTTATCCTCCTTAAGTATGCTGATTACCCTGATGGTGTTTACGCAGCTATCGTTGATAGCGTTTATTAGGTGGTGCTGCTTTACGCACTCTTCTACTAGAAGCTTTTCCTTTGCCATGAACATTTCGTACATAGCCTTGTGGTCATCTGTAACCTTTAGCTTCATTGCGCCTCTACTCATGCTGGAGTCTATTGGTTTAGCAAAGACTTCATCTACTCCTTCAAGGAAGCTTTCAAATTCCTCGAAGCTGGTATCTCTGTTAACCCAGAACTTTCTCCTGGTGAACTGGCTAAACTTTTTATCGAAGGAAACCTTGTTTGAAAGGAACTTGGTTTCCTTGTTGCTGTACATATTTCTAATCTTCTTGCTTAGAGGATGAGTAACGTATGTGGATAGCTTCTCATCGTCGTATCTCCAAGCCTTAAATGCGTAGTAGTGAAGGGTGTCGATGCCCCAAAGAACATCGCACTTCTTCATGTGGTCTTCTACTTCCTTTTCGCTCCATCCTGTCTCTTCCATGGCAGCCTTAACCACCATGTTATGCTCTTCTTCCCACTGATCAACCTTTTCCTGTTGCTCTTCTTGGCTTAGAAGATAAAGTCTGTTGAAGTAGTACTTTCTAAAGCTGATGCCAAGTCTCTTGCAATCTTCCTTTGCCTTAGCCTTTGCATCTTCCACGTCTACGTCTAAAGCATCGGCTAACTTTTGATAGCTCCTGATGTTAAAGGAATCTATTCTGCCCGCCTGCTTCTTTATCTCTTCTTCTGTAGCAGTAAAGAAACCTTTCTTGGCAAAGTTATAGAAGGAGATACCGTATTTTTCCTTTACGTACTGAGCCTTAGCTAGTACCTCTTTGTATGACACGCCCTCTTCCTTTGCTACTACCAAAAGTGATTGGTTTTTAACTAGTCTATTCTTCAATCTCATGTTTCTACCATTTAGTCTTCTTAATATTGCTGTCTTTCATCTTAACTGACTTCTTGTATAGCAAGTAGTCAATAGTTGGTCTTTGGAATGTTTCAATCTTAGGATATCCAGGAGCACGGTTGATCTCTGGTAATTTCATTCCGTCTTCTGTGATTGCTACGTCAAATCCTAAGTATTCAAGCTGAGGCATATCGTCGTTTAGTTCCTTGATACCCTTCTTGATAATATCCCAGTTAGGCAGGATGCCTTCGATTAAAGCTCCTGTGTCTGGGTGCTTTGAGCAAGGAAGTATCTCGTTTTCAGTGATAATCTTACCGTTATAGAAGCGGCCTGTCTCCATGTCTACCTGTACGAACATTCCGCCAGCTCCCATGTTATCTACTGCACCTGTCTTCTTTGAACCGAATCTCATGTATGCGTTACCGATTTCTTGAGTCTTACCGTCCTTCATGAATGTGATGATACGCATAGTGTTAACGGCTCCTGAGTAGATGTTGTCGATAACTGGATGCTGCTTGATGTACTCTGTGATCAGGTACTGTGATTCAGGGTTGCCTAGAATTTCTAGGATGTCTTCCCTATTTGCTTCCTCGTGGTTCAGATAGTACTTGCCTTCATGGTATGAAAGCTTATAGAAGCCTTGGCCTTGTGAACCTCTTTGAGGCTTACAAGCTAACTGTCCCTCGTGCTTAACAAGCTCAAAAATTGATTCAAGGTTGTTAGTGCAGTAATCTGGTAAATCCATTAGAGGAATGATTCTCTTTTCACCGTTTCTTACTGAAACGTGGTAGTAGTACTTAGGGAAGTACTGGCCGTGATCTGAACAGATATATTTAACTGTGATCTTGTCTTCAAGCCATACTCTGTACTTATTGTTGATATGTCTTAAATATCTATAGTCATAGTCTGAAATGAATTCCTGATAGTTATCCTTAGTAATTCCGTACTGAGGAAGTCTGTATGAAAGGAATCCCTTCTTGTATGCCCAAATCTTGTCCTTTAGCTTGATGCCGTTATGGCTGAATAGGTCTGCCTTGACAGTTACATACCACCACTTATATATTAGCGGTCTCATGTTAGGAGGGCAGAAAAGCTTAGTAAGTCTTACCCAAAGGAAGGTGTTGCTCTTGGATAGAAGGTTCTTTCTTCTGAATGATCTATCCTTAGCTTGAGCATACTTTTGCTCTATCTTCATCTTCAGATAGTCTGTCATCTCCTGGTTAAAGCCTACTGTCTGAGGATAGTAAGGCTGGTCGTTAAAGTCTAATAGAACGAATCCGTCCTTTGTTATTGCTACGTCGATTCCCATGATTTCCATTTGAGGAATGAACTTGCAAAGGTCTTCAACCACCCTGTTTATATCTCCCCATCCAGGTATTACGCTTGCCTTGTATGGTCCAATATTTGCTATGTGATTTGCATTGTTTATCCAAAGTCCATCGCCAATCTTTCCTGTGTCAAGGTTGATTGGATAGTACTTGCATCTTGAAGTTCTAGCTAAATCTTCATCCTTTGGAAGTACAACCTGGTCTTCAATGAAGTTTCTCTCGTATACGCCGTCGTCTGAGTTTATTTCTCTCTGCTCTTCGTTGCCGTCGTTGAACTCCTTGATGTTGTCTCCGATTCTTTCAGCCATATCATCTATTACGATGGTGTTTTCACCGTCATCAACTCTTAGATATGCCTGTCCGATTCTAGGATTATCTGCATACTTGTTGTATACCATCAGTCTAAGAACTACGGATGATTCAGTGTTGTCTGATGCTACGAAATCTTCATCGGCTTCAATAACTTCAGTGATTACATATATTTCTTCCATACCGTGGCTCTTTAATCTAGTCTTAAGCTTTGATTCAAGAACCTGCTTGCCATCCCATAGGAAGCAGTTTTCATCTTCCTTCCACTGGATGATAATCTTGCCTAGTCCTACAGTCTTTCTTAGAGCTACCTTCCTTTCCTTCTTGATTAGCTCAACTATTCCTTCTAGGGTATCATCGCATTCCTTTGGACAGTCTAAAAGCTTTATGATCATAAGCTCTCTGTCTCTCTTGTACATGTGGAAGTACTGCTTTGGCATGTACTCCTTATATGGCTTAAGAACGTTTCTTGTAGTTACTCTGTCCTTAACCCACTTTCTGAAGATATCGTTTATTGGGTATAGGAAGGCGTAGTCATAGATGGAAATGTAGTCCTTATATGTGTCCTTTGTGATTCCATATCTTTCCACGATTTCAGGAAGGAAACCGTGCTTGTATGCCCATTCCTTTTCGTCCTGTGAAAAGTTATTGCTGTTCTTTCTGTTGTATGCAACAGTGTTCAGCCACCAACGAGCCTTTGCGCCATAGAAACCCTTGATACGCATGTCCATTGATTTAAATTTTCTTGCTAGGTTAGCCATTTGTCTCTCCTTGTCTATTTCTTGATTACTCCGTGGGCTCTGTAGAAATCGCCTAACTTGCCGTTTCTCTGTCCGCCCCAAAGTTGAATTATGTTTACTCCAGATGAAGTGTTTCCTTCGATGATACAGTTGTCGCCATTATCCGTCTTCATTACATCCCATGCGATGAAGTGCATGTATGGGAACTTTTCTGCCAGGGAAAGGACTTCCGCTTTCATCTCTTCCCAGTCAGGAATTACCATATCCTCAAATCTATATCCAGAATCCGGATGAACGTCGTATACCACCTTGTCGTGAAGACATCTTCCGTGGGAAAGTCTTCCTGTATCAAGGTCAATCTTGCATACCAGTCCTCCTCTTGAACCGTTGTCTACAGGAATTGTCTTTTCAGTTCCGATTCTCTGAACTGCGAAGAACACTTCCAGCTTCTTGGTGCTAGGATTTCTGTAGGTGATCATCCTGATAGTGTTAACCGTCTTATCGTAAAGCTTGTTAGCATATTCGTGCTGCTTTATTGTCTCAGATAGGTACCAGTCCTTTCTCTTCTTTAGATGCTTTAGAAGAGCATCTTCTGAAACCATCTCATCGTCGATAAAGAAGTCCTTTCCGTCAAAGGAGAAGTGGTTTACGCCGTTTCCTTTTCCCTTGCCATAAGGCTTTATGAAAGCGCTTTTCTTTTCTCTAACGCAGTTTACAACATCCTCGTTTGAAAGAAGGTTTCCTTCAAAGTCTGAGATGATGCCCTTGCTGTTTACGATATATATTTCAGGAACCCTGATATATTTCTTTAAAACTTCTGTTGCAACGATCTTGTTGTTCAGCATGAAGTCGAAAGGATCGTTGATGTATCTTGACCTGTACCAGTCGAACTCTGACAGGTATTCCTTTTTCTTTTTTCCGTTTAAATCGTACAGGATCCACTGGTCTGCTAGAAAGCCTCCGCCCAGGTTTGCTCTAACCTTTGTGAAGAAGGAAGCCTTGAAGTGATTCCTTACGAAAATGATTCTTCTGAAATAGAAGGAAATCAATTTTAATTTCTGTATTACCTTCTTGATTATTTCAAAAATGTCCATGTATTTTGCCTCCGAAATTTGAACATAGTCTTACTAGTATATTTTACTACTTTCTGCCTTTTCAGTAAATAGAAAAGCCCCATTTTCTAATAGAAAACGGGGTCCTTTTTGTCATTAAAATTCTTTTCTAAATAGGCCTTATGAGATAAGAAATCCGGGTCTTCAAAGTGCATGGCTTTTACCGGGCAATTTACTACGCAGGCCTGGCATTTTATGCATATATCTTCTGCCATCGGACATACCTTTTCACATAGTCCGCAGCCTGTGCAAGTCTCTCCTTTTACAGGCTTTGCCTTTAGGAAATTGGCAAATTCTCCATCCTCCTTTAAAGGTCTATAGTAAGGCCCTGGCGGATAACTTCCAGACACGTCTATTTCCCTATCTAGGTCAATATTCTTTACAAAGTCATCTATCCTTTCAATGTCAATATCTTTTCCAATATCTGCAAAGGCATGAGGCGAAGGAATTGCACCTGCTGCTACCACCTTTAAGCCATTATCCTTAAGTAGGCCTACTAGCTCAGCTAGGCCATCTCCGTAGCTTCTGTTTCCGTAGCTAACTAGGCAAACAGCCTTTCCCTCTCCTTTTATCTTGTCCCTGATAAAAGGCATGATCTTGTTTGGCAGCCTTGATGCATAAATTGGCATGCTAATTACAAGGACTTCATCTTTTTCAATGAATACGTCCCTTTCTCTGGCAGCTGGATCTTGAATATTCAGTTCCTCTCCTTCCCAGAACCTTGAAATTATCTTCTTGCAGTTTCCGGTAGGTGAAAAATATATCTTCTTAACTTTCATCATAGTTTAAGTATACCATATATGTTACAATATTTACAGGAGGCGATAATATGCTATTAGGACATGAAAAGGAAAAGTTTCTCTATCTGCCAACGCCGTTAGAGAAGCTAGAAAATATATCTAAAGATTTAGGCGTAAACTTCTACATGAAAAGGGACGATTTAACCCCTCTTGCTATGGGAGGAAACAAGCTTAGAAAGCTGGAGTACTTCGTAAAGGATGCAAAGGATAAAGGTGCTACCTTCCTTCTTACCGTAGGCGGCGCTCAGACTAACCACGGAAGACTTACCCTTGCTGTTGCAAGAAAGTACGGCATGCGTGGGGCAATAGTTTGCGTAGACGATTATCCTGGCGAGGTCTCCGCTAACCTTCTTTTAGACTCCATGATGGGGCTAGACGTATGGCTTAAAAGGCCTGAGAAAGGGGTAACTGAGGAGATGGTAGCTGATGAAATCGCCAAGATGTACGAGGCTAGAGGAGAAAAGGTCTACTTTATTCCTATGGGCGGATCCAACGAACTTGGAATTCTAGGTTACTACGAGTGCGCTATGGAGATAGATAAACAGGCAAAGGAGCTGGGCCTAAAGAATCCTTTAGTTATAGACACGGTGGGCTCCATGGGAACATACATGGGACTATACACTGGCATCCTAAACGAAGGCCTAGACCTTAGACTTCTTGGAATAGGAATACTTAAGTACGACGATATGATAGGCTACGCTAAAGACTACTTTGAAAGGGTAAAAAAATACTATAACCTAGACGTTGAAGCAGCAGGCTTCAATCTGACGGATAAGTACGATAGAGGTGCATACAACAACCCTGTAAAAGAGGTTAGAGAAGCAATGTACTACATGGCTGAAAAGGAAGCCATCATCCTAGATCCTTGCTACACAGGAAAGTGCTTTGCAGGAATCTTAGAGATGATAGAAAACGGGGAAATTAAAAAAGGAGAAGACATAGTCTTCATCCATACAGGTGGCGTTCCTGGAATAAACACTCCTTTCCACAGAATTGAGATGGAAAGGGAGAGAGGAAACTTCATACACGTAATTTAAGGCGGGCAAATGCCCGCCTTCTTTTAGTCTTCTTTTACTATTTGAATGTGTACTTCATCAAGTTGCTTTTGTTCAACTTCTGCAGGTGCACCCATCATAATATCCTGTGCGTTCTTGTTCATTGGGAACGGAATGATTTCTCTAATGGATTCTTCTCCTGCCAGCAGCATTACCATTCTGTCAACTCCAGGAGCTATACCTGCATGAGGTGGTGCTCCATAGCAGAATGCGTTGTACATTGCTGGGAACTTTGACTTAACGTCTTCTTCTCCAAGCCCTACGATCTTGAATGCTTCTACCATGATCTCAGGGTCGTGGTTTCTAACTGCGCCAGATGATAGCTCTACGCCGTTACATACTAGGTCGTACTGGTATGCATTTATCTCTAGAGGGTCCATAGTCTTTAGAGCCTCTACTCCGCCTTGTGGCATTGAGAATGGGTTGTGGCAGAATTCAAGTTCACCAGACTCTTCCCCGATTTCATACATAGGGAAATCTACGATCCAGCAGAACTTGTACTGCTCCTTCTCGAAGTGTCCTTCTGAAGCATAGCCAAGCTTGTTTCTTAAAACTCCGCTAGTCTTAGTGTTTGAACACACTCCAACGAAGTCGCCGTTATGTAGGTCAAGAGCCTTGATAACCTCTTCCTTCTTGTCCTGAAGGAATTTAGCAATTCCGCCTACCAGCTCACCGTTTTCATCAAGTCTAAACCAGTAAGCCTTGCTTCCTGCTTGAACCTCAACCTCTTCAAGCATCTTTTCGATGACCTTTCTTGAAGCCTTGTATCCGTCGCTCTTGATAGCCTTGATTGCTGTATCCTTTAAAGGTTCAAATTCAATGCCCTTAAGTACATCTGTAATATCTTCAACTACAAGGTCCACACGAAGGTCTGGCTTATCTGAGCCATACTTTTCCAGTGCTTCCTTGTATGGAATTCTTACAAATGGAGCCTTTGAAGCCTTCTGGTAAAGTCCGTACTTTTCAAATACAGGTGGAATTACATCTTCACAGATTGCAAATACATCTTCCTGACCTGCAAATGCCATCTCCATGTCCAGCTGATAGAATTCACCAGGTGAACGGTCTGCTCTAGCGTCTTCATCTCTAAAGCAAGGGGCTATCTGGAAGTATCTATCGAAGCCTGAAGCCATTAGAATTTGCTTGAACTGCTGTGGCGCCTGTGGAAGAGCATAGAACTTGCCAGGGTGATTTCTAGCAGGAACTAGATAGTCTCTTGCACCTTCAGGTGATGAGCAAGTTAGGATTGGAGTGGTGATTTCCATGAAGTCGTGTTCTGTCATCCTTCTTCTAAGGTCTGCTACCACGTTGCTTCTAAGGATGATCTTATCCTTTACCTGTGGGTTTCTAAGGTCTAGGTATCTATACTTTAATCTTACGTTTTCATCTGCTTCCTTTGATCTATTAACTTCAAATGGAAGTTCGTTGTATCTGCACTTTCCTAGTACCACGATTTCTGATGGAACTACTTCAATGTCTCCTGTAGGCATGTTAGGGTTCTTGCTTGATCTTTCCCTTACTACGCCCTTGATCTGTAGTGTGGACTCAGTGTTAAGAGGCTTTACTATTTCCATCATCTCTTCTGTTTCAACTACGATCTGTGTAGTTCCATAGAAGTCTCTAAGCACCATGAATGCAAAGTTCTTTCCTACTTCTCTAACGTTTTCCATGAAGCCACAAAGTGTAACCTCCTGGCCAACGTTTTCTATTCTAAGCTGATTACAATTATGAGTTCTTGACTGAATCATTTTACTCTCCTTTAATACTGTTCTTTAATTAGTCCCTTTTGGTACGCTTCAACCAGGGACTGAAGGTCGTCTCTTCTTTCAACCAGTTCTTTACCCTTGTCCGTATCCAGAATTAACATTCTTTCAGGAAGTGTAGCTACCGTTCTAACTATTGGTGAATGGAATTCCTGGGTTCCATCTTCCTTGATAGGGTCATATGGTTTATGCTCAGCAAGTGCCATATACCTGGAGTTGAAGATGAAGGTGTATCCTGCAATACCAGTCTGCTTCTGGTATGCCTTTGAAATTCCACCGTCAATGATGTATAGAAGCCCTTCTCCCTTGATTGGGCTTTCTCCGTCCTTGATCTTTACTGGAACGTGTCCGTTTAAAATCTTGGATCTTGAAGGATCTAGTCCAAATTCCTCTAATATCTTTTCGCAGTGCTTGCGCTCCTTGATTAGCTTATAGTAAGGTCTTGTGTGTTCCTTTGTGGATGCTTTATCCTCTACAAATAACCTTTCAAATGTGGTCATCTTGTCCTTGCCAAACAGCGGGCTGTTTCCGCCTAGCCATAGGTACCACATCAGGTCTCCTGACCTACCTATTTCCTCTGACTCATCAGGTGCAAAGTATGCCTTTCTTACCTGGTCATCGATGTAGTCCATAAGAGCCTTACCCCTATGGGTAGCACCGTTTATGCTAACATCTTCAAACTGACCATCTTCGGTCATTGGAATACATCCGTGATAAAGAAGGTTGCCGTTTATTACCTTGTATAAAGCTCCGTGTGAGTACAAGAATCTGATGTGCTTTTGAAGTTTTTCAGATTGATGGATTGAAGCCTCAAGTCCATCTAGCACTTCCTCTTCTTCAGGTGTAAGTCTGTATGGATCAGCAGGATCTACAGTTGGAAGATTCATATCCTTCATCTTCCATTCCTTGCCCTCGATAGTCACTGTTCCCTTTTCCCAGTCGATCTTATCTAGAAGAAGTCTCTTTTCTAGATGGTATTCTGGGTGAGCCATGATTCTTTGGCCCTCAACCTTGAACTGGCATACAGCGATAGCTTTATGCATCTTTGCTGCAAGCTTTGGATCTACCGGGTCAAAGCAGTTTTCATCTATTACGTGAGGCATGAAGTTTTCGCAAGGGTCGTCCCCGTAAACCTTCTCTGCAAATGTTGCAAGGCCTCTAAGGTTAATGCCATATCCAATTTCAAGCATATCGAAATTGTTATAGCTGATGTTCATTCTAATTATGTTGGTGATGCAAGCCCAGTTTCCTGTAGCTGCTCCCATCCATACTACGTCGTGGTTGCCCCACTGGAAGTCTACGCTTGGGTAGTCTATTAGGTAGTCCATGATCTCATCTGGGTGAGAACCTCTATCCCATATGTCCCCGATGATGTGAAGTTGGTCTACTGCCAGTTTGCTGATGCAGTCTGAAAGCTCAGTTATGAACTTTTCGCCCATACCGCAGTCCACGATGGTATTGATGATCTCTTGATAGTACTGAAGTCTGTTTTCTTCATCGTCTGCGTGAAGCAGTTCGTCGATGATGTATGCGGAGTACTTTGGCAGGTTTCTACGAACCTTTGAACGAGTGTACTTTGTGGACACCGACTTGCATATGGTAATCAGCCTGTAGATAACAGCCTTACACCACTTGTTAAAGTCCTTTTCAGACTTCTTTCTTCTCTTAATTTCTGCTTCCGCGTTATATATTAAAGCGGCAAGGTCATCCCTTTCCTTTTCGGATAAGAATTCACCGTAGTTTTCGTCGATCTTATCCTTGATGGTTCCTGAAGCACTCTTTAGCATGTGAATAAAAGCTTCGTGCTCACCGTGAAGGTCACTTAAGAAATATTCTGTGCCCTTTGGAAGTGACAGGATAGCTGTTAAATTTACTATCTCGCTTGTAGCAGCTTCAAGGTTTGGATAATCCTTTGCCAATAGCTCTAAAAATCTAATGTTCGCCATTTGAAAATCTCCATTAAATACAATATTTTCCCAAAGTATATAATACTAAATTGAGGGATATAAATCAATAAAAAAGAGAGATGTTTCTCACATCTCTCTAGTCTTCAATTCTAATGATTGTAGCTCCTAAACCTCTGAACTTTTCAACGAATTTTTCGTATCCTCTATCTATGTGATAGATTTCAGATATTTCTGTAGTTCCCTCTGCTACAAGTCCTGCTAGTACCATGGCAGCTCCTGCTCTTAGGTCTGTTGCAATTACCTGTGAACCAACCAGCTGTTTTCCTCCAGGAATTACAGCGCTCCTTCCGTCGGTCTTAATGTTTGCGCCCATACGATTAAGCTCTGCTACGTGCATGAATCTGTTTTCAAATACGGTCTCCTGGACCTGGCTTTCTCCCTCAACTGTAGTAAGGAATGCCATGAAAGGTGACTGAATATCTGTTGGAAAACCTGGGTAAGGAAGGGTCTTAATGTCTGTTGCAGTAAGTGCTTTATTTCCGCCGTTTACGTACATGCCTTCGTCTACAAGTTCTACCTGAACTCCGCATTCTCTAAGCTTTGCAATAATTGGCTTAACGTGGTCTGTTACTACGTTTTTAATTAGGATTTCCCCTCTAGTGATAGCTGCAGCTAGCATAAATGTTCCAGTCTCTATTCTGTCTGGAATTACCCTGTGGACTGTTCCCTTTAGATGCTCTACACCCTCAATCTTGATGGTGTCTGTACCTGCGCCCTTAATCCTTGCTCCCATCTTGTTAAGGAAGTTGGCAAGATCAACTATTTCAGGTTCTTCTGCTGCGTTTTCAATATATGTAGTTCCCTGTGCAAGAACTGCTGCCATCATAATGTTTTCAGTAGCTCCTACGCTTGGGAAGTCTAGGTATACGCTTCCGCCTACAAGACCGCCTTCTGGGGCTACAGCCTCTACGTATGTATCCTTAACTTCAGTAGTTGCACCTAACTGTCTAAAGCCCTTAAGGTGAAGGTCTATTGGTCTTGCACCTATGGAGCAGCCACCAGGTAGTGGCATTCTAGCCTTGCCTTCTCTCGCAAGAAGAGGGCCCATTACTAAGATTGATGCTCTCATCTTCTTGAATAGATCGAAGTCTGCTTCAGTAGTTTGGATTTCTTTCGTGTGTATATTTAAAACTCCCTCCTCAGGCATATCGATTTCAGCGCCAAGCTTCATCATTACTTCCATCAAAACATTTACGTCCCTTAGGGCTGGAACATCCTTGATGGTGGTCTGCTCTTCAGCAAGAAGACCTGCTGCCATTAAAGGAAGAACTGCATTTTTCGCACCGCTTATGGTGACTTCACCTGATAGTGGGCCACTTTTTTGTACTAAATATTTAGCCAAATTCTTTCTCCTTAATTTTCATCTCTAACTATTATATAGCCTTAGGTCAGTTTTTTCAATATATGGGCAGGAAAAAAGGACCTAATTTTAGGTCCTAAAAAATCATAGCCTCTTTAATTCAGCGATGCACTTCTTGCATACTAGTCTTCCTTTTACATCCACGACCTCTTGCTTATCTCCACAGAAAATGCAAGCAGGCTCATACTTTTTTAACATGATGTAGTCGTCTTCAACGAAGATCTCAAGTGAGTCCTCAGTAGTTATTCCTAGGTTTCTTCGTAGCTCAATTGGAAGTACAACTCTACCTAGATTATCTACTGGTCTAACTATACCTGTAGCCTTCACTATGTTTTTCCTCCTTTAACTGAAAGACTTATTTATCTTGAATCTCCTCGCTCTTATCCTTTTTCAGAATATTTGCGACAGAGGTTAAAGCGTTAGCAATCTTGTCCACCGTGTGGTCAATAGCTTGGTCAACCTGAGAAGTCCTATGGGCTGCAATATTAGAAATCTCATTTACGTCATCAAGAACAGAGTTTGCTTTTTTCAGCACATTGATGGTATGTTTTACAGCAACTATTAAATATATTATTAATATGATTATTGCGATGAATAGGATTATCCATCCCAGCTCTTTTACGCTAATTGCAAGTTCCATAATATTCCTCCTGTCACTATGGTTATTATACAATAAAGGCTAGTACATTTCTAGTATTTCCTTGGTGTAACTTTCCCCTTCGTACACGTTAAGGGGCTTTAATATTTTCAGGTTTTTACCGCCGTTTTTTACGCAGTGAATTAAAAGAATGTTTGGCACTTCGCCTTCCCTAGGACTGACAAATCTGATCTCCTTTGGCTCCAGGTTATATTTCCTGCAAAGTGTTGAAATATCCACGATTCTAGCTGGTCTATGGACCATGAAAAAGTCGCCCTTATCCTTTAAGGTTCTAGCTGCAGCACCTATGAAGTCCTCTAGACTTCCGTAGATTTCGTGCCTTGCTGCCATCTTCTCTAAGTTGTCACTTTTTACCCCTGTTCCTCCTGCCTGATAAGGTGGATTGCAGGTTACCGCATCAAAGGTTCCTGTAACATCCTTTACGTTCATATTTAGAAAGGATACCCTGTCCTCTAGGCCGTTTAGCTTGGCACCTCTTTGGGCCATTTCATATGAATCTTCTAGGATTTCTACCCCAACTATCTTCTTTGCATCCGTCTTGTATGACAGTATGAATGGGATAATTCCAGTTCCAGTTCCAAGGTCCAATATGCTATCAAAGCTCTTGCCTTGTTTTGCTGCAAAATCTGCAAGTAAAACCGCATCCACTCCATAGCAAAACCTTTCCGGATCTTGAATTAACTTTAAGCCACCAAAACCTATTTCGTCTATTCTTTCCATCCCTATTCCTTAATAAGTTCCTTGATTTCCTTAAGTGTTTCTGCGTCAAGGTCGTCGAATATATCTTTATCCTTGTGGTGATGATTCTTTAGTCTCTTAATGTCTTCCTTCTTGAACTGTCTTATCTCTGAAGAAAGTTTTTCTTCTTGGTCGCCGGAAGCTTCCTGCTCAATCATTCTAACCTTGACTATATTTTCAAGTACGTTAGCCTCAATAACCTTGGCAAAGCCCTCGTGAGTCTTAATCTTTTCTCCCACATCAGGCATGCCCTTTCTAAGCTCTGTATATATGTCATTTTCGTACTTTAAGCAGCACATAAGTCTGCCGCAGATTCCTGAAATCTTAGTAGGGTTAAGTGATAGGTTTTGCACCTTTGCCATCTTGATGGATACAGGTTCAAACTCGGATAGCCATGAGTTGCAGCAAAGGCTTCTGCCACAGGCACCTATTCCTCCCATCATCTTGGCTTCATCTCTTACACCAATTTGTCTAAGCTCTATTCTCATCTTGAAGACGCTGGCTAAGTCCTTTACAAGTTCTCTAAAGTCTACCCTGCCGTCTGCTGTGAAATAGAAGATTATCTTCGTATTATCGAATGTATACTCAACGTCGATTAGCTTCATTTCAAGGCCGTGCTTGTCCACCTTTTCCTGGCAAAGCCTGATGGCCTTTTCCTTTCTCTTGACGTTTTCTTCATGCTGAGCTATGTCCTTTTCTCCTGCGATTCTGATGATCTTCTTAAGAGGCTGGATGATGTCCTTTTCATCCATCTCCTCGGGATCCATTGTAACCGTACCAAATTCAAGGCCTCTAGCTGTTTCAACGATAACATTGTCCCCAGCCTTAACTTTTAAATTGTCTGGGTCAAAGTAGTATACCTTTCCTGCTGTTTTAAATCTTATTCCAGCTACTGTTACCATTTTATCCTCCAATTTTTAATACCAATTTCTTAAATGCGCTTATTGGATTTACGTTGTATCTAATGTCCTTTTTCGCTTCTTCAATAAGCTTTATGTATCTAAATATATCTTCTTTCCTATATAATCTGCCCTGGCTTTCGTAGTCGAAAAGGTAGTCCCTAAACACCTTTTCCATGCCATCTAAAAGGGCTAATATTTCTTCCTTATCCTTTAGGCCTAAAGTCTTAATCTGATGAAAATATCCATCTTCTAAAAGTGCTTCGATCACCTGTTTTGCAAGGCTTAGATCCTTTTCGTCCACTACCTCATCTGAGCTAAGTCTAAAGATTACACATCTAGATTTTACGGTGTCAAGGAAGTTTTCCACATTCTCAGAAAGCAGTATAATGTGACTTCCCTTTGAGGGCTCTTCCAGTGTTTTTAAAAGCTTGTTCTGTGACTGAACGATTAGCTTATCTGCGTTACATATGATGCAGATGTTCTGAGCCTTACGCTTTATGAACTCCTGGATTGACTCCACGTCTTCCTTCTTGATGGTGTCATTACCCTTATCCACTATGTACATATCTTCGTAGTTTCCATCGTCTACTTTTCTGCAGTCTATGCAAAAGTCGCAGCCTTCACCTGGCTTTTCCTTGCACACATAAGCCTTCACTATATCCTTTGCAAAGGAAAGTTTATCCACCAGGGGACCTGCTTCAACTATGATGGCGTGGGGCAATTTATCCACAAATATTTTCTTTTGGTTCCATCTACTTAACGACATATTCTCTCTTCTAATACTAGGTATATATCCTTCTTAATGTCCTCTATGCTCTTTGAAGCATCTATTGGAACTATCCTGTCTGGATACTTTTTCTCTAAATCTAGGTAGCCTTCATATACCTTCCTATGAAAGGCCATCTTTTCTAGTTCAAGTCTATCTTCTTCCCCTCTGGTCTTCACCCTTCCTAGACCTACTTCTGGGTTAAGGTTAAATACGAAGGTTACATCTGGCATGCAACCATCTACTGCAGCCCTATTTACATCCCATACTGTATCACCAAGGCCTCTAGCATATCCCTGGTAGGCAAAGCTGGAGTCTATGAATCTATCGCAGATTACAACCTTGCCCTCTTCTAAGGCAGGCTTGATGACCTGGCTTACGTGCTGAGCTCTTGATGCTGCATAAAGCAGGGCCTCTGTTACGTAGTTCATCTCTACGTTTTCCTTATCCAGTATGATATCTCTAATCTTTTCGCTGATCTTTGTACCACCTGGTTCTCTAGTTAGAATGTATGGAATATTCCTATCCTCTAGGAACTTCTTAATATTATTAATTTGTGTGGATTTTCCAGCGCCGTCTGGACCTTCGATTGAAATGAACATTACTTCTCCTTCCCTTCTCCTAATACTTCTTCAACGAATTTCTTAAACATTGAGAAAAGGAAATATATGAAAGGGATGCATATTAACAGCGCAAAAATAACCTTCAATACGATCATATCTATCTCCAATGTATAAAACTTCTCTAATTTATTATTATATCACAGGAAAAACATATTAACCATAAAAAAATGGAGGTCTAATGACCTCCTAGTGGTAATAAAAAACCGGCAACGTCCTACTTTCCCAGGCAGCTTCCCACCAAGTATCATCGGCGCTAAGGAGCTTAACTTCTGTGTTCGGGATGGGAACAGGTGTGTCCTCCTTGCTATTGTCACCGGATTTCTTACCTAAAAATTTAACTGAATAACTACTTCTCAAACTCAAGTCCTTGAAACTCTGGTCAAGTGTTCGACCTATTAGTATCGGTCAGCTTAATATGTTACCATACTTACACCTCCGACCTATCTACGTGATAGTCTCTCACGGGTCTTACCTTGCGGAGGAAATCTTTTCTTGTGGGGGGCTTCGCACTTAGATGCTTTCAGCGCTTATCCCGTCCGTAGGTAGCTACCCAGCTATGCCCTTGGCAGAACAACTGGTGCACCAGAGCTACGTCCAT
>JAKSSK010000012.1 GCA_024403135.1 Clostridia bacterium
CGCATAACGGAGCCACAACCCGCTGTCTTAACCACTTGACTATACCCACCATATCTCATTTCGGAAGAATGGTTCGAATCCCATTCTTCTGAAAACAATGGAGGCGACACCCGGATTTGAACCGGGGAATAAAGGTTTTGCAGACCTCTGCCTTACCACTTGGCTATGTCGCCATATTGGCTAGGGTAGCAGGATTCGAACCTGCGCATGATGGAATCAGAATCCATTGCCTTACCGCTTGGCGATACCCCAACGATAAGCAAAAAATGGGGTGGGTAGTGGGATTCGAACCCACGCATGACGGAGCCACAACCCGTTGTCTTAACCACTTGACTATACCCACCATAAAAATATAATCTGATTTATTTAAAAAAAATTGGCGACCGGGAACGGGCTCGAACCGTCGACCTCCAGCGTGACAGGCTGGCATTCTAACCAACTGAACTACCCGGCCATAAATGGTGGGCGTAGCAGGGCTCGAACCTACGACCCCCTGCTTGTAAGGCAGGTGCTCTCCCAGCTGAGCTATACGCCCTAATGGTAGCGGCGAGTGGAGTCGAACCACCGACCTTCCGGGTATGAACCGGACGCTCTAGCCAACTAAGCTACACCGCCATATATTAGTCATTGCACGTAATAATATATCAAATGCAAGGTTTCTTGTCAACACTTTTTTAAAGATAAGCAAGAGGAGAAAAGGCCTTTCTCCCCTTGCATTTCCCCTATTTTTCCTTCTTGGCAAATACTATTGAAACTAGTACGCAGATTAGTAATAGGAATGGATAGAACAGGAATGGGATTATCTCTAGACTTGAGATTCCTGCTAGGCCAGAAGCTATTAGAAGCTGAGCGCCATAAGGAATTATTCCCTGCCATACGCATGAGAATATGTCTAGTAGAGATGCCGCCTTCTTAGGCTCTATTCCGTATTCAGTGCTGATGTCCTTTGCTATTGGTCCTGCCACAACTATTGCTATTGTGTTGTTAGCAGTAGCTATATCCATAAGTGATACAAGTAGGCCAATACCAAAGGCACCGCCCTTGTTTGACTTAAATGTGTTTTTAATGAAGTTTAGTATCGCCTCAAATCCACCGTTAGCCTTAATAAGTCCACCTATTGCTGCTACTAGAATTGCTACGATCATAGTTTCAAACATTCCGCTAGTTCCAGTGCCTAGAGCACTAAAGCCTGTGGATACTGTAACAGTCTTAGTTGCAAGACCAACTATGAAAGAAAATATTGTGCCACCAGCAAGTACTACGAATACGTTGATACCGCATAGGGCTGCAACTAGTACAGCAAAGTATGGGATGGCTTGCCAGATGTTGTAATCTCCCGATGTGATTGCTGATGCATCACCTTGCAGACAGTAAACGATTAGCACTACTAAAGTGATAAGTGCTGCAGGTAGAGCGATCTTAAAGTTAGCTTTAAACTTGTCCTTCATCTCAACACCCTGAGTCTTAGTAGCTGCAATTGTTGTATCTGAGATAAAGGATAGGTTATCTCCAAACATTGCGCCGCCAACTACTGTTGCTACGCATAGAGGTAAGCTTAGACCAGCATCAGCTGCCACGTTAAATGCAATCGGTGTTAGAACTGTAATTGTTCCGCAGGATGTACCCATTGCAAGGGATATTAGGCAAGCTATGATGAATAGGCCTGGAATTGCAAACTGTGCTGGGATGATGGAAAGTAGAAACTGTGCTGTACTTTCAGCGCCACCAGATGCAGATGCTATTCCTGAAAATGCTCCAGCGAATAGGAAGATGAAAAGCATGATTGTGATGTTATCATCTCCGATTCCCTTAGCGCATATATGAATCTTTTCATCAAAGGATATTTCCTTGTTTTGAAGTAGGCCAACAGCTAGCGCTACTACGAAAGCTACTACAACGCTCATGATATAGAAGCCCATTCCACCTTCAGGCGGATTGATGTATTCATAGTAGATTCCACTTCCTAGGTAGAGCACTAGGAAAACTAAAATTGGTAGTAGGGCCTTTGCCCCTAGATTGTTTTTGTTCATTGGTTTTCCTCCTAAATGATGTATTTTCGGGGAATAAAAAAGCTCCCCTCCGCATAAGGACGAGAGCATACGCTTCGTGTTACCACCTTACTTCATCCATACCTCACGATATGGACCTCATCTAGTACTATCATACTATAACGCTGTAACGGGCGTTCCCGTCGTAGCCTATACGTAAAACGTAGTCGGTACGCAGCTCCAAGGCCATGTTCAAAAGTGCTTCCTGTATCCCTTCTCATCAACTGGGACTCTCTGTGACATTGTTCACAATCTACTCTTCTCTTCATTGCTTTTAAGGTTATTTAATTCTTTGGTCATCTTAACATCCATCTAGATGTTTGTCAAGGCCACTTTTTGAACTATCTGTAAAGAATCTGGTGTGACCTGACAGTCATAGCATAGAACCTCAACTCCCTTTTTCCTTGCCAGGCGAAGGGCATCCCCAAAGGCCCTATGGGTTTCATCGTTAGGGGTAAACTCCTTTACGCCCTTCATCTGAACCACGAAGAGGATCTTGGCATCGTAGCCTTCCTCCTTGGCCTTGATCAGGTGTTTTATGTGCTTTACGCCCCTTTCAGTTGGAGCATCGGGAAATCTTGCTATGCCATCTTCCTCTAGAGTTACGCCTTTTACCTCTATGAAGCCCTTTCTGCCATCCTTTTCAAAGTACAGATCCAGGCGGCTATCTAGATATGTTACTTCAGCCTTTAGAAAGTCCACCTTGTCCTTAAAAAATTCATAGGCCACCTTGTTGGGAGCCTGAGAGTCCATGTTGATAAGGAGTTCTCCCTTTTCAACGGCTATAAGGTCGTACCTCATCTTCCTAGTTCCCATTCTGCCATCAAAGTCCTCTAGATAAACGGTTGCGCCTTCAGTTAGAAGCTCTTTACACCTTCCCGTGTTCTTTACGTGTACCCTTTCCTCTTTTCCGTCAATTAAGACATTGGCCACAAAGCGGTTAGGGCGAGATATGAAGTTTCCTTTAACTACTTTCAAATATTTCATGGGTAAATTTTACCATACATTTGATATTTCCGCATATTTTTTGTATAATATCCTAGATATTTTAAGGAGGAAAGACCATGGTTTCACCAGGCAGAGTTGCCTTTTCAATAGGCGGCGTAGACGTAATGTGGTACGGGGTTTTAATAGGCCTTGGATTCTTACTTGCCATACTAATTTCATACTACAGGGCGCCAAAGCTTGGCATAAAGAAGGACCACGTGCTGGATGTAGCGCTTACCATCATTCCTTGCGCGGTCATAGGGGCTAGAGCATACTATGTTCTCTTCAGCTGGGGCTACTACCAAAACCACCTGGATGAGATCTTTTCCTTTAGACACGGCGGCCTTGCAATTCACGGAGGACTGATCCTGTCGTTTATCGGGGTGTACATCCTGTGCAAGGTAAAGAAGGAAGACTTCCTGAACGTGGCAGACCTGGTAGCACCGGTTATCGCTCTTGGACAGGCCATAGGTAGATGGGGTAACTTCTTTAATGAGGAGGCCCACGGTGGACTTACTGATTCATCGCTAGCCGTAGTGATTAACGGCCAGAGCTACTACCCTACCTTCCTTTACGAGTCGGTATGGTGTTTCATCCTGTTCATATTCCTGATCTATCTAACAAAGCACAGAAGCTTTAGAGGCCAGATAGTTCTGCTGTACGGAATGCTTTACTCCGTGGAAAGGTTCTTCGTTGAAGGCCTTAGAACTGATAGCCTAATGATAGGATTTTTAAGGCAGGCACAGGTGATATCCATCGCCATATTCATATTCTGCCTAGTGCTTTATGTAATATTGAAGAAGAAAAAACAAAGGAGATATAGATAAATGAAATTAGGTATTGTGGGACTACCTAACGTAGGTAAGAGTACCCTTTTTAATGCAATAACAAAGGCAGGAGCAGAAGCTGCTAACTATCCTTTCTGCACCATCGAGCCTAACGTTGGAGTTGTTACAGTTCCAGATGAGAGAATCACAAAACTTCACGAGATGTATAACTCCAAGAAGACCATCTATACAACCATCGAGTTTTGCGACATTGCAGGCCTTGTAAAGGGTGCTTCAAAGGGTGAAGGCCTTGGCAACAAGTTCCTTGGCCACATTAGAGAGGTTGCAGCAATAGTCCACGTGGTAAGATGTTTTGAAAACGACAACATCGTTCACGTAGATGGAAAGATAGATCCCCTTTCAGACATTGACACAATAAACACAGAGCTTCTTCTTTCAGACATGGAAGTTTTGGAAAGAAGAATTGCAAAGACTACCAAGATGATGAAGGGAGATAAGACCTTAAAGGGCGAGGTTGACCTGCTTAACAAGGTTTACGATTTCCTATCTGAAGGTAAGTCTGCTAGAGCTATGGACCTTGACGATGAAGAAGCAAAGTTTGTAAAGACCCTTGACCTTCTTTCATACAAGCCTGTAATCTACGTTGCCAATGTCTCCGACGATGACGTTACTGGCGAAGGCAACAAGTACGTAGATGCTGTAAGGGAATTTGCAAAGACTGAAGACGCAGAGGTTGTAGTCATCTCCGCAGAAATTGAAGCTGAAATGGCTGAGCTAGACGACGAAGAAAAAGCAATGTTCCTTGAGGACATGGGAATTGAGGAATCTGGTCTAGATAAGCTTATCCACGCATCTTACAGGCTCCTTGATCTAATCTCCTTCCTGACAGCAGGAGAAGATGAGTGCAGAGCTTGGACCATCAAGAGAGGAACTAAGGCTCCTCAGGCTGCAGGAAAGATTCATACAGACTTCGAAAAAGGCTTTATTAGAGCCGAAACCATCGCATACGACAATCTTATGGCTTGTGGCGGAAACATCGCTCAGGCAAAAGAAAAAGGCCTTGTAAGGGCCGAGGGAAAAGAGTATGTGGTGAAAGATGGCGACATCATCACATTCCTGTTCAACGTATAGAAAAATCGGGACTTTCGTCCCGATTTCTTTTTTTATTCAATTGAAATGAATTGATCTTCTTCTATTTCAGGTACAAGTTCCTTTTTAGGAATTGTAAGCTTTAGCACGCCGTTAGTGTAGGCTGCTTTAATCTCATCCTTTTTGATGTCATCCCCGATATAGAACTTTCTTTCGCAGGTTCCTACGAACCTTTCCTTCATTAAGTACTTTGCATCTTCCTCTTCGTATGAACGAGTGGCTTTAACTGTAAGGTATCCTTCTGAATATCCAGCTTGGATGTCCTCCTTCTTAAAGCCTGCCAACTCCATGTATAGTTCAAATCTATCCTCGTATTCCTTAACGTCTGTTGACATAAGGTCGGATTTCTTTGCTGGAGTCCTCATAAAATCGCTGAAAAAATCGTCTACAAAGTTGTCTCTAAAAATTGTTGGCATTAACATAATATTACCCCTTTCTTTCTTTTGTTAGCACTCTCACTTGGTGAGTGCTAGGTTCTATGGTTAATATACACCCATATATTTTACTTGTCAACAGAATATATAAAAAAAGACAACCTTTTTTGGTTGTCTAAAGTTGAATCTCAAATATGATGCATCCCATAAGCAGTATGCATAGGCCCATTACAAGTTCTCCGACGAAGCTTCCTTCCCTAAGCCTCTTTACTCCGTATGCTCCGCAAAGCAGCGTACATAGAATTGGAATAACGTTAAAGTGTCCATCAATTACCATCTTGACTATAGCGCCTATAAAAGCTATGGCATATATAATTGTGAATATTAAAGTCTTCTTATCCATACAATGAGTATATCACATAGTCTAAAGATTTGGTAGTGCATATTCGTAAATTGATGTGGTTTTTAACTTTTTATTGTTCCTTAAATATGCCAGGCTGTAGTTGGCCTTTCCTAGGTTCATGGTAACCTTTACGGTTCCCGAATCATCATCAAAGGCTATGTCGTACTTCACGTTTGAAAAGAAGCTACTCTTATACCTACCGAAGGCCTCCTTTGCTCTAGACTTTCCCGTAGTCTTATTAAATTTTATGTTTCCATCTGCTAAGGACTTTTCATCTATGCATAGGGCTGCGCTTCTTGCCATCTCATCAGCTACATTTTTGGCCTGGTTCATGTTCATCACTAAATTGCATGTATCCTTCTGATACACAATTATATTGCTAGCTAAAACCACTATGGCAATGGTTACGATTAGGTTCTTCATATGTACTCGCTGGTGGTAGAGTTTTCCACCACATACCTTCCCTCGTTCTTTTCCTTAGATATTCCAAAGAATGCAGGTGCCGTATATATCTTATCCATCTTTACGGACACCTTGTATGAGATCTTGCCCCCTCTATTCACCCTGCTAGATGTGCCAGATACTGTAATATCCTTCTCCCCTATTCCAGTAGCGCCAGATATTTCAGATATTAGGTTCGACTTATTAGCCGATGACACAAGTCCCTCTTCACGGGCTACTTCTTTAAAGTTGTTCACCAGCTGGTCGATGGCTATCATGCGGGTGTAGTTTCTCTCGTTTAATGTCATCTGCATCAGCATGGTCATGATTAGCACTAGCGATGCGATGGCCGTAATTAAGTTTTTCATATGTACTGCTCCTGGTATGTCAAGGTGGAGTTAACCATCTGGTTCTTCACCTGAGTCTTTAAGCTATTTTGTCCAGGGCCTATCATCATATTGAAAATTATGGCTCCTAAAAGCAGAGTCCCCACAATAACTATTAACTCTTTCATACTAGTACTTAATTGTCTTGATGGCATTTACGCCATTAGATACTATGCCTTCTGCTGCGCTCTTTAGGGAGTTGCTGTCCCCAAGAACCAATGTGTTTACTATGATTGCTCCAAGCAAAATTGTTCCAATGATAATTACTAAGTTTTTCATCTCTACCTCCTAAAATATCCCTGATAGCATCTTCAGGGAATCCATAAAAATTCCTACCACCGCAAAGTTAAGTATTATGGTGAATATGCAGGCCGTGCTTGCCAAGGTGGTTATTACGCTATTTCTATCTATCTCGCTGGTCTGCCTTGTCATCCTCTCTTCAGCGATGCTCTCCTGAAAGCCTTCAATCTGGCTTACCATCTCCTTTGGGCTAAGGTACTCTAGCTTTTCTAAGAGGATGGCAAACTGTTTACCCGTATTGGTGTTCACCGTCTTTCTAAAGTAGTCGAAGGCTTCCTTTGTGTTTCCGCCTCTGTACAGTACCAAAAATGAGGAATATATCTTTCTAAGTTTAAAGCTTTGCTCCGCCAGTTTCTCGTAAATGTAGTCTGCGGAGAAGGTTCCCTTAGAGTTAAGCAGTGCCAAGGTCTTTATGGTTCCTGCCCCTTGAAATATTTCTTTATCGTACTCTAGGATCTTTTTCTCCTTTATGGAATCTAAGGCTCTCTTCACAGGAGATGCCACTCCCATAATATCCCTTCTAGGTGTTGTTAATATCCCTAGAAATATAACCACCATAACTGCAGCTATTCCCTTTCTAAGGGATAGAAGTAAAAGAGCTATCAAGGCTATATACCTATAGAAGTTCATCCTCTTAGCCTTTGCCATTTCCTCCATCTCAAGGTCTAGGTCCATCTCCATTTCAGAAAGGACCCTCATCCTCTCAGCAAAGGAAATGCTCACCCTAAGCTTTCTATCGTCGTAGATGAAGATTAGGAATATGCCAGTTAAAAATAGAATTAAGGATATGATCATATATCTATCCCCCTTTTAGCCAGAAGATAGTAGGTAACAAGGCTCATGGCGTAGAATATGCCCATGATGAATAGCCATAGAATTCCTGCCGCCGTCTGAAACTGGTTGTGCAAAAAATCCGAAAGGGAAATACCAAAGAACTTTACAGCAATTAAAGTTGTAGCGACGTATGCCAAGGGAGTGAACCACTTTATCATGATTCTGGCCTCGTTGTTCTTTCTCTTGCTGTACTCTTCCATCACCTTGCCCCTCTTCACCCTATCAAGTAAATCCAAAAGTGCCTTTTCCACGTCAAGGCCCATGATGTGGCCTGAGTAGATTATCTCTCCCAGGTTTTGGCCCCAGCTTGCTCCAATCTTTTCCTCTAAGGTCTTTATTCCCTCTTCACCTTTTCCCTGGTTTAATGATGCGCTTAAATTAAGGAAAAGCTTTTGGCAGCCTGGGCTATCTCCCATGTTTGATACAGCGTGGTTAATGGCTTCGTCCATGTTGTGGTTATATAGCTTATAGCTGTTTATCAGTTCTGTTATTACTCCTTGAGCCTCCAGGTTATATGTGCTTCTCAGTCTTAGTCTTTTCTTTGGCTTTACCTTTTCAATTTTTCCAATTCTCTTCTTAAAGGTAAACCTTGGTTTAAAGAATATGACCCCTATACCCATCACCATAAGCACTACGCATAAGTATCCCATTTAGCTAGCTCCTTTAACTTTTCTCTTATTTCAGCTGCCACCTCTTCACCGATGATCTTTTCCTCCATCTTTAGCCTTTTAGAATCGGGTTTAAACTTCCACCTTTCCTCTTTCCAGTCATAGGTCATAAGGTCTACAAAGGATGTGTTTCCCTCTTCATCCATCACAAGCTCAGTTACTGCATTTAGCACCCTGTGGCCTGGGTCCTTTTCGTCAACCTTCATCTGAAAGATGTATGCGAAGTTCTTGAAAACCTGTCTTTCTATGTCAGCTACATCTCCTCCATATTTATATGCAATTTTAGTTGCCATCTTATATGGTATATCCCTAGGGCTGGTGCTATGGATGGTGGCCTTGGTCCTTCTAGTACCTATTGATGTTATATCTACAGCAAAGTTAAAGGCGGTGGCATCTCTCATCTCTTCCAAAATTACGTAGTCGTTATCTCCTCTTAGAAGGGGCTTTATTACTCCCTCCATGTCCTCTCCGTCTGCTACTAGCTGCATAAAGGGGGCATCGCCCATTATCTTGGCCCAGTCGGTCTCAGTATCCGTTGCTATTGATACTCCCTCTAGGCTTCTATCCTCATAACTTTGCCAGGTCTGAAGGAAGGTGGTCTTGCCCGATCTAACCGGGCCGCAGAAAAGAACGTTAAATCCTGCCTTTACCATAAGGCGAAAGAGCGGAATTGCATCGGGCGGTATGGTTCTAAACTCCGCCAGCTTTTCAAAGGATAGGCTCTTCATTACGTACTTTCTAAAGACTATCACCTCTGCCCCCTGCTTGGTGATGTTGCCCGAAAAGATGGTAACCCTGATTCCGTTGTTTAGGTACACCTCGTGGACTCCTCTTTCAAGTCTCTCCATGGGATACCCCATTAGAAGAGCTCTCTTTAGCTGGTCAAGTCTAGCCGAATCTATCCTCTGCTCCTGAAGGACGCATCTTCCTTTAAGGAGAAAGTATATCTTCTCCCCGATAACCTTGGCAGATGTTGAAGAAACGTACTCCTCTTTTTCGTCATATATCCACGGGGTTAGGCCTGCAAAACCAAATAGCTCTGCAAAGATTCCTTCCACCAGGTTCAGGTACCAGGGCGGGCTTTTAACCCCTTCCCTGTGCTTTGCTAAGACTATGGCTTTAATTCTATCCTTGTATAGGTCGATCTCCGCCTTAAGGCCCATGATGGCTCCCCTTTGGATCCTTACCTTGTCTAGGTCTCCCTCTTTTTCGTAGCTTGCCATCATCTCTTCCTGCACCTCACGGCAAAGGGAAAAGAACTGGCCATATCCAGTTTCCTCTTCGTTTTTAGTGTTTTCCTTTAGATATTGGTATAGGTCAAATTGCTCTTTCATACTTCTTAAAATCCTTGCTAAATTTTGGATACTTCAAAAGGGTCTTTCCCTCTTCTTCTGCTTCCCAGCCGTAGGGACAGTAGGAAAGTCTGTTTTCACAGTCAACCTCTTTAAAGCCTTGAACGTACTTGTTTAAAAGGATGCCAGGCTCTATCTTAAGAGGAAAGATCACGTCTGTAAGCAGCTGATCAAGTTTCACCTGCGATTTCTTCTGCTGGGTCACCACTATCTGGTTTACGTCCGAATTCTCAAGCGTTCCTATGACTAGGCCAGAGTTAAAGTCTGAGCCCGAGTCCACTATGACGTAGTCCTCGCTAAAGCTATCTAGTAGCCTTGCAACCTCATTGGGATGATAATCCTTATCCTCCCATAGATAGGTCTTTACCTTTCCGTACTCCTCTTCAAAGGTTAAAAGCACCACGTCTTTTCCCTCTTTCTTTAGATAGTTTGCCATGCAGCTTGCAACCATGGTGGTTCCAACTTTAGGGTCTACTCCCACGTAGTTAATGATCTTCTTCATCACTTGTACAGGATCACGAAGGTCCCTCCTCCTTCCCCTATTAGTGATAAGGTCTCCGCCTGGTCGTTATCTACGATTAGCTCTATGCCAGATACCAGTCCTGTTGCGCCAAGCCTATCCTTATCCGTAGATGTTACCTCAAGGTTATCCCTATCCTTTACGTAGGCTACCTTTGCCTGGGTTATTAAGGTGCCCTCAGAATATATGTAGGCCGTATCTCCTCTTCTCAGGCTCTGAGGGTAGGATACTAGCCAGTCCTCAGGCATGGAGAATATGTACTTATCCCCTCCTTGGGCTGTTAGCATATCCTTATCCTGCAGGTAGTCAAGATATATTGGCTCTCCCTTCTTCATCTTCTGAAGGGATGCCTTATCCTTTAGCATGGATATATCCGTAATCTGTCCCTGACTTTTCTTTAGCACCTTTACCTTTATTACGTCCTCCATCTTTATCTCCTGGCCTCTATCGTAGTCCTTTGATAGGGCTAATACCTTGGGGTACATTCCGAAGAATTGCAGGAAGACGAAGAGCGCTATGGAAAGTGCTATAAGTGAAATGCCTATTATGGTCTTTTTTGTATCCCTCATTTAAATCTCCTCCAAATATTCCTAGTCCAATAGCTGCATAGTATACGAACCTTTGCTTGTATCTCTTCCAGGTGTTTTCGTGGGCGCACTCTAAGTACCTATCGCGGAATATGATGTTGTTCATAATCCCTGCCCTGTAACATGGCGGTATCTTATCTAGTGCCTTATCTATGGCCATAGCCTTTACGCTTCCCATGTCCTTTAGTCTATGGTAGTCTCTGATGCACCACAGGGTCTGCATGTATACCTCGTAGGGCAAAATATATCTACGCTGCTCTTTGTTTTGATACTCTCTTGCCATTGCTGCCTCCTTTTACCTAATGTTACCAAAGGCCAATTAAAAAACCTGTCACACTTTGTCGACAGGTCCATCCTTTATATTCCATTTTAAGTTCATAAAAAGGCAATAAAAAACTGCGCTGATTAGCGCAGCCTTTATTTTGCTGAAATTAAATCTTCTGAGATTTCGTTAGTTGCAAGTGATACAGGTCTCTTAATATCTACGTCAGTTAAAACTGGTTTTCCGTCGATAATATCTCTTGCTCTCTTTGATGCTAAGATAACCAGTGTATATTTGCTGTCTACTTTTTTTCTTAATTCGTTGATTGATGGATATAGCATTAGTTTTCCTCCTTATACGCCTTTACGATATTGTTTATCTGGTCGGTAGATTTAAGATGCTCTGCCTGGAATATGCACTTTGCACCCTTTACCGCTTCTTCTAAATCGTCGTTTACAACTACATAGTCGTATTGATCCATGTATGTAAGTTCCTTTAAGGTTTCAGCTAGCCTCATGTTGATAGTTTCTATGCTGTCTGTTCCTCTACCTTCAAGTCTTCCTCTTAGGACTTCCATTGAAGGTGGAACTACGAAGATTAGCACGGCCTGCTCATATGCCTTCTTAACGTTTAAAGCTCCCTGAATATCTATTTCAAGGATTACGTCAACTCCCTGGCTTAACTTTTCAACAACCTTTTCCTTTGGCGTTCCGTAGTAGTTGCCGTATACTTTAGCATATTCTAGGAATCCTCCGGCCTTGATCATCTCTTCAAAGTTTTCCTTGGAAGTGAAGAAGTAGTGAACGCCGTCTATCTCTCCTTCTCTAGGCTCTCTAGTTGCCATGGAGATGGATAGCTCTACCTTAGGTTCTTTTATCTCTTCAATTATTCTCTTGCAAATGGTTCCCTTGCCTGCACCAGATGGTCCAGACACTACGAACAGCTTGCCTAAATTATTGTTCTCTTTCATAATATCATATTCTAACATAGATATTTTAATTATTCAATATTTTGAACCTGCTCTCTAACCTTTTCGATTTCAGCCTTTATCTGAAGCATCAGGTTAGTGATTTCAATATCGTTGGCCTTTGAGCCGATGGTGTTAGCTTCTCTATTCATCTCTTGAACTAAGAAGTCCAGTTTCTTACCTACTGTTTCATCTGCTGAATCAAGGATAAGCTTTAGCTGCTTTAGGTGGGAGTTTAGTCTAGTAATTTCCTCATCTATTGCGCACTTATCTGCAAAGATTGCAGCCTCAAGCATGATTCTATCCTCTGGAACCTGAACGCTGCCATTTAATAGTTCATCGATTCTAGTCTTAAGCTTTTCAGCGTATGCCTTTGGAACTAGAGGTGCTCTTTCTTCAATGTGATCAAGGTATCCCTTGATTACATCGCCCTTTGCTAGAAGGTCATCCTTTAGCTTTTCTCCCTCGATAGCTCTCATATCTTCCAGGTTCTTTGAAGCTTCTTCAACGGCCTTTAGGATTGCCTTTGTTATTTCCTCTTCATCCTCTACGTCAGGAATTGCCTTTATTACATCTGGTAGTGAAGCTAGATATTCTAAGGTTACCTCTCCATCCACTTTAGCAACTTCCTTTAACTCTAGGATGCTAGCTAGGTACTGGCCTGCCACGTCCTTGTTAAGCTTGATGTTTACATCTGATTCAGCTAGGTTTTCCACCATGATAGAGCAGTCAATCTTACCCCTCTTGATGTTTTCCTTGATTTTTGCCTTAACCTTGTCCTCTGCGAAGGAGTATCTTCTAGGCATCTTGATGTTTATGTCTGAGTATCTGTGGTTTACGCTCTTGATCTCAGCGATAATGTTTCTCTTTTCGTCTTGGTATTCGCCTCTTCCGAAGCCTGTCATGCTCTTTATCATCTATTTCCTCTTTCTCTTAATTAGAAGTGCTATAGCTAGTACTAATGCCGCAAGGCCTACTGCTACCAGTGGAAGGTGATTACTTTCTTCCTTTGTAAAGTGTTCCTTCTTTGGTTTATCCTTAACTTCCCCAAGCATTGGCGAGATTGCCTCTATAGTTGTTAGATCCTTCATCTGTGATGCTGTGGTAATAAGCTTTGCATCATATATATTTTACCACTCTTTTCACACTTTTTCAATTATGGTAAAATGTTCTATGGAGGAAAAAACATGGCTTTCGACGGAATATTTACATCACGAATGGTGGAAGAAATAAGATCTCAGCTATTGCTGGGAAAGATAGACAAGGTTTACCAGCCCCAACCCGAGGAGCTGGTCTTTGTGGTGCATACAAAGGAAGGCAATCTGAAGCTTTTTGCCTCAGCTTCCTCAAACGCAAGCCGTATTCATCTAATAGATGAGCTTCCAGAAAATCCAAAGGCTCCTTACGGATTTTGCATGCTTATGCGTAAGCACCTTCAAGGGGCTAGAATAGTGGATATACGCCAAAAGGATAGCGAAAGAATTGTCGAGATGGATCTTGAGACCTTAAACGAGCTAGGCTTTAACGTTTCAAAGAGACTTGTCTTTGAAATCATGGGTCGCCACAGCAACATCACCCTTTTGGACGTAACCAGCGGAAAGATTATAGACTCCATCAAGAGAGTTTCAATAGATGTGAGCAGAGTAAGGCAGCTTCTTCCAGGAATGGTCTACCAGTACCCTCCTACTCAGGACAAGGTACCATTTAAGGAAGTTACTGAAGAGTTCATGGAAAAAGTGCAAGATAGCCTAAAGGAAATCTCAGGCATATGCCCTGCCTTTAGCCACTGCCTAGATGACTACCCTGACTCCTATGGTAGATTACAGGATGCCTTAGTAACCTCATCCCCTAGGGTTTACAGGGATAAGGACTTTTACTCTTATCCAATCCTAGATTACGAGCAGGCCTATGAGGTAATCCCTTTCGATACCCTTTCTGAAGCGGTAGACTACTACTATCAGCACAAGGATTCCACCAACAGGATTAAGCAAAAGTCCGTAGGAATAGTTAAGTCAGTTTCAAACGCTTCTGATAAGGCCATGCTAAAGAAACAGAGGCTACTTGAAGATATTGAAAAGGCAAAGAACTCAGAGGACTTAAGGCTTTACGGAGAGCTTCTTACAGCTAACCTTCACCTGGTAAAGGCGGGAGCAAAGTCCGTTGACCTATTAAACTACTACGATGGAAGCACCATATCCGTTCCTCTAGATGAAAGGTATTCGCCAGCAAAGAACGCCCAAAACTATTTCAAAAAGTATGGAAAGCTAAAGAACTCCATCAAGGAGAAAAACCTGCAGCTTGAAATGGTTGAAAAGGATATATCCTATCTTCAGTCGGTGCTTAGCTTCCTAGAAGATGCTAAAACTCCTGAAGAAGTTGACGCTATTAGGCAGGAGCTGGTTGAAACAGGATACATCAGAAAGAGAAAGACCACCTTTAAGGAAAAGAAGTTTAAGGCAGCTCCAAAAAAGTACGTCTTAGATAACGGAATGGAAATTCTAGTTGGAAAAAACAACAAGGAAAACGATCATCTAACCTTAAAGATTGCAGATAAAAAGGATCTATGGTTTCATACCAAGGATATTCCAGGTTCTCACGTAATACTTAGAACTTTTGGCAAGGAAGTTCCAGATGAGCTTATCTACACCTGCGCTAGCATTGCAGCTTTTCACAGCAAGGCCAAGGACTCATCCAAGGTTCCTGTGGACTACGTTCCTGTAAAGTACGTGAAGAAGCCTCAAGGGGCAAAGCCTGGCATGGTAATATTCACAAATAACAGGACTGTCTATGTTGATCCTAAGGAAAATGTCACAGATTAACATTTAAATCCCTTTATATTGCATTCGACATTATTCCCCTTGAATGAAAATCTCTTTTTCATACAATGAGGGTGACAATTCGAATATCTGGAAGGGGTGGTTAAATGAATATCTGTAGCATATGTGGAAATTTCACCGTGACGAGAAACTTTAAGGAAGGCAAAGTTTGTCATGAATGTCTAAGATTCATTAAAACTTCTCTCCTTCTATGATCCGTTATCACTTTTGAATGCATCAACTCCAGCCTGAGGATGCACATAATATTAATATCCCATCAAAACGGATTGTCCAATAAAAAAGAGGCCTAGCCTCTTTTTTGATTTCCCCTATATCTATTATTAGTCTGTCTGTTTATCCTCTTTCTAGTCTTTGGCTTCATTACGGAAAAGCCAAACTTACCGATAGGATACTTCTTTATTCCAAAGTACTCCCCGTGTATGAATGAAAGAAGGTGGGCCTTGTCTAGGGCTATATGACCGTCCTCATCTATCAGCTCATCGCTTACGTTTACCCCTACTATCTTTGCCATGAACATGTCGTGGCTTCCAAGCTCCTTAACCTCTGTTACTTGGCATTCCAAGGATAGAGGGCTTTCCTCAATTAGAGGGCATTTTACCTCCTGGCACTTTCCTGGGGTCAGGTTCATCTCCTTAAACTTATCCACGTCCCTACCTGACTTTACGCCGCAGTAGTCGGTAGCCTTTGCAAGATCTTCTGTAGTAAGGTTAATTACAAACTCTCCCGTCTCCTTAAGGATGCTGTATGAGTGCCTGCTCTTTCTTACGGATATGTATGTCATGGCAGGATCTGAATTGATGATTCCGGTCCAAGCTATTGTAATAATATTCTTCTTATCTCCTTCACCTAGGCTTACCATAACTGCTGGAACTGGTCCAAGCAAGGTGCCTGGTTTAAAAAAAGTTTTTGACATTACTTTTCCTTTCTAAGTCTATCTAAAACTTGGCTGAAAACCTCTGGAATTTCAGATGAAAACTCCATGTACTCTCCCGTCCTAGGATGTTTAAACCCTATTACCTTAGCGTGAAGCAGCTGCCCCTCCACGTTTATCTTGCTCTTCTTAGGGCCATATACCAGGTCCCCTACAAGCGGGTGCTTGATGTATGCCATGTGAACCCTGATCTGGTGAGTTCTTCCAGTTTCAAGGTTGCACTTCACAAGCGTGTACTGACCAAACCTTTCCAGCACCTCATAGTGGGTTACAGCAGGCTTTGAGCCTACACTAGTTACCGCCATCCTCAGCCTATTCTTTGGATCTCTACCTATTGGCTCAGATATTACTCCCTTGTCAGACGTAATGTTGTTATGAACTAGAGCAACATAGGTCCTGGTGATGGAGTGTTCCTTTAACTGGGCGGATAGGGACTCATGAGCCATATCGTTTTTAGCTATCATAAGAAGGCCTGATGTGTCCTTATCTATTCTATGGACTATGCCTGGTCTAATGACTCCGTTGATGGAGGATAATCTATCCTTGCAGTGGTACATTATGGCGTTTACCAAGGTTCCCTGGTAGTTTCCTACTGCAGGGTGAACCACCATGCCTCTAGGCTTGTTTACTACTAAAACATCCTCGTCCTCGTAGACAATATCCAAAGGGATGTCCTCAGGCTCTATCTTCAGCTCTTCAGGCTCAGGGATTAGTATTTCAATCTCATCCCCCTCCTTTAGCTTTTCCTTCTTTGATGAAATTTTTTCACCGTTTAAAAGTACGAAGCCGTCAGCTATTAGCTTTTGTACGAAGCTTCTTGAAGGGCCTTCCAGGTTGTTTGCGATGAAAAGGTCTATCCTTTCCCCCGCCTCCTCTACTATTAAGTTGTACCTTACTTCGTTCACTTTTTCTTTTCTCCATCAAAGAATATTAGGGTTACTGCAAGTATCACTGCACCTACCACCACGAAGGCGTCTGCCAGGTTAAACACTGGCCAAACGTGTAAGTTGATCATGTCAGTAACTGAGCCTCTAAATATTCTATCTATTTGGTTTCCCAGTCCTCCTGAAATCATCAGGATTAGAGGAAGGCTGTACTTTGAGTCTTTATGTTTTACCAGGTAAAATATTCCTATTCCAATTACTACAAGCGGCAGCACTATTAAGATGAAGGTTTCTCCAGAAAAGGAGTTAAAGGCTGCACCTTCATTTTCCACGTGGGTGAATAGCCAGTTTCCCTTAAAGCCATCCATTCTAACCAGTGCCTTCGTAAGCTGGTCAAGGATTATTAAACCTAGCGCTATAACTATCTTCTTCATTTCACATACAAATTACGGGGCATCAAATGCCCCGCCTAATTATCTAACGTTTACTATTGTCTTGGATAGATCTGCTGTATCGCTAAGGCCCTTTTCCATGTCCTTTCTTGATACTACGGCAGTCTTTGATAAGTCTTCAATTACTACTTCGTTTTTAGTTTCCTTTTCTTCGTAGTCTTCTAATGAAGCAGGAAGGAAGTCATCGCCGAATTCCTTGAAAAGTTCTTCAGCAACTCCATCGATTCTTTCAAGTTCGTCTTGAAGAATATCCCTATATTTCTTTTTAAATCTATCTAGTCTTCCAAACAGTCTGTTGCCTTCTTCAGTGTACTTAACAACTGACTCTCTAGCTTCTCTTTGGATGATTTCAGCATCTAGTTCTGCGTTCTTTAATAGGATTTGAGCTCTTCTCTCTGAGCTTGCTGAAATATCGTTCATAAGTTCCTTTGCAGCCTCTAAGGTCTGAACTATGGAGCTTTCTGAACCCATATTCATTTCAGCCTCGTCCTTTAATTTAAGAACTTCTGACTTTAAAGCTTTGTTTTCCTTGATTAGCTGTTCCATGTCTAAGATGATTTGGTTTAGAAAATCGTCTACTTGGTCTGTATCAAAGCCTTTCTTAACTATATCAAATTCTTTGTTTTCAATATCTAAAGGTGTAATCATTTTAATATCCTTTCCGCCTTAGTAAAGCATCATAAGCAATCTAATAATTAATCTTGAAACAACTTCTACCAGTAGGAACGCTACCAATAGGGAAAAATCAAAGTTTCCTGTGTTGAAATTGCCAAGCAGGTTTCTGCAAGGTCTTACTATTGGCTCTGTGAACCTTATGGTAAGCATATATATCTTGCCTATTGGACTATATGGATCACGAACGAACCAACTTAGTATACATCTTGCAAGGATTACCCATATGATGATCTCGCTTAGTATGTATACCGAATTTATTAAAATAGTTATCATGGCTACCTCCAGCCGTCTTTGTCAATGCTGAAATTAATGTCTCTAGATGATCTAAGCTGAGCATTGCCTACATCTACGCTTTCAGGAGCGAAGATGAAGATGTTGTTTGAAATCTTCTGAGTGTTTCCGTTAAGGGCATAAACTGCTCCGTTTAAAAAATCGAAGATTTGTCTAGCCTGTGCTGTCTCAATGTTCTCCAGGTTGATTATTACAGGTCTTCTTCCCTTTAGGTTATCTACTAGGACCCTACATTCTTCAATATTCTTTGGTTCCACTAGGATAACCTTCATTGCGTTTGAATTTGTAAGTGAGAAACTCTGCTGAGGAGCTTTAGGTGGTTCCTCCTTTACCTTTGCAGGATCTACGATAGTCTTTCTCTTAACTATGCTCTCCTTCTTCTTTGGAGTTTCCTCAACTTCTTCAAATTCTTCTTCTAATTCGTCTTCGTCAATTATGAATAGGTTTTTTAAACTGTCCTTAAATCCCATCTTTTCCTCCTACAGGCTGTAATCTCTGGCACCAAATATCGCTGTGCCTACTCTAACTAAATTTGAACCTTCCTCAATGGCAACTTCAAAGTCGTTGCTCATTCCCATGGATAGATATTTGAAATCTAGCATAGGATGTGAAATCTTGCTGTACTCATCGTAAAGTTTCTTAACCTCTGCGAAGAAAGGTCTTGCATCATCCACGTCCTCTTCGAAAGGCGCTATGCACATCATTCCGCAGATCTTGATGTTTGGACACTGTTCTAAGATGTCCATGATTAGTTGCTTGGTTTCCTCTACAGTTACTCCAAACTTGGATTCTTCCATAGCTGAGTTTACCTGAACTAGTATCTTCATAGTAAGGTCTTTTGCCTTAGCACGCTTATCTATTTCCTTAGCAAGGTGAAGTGAATCTACTGAGTGAATCATGTCCACCTTGTCTATGATGTATTTTACCTTGTTTGTCTGCAGGTGGCCTATCAGGTGCCACTTTACAGGCTTAACAAATTCGTACTTATCCATTATCTCCTGGACTTTGTTTTCACCGATGTCTGTAACTCCACAGTCTATGGCTTCGTTTATTTCATCCACACCGTGAGTCTTAGTTACTGCACAAAGCAGTACGTCCTCAGGCTTTCTGCCGCTTCTAATTGCAGCCTCGCCTTTTAGCTTTTCAATGTACTCAAGATTGTTCTTGATCGACATATCTAACACCTCTTATCTTCTATTTTAATACTTGGTCATAGGTGCTTACAGTTTCAATGTAGTTGCCCTTTTCATCGTAGTAATAGGACTTTTCAACTACTGTAATGTCGCCTTTTTCGGCAAGTACCTTTATCGGTTTAAATACGAAGTTGCCCACCTTGTCCTTTACGTATACACCCTTAACTCCATCTTCCTCCTTGATGGTGTTGGTCTTTAAAAGGATACCGCTTTCAGTGTAGCTTACGATGTTCGCCTTAACTACCCTAAGCTTTGCATAGTCTTCGTAGTATCTGTTGGTCTGGAAGATGACCAAGGTCTTCTTTCCAGGCTTCTTAATCTTATCGTATAGGAAAACGCTTATCTCTTCGCCATCTTCGAGTATTACCTTGAAATCCGAATATTCATCGTACTTTTCTGCTGCCTTGCTAGGAAGGAAGCAAAGCACATACCATCTAGCGTTGGATACAACCTTGAACATAGGCTCGCCCTTTAAGATCTTTCTGGAAGGAACCTGAACTAAGTCCTTCTTTGAAATGGATTTAAGGTCGGATTCATTTAGCTTTGTCATGTTCTTTGGGCTAAGCAGGCTTTCGTATCCATCTACGAATGCTGAGTAGACCCCAGACCGTTGGCAATAGCCTCCTGTATGTTCCTTGATGTTCTTCTTTTTAAGATTAGAAACTATACCGCTGTATTTGCTGGTCTTGTCTCCTTGGTTCTCCTCAGCCTCTACATTTATCTGAGCAATTCTTGAACCTTTTTTAACCATATCCCCTTCTTCGCGATAGGTCTTTATGGTACCTGTATCGTCCGCTAAATATACATCTTCATCTCTTGCGATATATATTGTGGCCTGGTCCCCAATTTCCACCTCGCCGTATGTTACGGTGTATGTGGATTTAAGCGCTCCATTTATGGAAGGGACTACATATATTAGCACGTAAAGTATAACCAGTACTATTGCAAGATATACCCAAAATAGCTTTGGATTTCTCTTAATATTGTGTTTTATACTTCCTCGAATTTTACTCTTTGCCATAATACGATTCTACCACAAAATGTTGTATATTTCAATGTTACAGCTCCATTTTTATCACTAAATCTAATATTTTTTTCTCCTCTTTTGTAAGGTCTTTTTCCTTGTCCACATAGGCCCAAAATAGGTCCGGCCTATTCCTCTTGGTGTTCACTAGGGAGTTCTCATATTGCCATAGATGTATTAGCTTGTGATTGCCGTTAAACAGCACCTCTGGAACTTGCATTCCTTCGTACTCCCTAGGCTTTGTGTACTGGTCGTGCTCTAAAAGCCCGGTGTAGATGGAGTCATCGGATGCACACTCTGAGTCTCCTAATACTCCAGGTATGAATCTAGCCACCGCATCAATAAGGACCATGGCAGGAAGTTCTCCTCCTGTAAGCACGTAGTCACCGATTGACACCTCTTCCATTTCAAAGTGGTCAAGCGCCCTTTGATCCACTCCTTCGTAGTGACCGCAAAGAATGGTAATCTCCTCCTCCTGGGATAGGGATAGGATCTTATCTTCATCCATCACCTTTCCTCTAGGTGACATGTATAGGTTCTTTCCCTTCAGCCCTTCCATTGCTCTAAAGATGGGATCGCAGAACATGACCATGCCCACTCCTCCGCCGAAGGGGTAGTCGTCTGCCTTGTTATGCTTATCCTGACTAAAGTCCCTGATGTTAATAATATTAAATTCTAGTATTCCCTTTTCTGCTGCCTTTCCTAGAAGGCTCTGTTTTAGAGGCTCAAACATCTCTGGGAAAAGGGTTAGTATGTTAATCTTCATCCTTGTTAACCTCAACAAAGTCCATATCGATTAGGCCTGGAATTGGCATAATCTTTACGTAACCTTTTTCAACATTAATTTCCTTTATGAACTCTTTTACCCCTGGTACTAGGGCTTCCCTTCCGCCGGTCATCTGGATTTGGTAAATGTGTTGAGCGGTATTGGTAAGCACGTCCTTCACCTTACCAAATATCTTGCCTGTAGTTTCATCGATGGCATCTAGGCCAACCAGGTCTCTAATATAGAAAGTGTCCTTCGGAAGGTCTCTAAGTTCGTGAATAAAAACTTCCTTGTTCCTTAAGGTTTCAGCTGCATTTCTATCGTCTACAGTCTCTAGCTTAAGGATGACCATATCCTTCTGACATCTTACATTCTCAATCATGTATTCCTTTTCATCAAGATATACCTTATCTAGTCCATCGAAACTTTCGTAGTCTCCGTACACCTTGACTTCGCCTTTTAGTCCAACAACGTTGACTATCTTGCCTACTTTAATTTCCATAGTTTCTCCTACAAAAGAAGGCACATATGAAATATGTGCCTCTTAAACTAATCCTGCACTATTTCCACAATTACTTTCTTGCCAGCCTTTGTGCTAGCTGCTTTTACAACTGTTCTAAGTGCTTTTGCGATTCTGCCCTGTTTTCCGATTACTTTGCCCATATCTTCTGGGGCTACCTTTAATTGAATTACTGAGCCTTGACTATCCTGGGTTTCTGTAACTTGAACTTGGTCAGGACAATTTACAAGTGATTTTGCAATTACTGCAACCAATTCTGTCATTAGTCTCACCACTTTCTGAATTACTCGATAATTCCTTGCTTCTTTAGTAATGCTCTAACAGTATCTGTAGGTTGAGCACCGTTTGCTAACCACTTCTTAGCCTTTTCGCCATCAATTTCGATAACCTTAGGGTCCTTCATTGGATCATAGAATCCTAATTCTTCGATGAATCTGCCGTCTCTAGGTGATCTAGCATCTGCAACAACTACTCTGTAGAAAGGCTTCTTGTGTGCGCCCATTCTCTTTAATCTAATCTTTACCATTTTCTTCCTCCTTGGTTTTTAAAACATACCTTTAAACATCTTACCTGACATCTTAGGGTTATTAAACTTTTTCATTAACTTCTTTGATTCTTCATACTTTTTGATCAAATTGTTAACCTTGGTGACCGTTTGACCTGAGCCGGTTGCGATCCTCTTTCTTCTTGAGGCGTTTAATAGGTTAGGATTTTCCCTTTCAGCCTTGGTCATGGACTGAATGATTGCTTCCATCTGCTTAAACTCTTTTTCGCTCTTCTCCAGGTCTACATTGTTCTTCTGCGCCTGAGTGATTCCTGGAATCAGATCTAGGATGGCTCCTAGGCCTCCCATCTTGGTCATCTGACCCATCTGATCTAGAAAATCGTCAAGGGTGAACTGATTCTTTCTAAGCTTCTTTTCAAGCTTAGCTGCCATCTCGTCGTCATAGGCTTCCTCTGCTTTTTCAATCATTGTAAGCATGTCGCCCATTCCTAGGATACGGCTTGCCATTCTCTCAGGGTGGAAAGGCTCTAGTGCATCTAGCTTTTCGCCCATACCCATGAACTTGATTGGCTTTCCTGTTACCTTCTTTGCAGAAAGTGCAGCACCACCTCTGGAGTCACCGTCCATCTTTGTCATGATGATTCCGTCGATTCCCAACTTATCATCAAAGCCGGTTGCAACGTTTACGGCGTCTTGTCCTTGAAGGGCGTCTACTACTAACAGGATCTCGTGTGGCTTAACGGCTTTCTTTATTCTAGCCAGTTCTTCCATCAATTCTTCGTCAATTTGAAGACGACCTGCGGTGTCCACGATAAGTACGTTGTAGCCTTTAACTTCGGCTTCCTTCTTTGCTGCTAGAGCAATCTTTTCAGGCTCTTTAGAGTCCCTCATTGTGAACACAGGTGCTCCAACCTGCTTACCTACGACCTCCAGTTGGTCGATGGCAGCTGGACGATATATATCACAGGCACAAAGCATCGCCTTCTTGCCGTTCTTTGCTAAGTAGTTAACCAGTTTACCGCAAGTTGTGGTCTTACCTGTACCTTGTAATCCAACCATTAAGATGACAGTAAATCCGCTGGATGAGTATGTAAGCTTGCTGCCTGTGCCGCCTAGAAGATCAATTAGTTCATTGTTTACGATCTTTACTACCTGCTGGCCAGGAGTAAGGCTTTTCATTACCTCGGCTTGCATGCACTTTTCTTTAACGTCAGCTACGAAATCCTTAACTACCTTAAAGTTTACGTCAGCCTCTAAAAGTGCCAGCTTTACCTCACGCATCGCGCTATTTATGTCATTTTCAGATAGGGTACCTTTACCCTTTATCTTCTTAAAGGTGCCTTGTAGTTTTTCAGATAAACTTTCAAATGCCATATTCTATCCTTCTAATTCATCGATGATTTTCTTTACTTCTTTAAGTCTTTCATCCTTTAAACCGTCGATGATCTCATCTATCTTTTCAATAGCTTCTCTTGTCTTTACAAATCTTTCAACAAGTCCTAGCTTTTCCTCGTAGTCCTCTAGGGCCTTTTGGGCCTTCTTTAGAGAATCGAAGACTGCAGCTCTAGTAATGTTAAACTCCGCTGCAATTTCAGCTAGAGAAAGGTTCTCTTCGTGATATAGGCTCATTACTTCTCTTTGGCGCTTGCTTAAAAGCTGGCCGTAGAAATCGAATAACAAGCTGGTCTGTAAATACTTATCTAACATAGTAACCTCACTGTAAAGCTATTTTACTATACACTGGTATATATGTCAAGCATTTTTGCTTTACAATTACTGCGTTGCAGACTTTTAACGCCTGTTTGTAAAAATGGCCCCTTTCAATTCTACGTTTCTACGACTTTTATCTTTTTTTCTAGGAAATCCACGTCAGAATTGAATAAAAACTTGCATTTTTTAAAAATGGTAACGAGTTTTTGCCCGCGGTTTTTCAAAAACTCGTTGATCTTACCAATTGGATATGGTGCTTTTTTAAAAACCACCACAAAACCTTGCAACGCAGGGTGAGCGACGGGTAAATTGTATAGAAAATGAAAAGAGGCAGCGTCCGCTGCCTCTTACCGATCATATATGTTACATTGTCTTTGCTTTTACTTCTTCTACTAGCTTAGCTACGAAGTCGTCTACTGACATTGTGCCAAGTTCGCCTTCCTTGCTGGAACGAACTGTAAGAGTCTTGTCTCCCACTTCTCTTTCACCGATTACTCCGATGTATGAGTCTCTAGCATTTCTAGCTTCTCTGATCTTGAAGCCGATCTTTTCGTTTCTGTTGTCCACTTCAACTCTTAGGCCTGCTTCTTCGCACTTCTTAGCTACTTCGTATGCGTAGTCACCGAATTCAGGAGTTACTGTAAGAAGTTTAACCTGTACTGGTGCAAGCCATAGAGGGAACTTACCTGCGCAGTGCTCAGTTAAGATACCGATGAATCTTTCGATTGAACCGAAGATTACTCTGTGGATCATGATAGGTCTATGCTTTTCGCCGTCTGAGCCTACGTAAGTTAGGTCGAATCTCTGAGGCATCTGCATGTCTAGCTGAATAGTACCGCACTGCCATGTTCTTCCGATGGAGTCCTCAAGGTGGAAGTCCAGCTTAGGTCCGTAGAATGCGCCGTCTCCTTCGTTGATTACGTAAGGAACGCCCATCTCTGAAATTGCATTTCTAAGTGCGTTTTCAGCCATTTCCCACTCTTCATCTGTACCCATTGAATCTTCAGGTCTAGTTGAAAGTTCAACGTGGTATTCGAATCCGAACATCTTGTATACGTCATCGCAGAATTGTGCTACTGCCTTGATTTCATCGTTTACCTGTTCAGGTAACATGAAGATATGAGCATCGTCCTGAGTGAATGTTCTTACTCTCATAAGTCCGTGAAGTGCTCCTGAAAGCTCGTGTCTATGTACTTGACCTAGTTCTCCGCATCTCATAGGGAAGTCTCTGTATGACCACATCTTTCTCTTGTATACAAGCATTGATCCTGGGCAGTTCATAGGCTTAATAGCGTAGTCGCCGTCGTCGATCTTTGTGAAGTACATGTTGTCCTTATAGTGGTCCCAGTGACCTGAAGTTCTCCAAAGCTGCTCGTTTAAGATTAGAGGAGTCTTGATTTCTTCGTATCCTCTCTTAACGTGCTCTTCTCTCCAGAACTTTTCAAGTTCGTTTCTGATGATCATGCCCTTAGGTAGGAAGAATGGGAATCCTGGACCTTCGTCAGTAAGCATGAATAAATCCATTTCCTTACCAAGCTTTCTGTGGTCTCTCTTCTTAGCTTCTTCCATTCTCTGGATGTATGCATCTAGTTCTTCCTGTGTAGGGAATGCTGTTGCGTAGATTCTCTGAAGCATCTGTCTATCTGAGTCGCCTCTCCAGTATGCTCCTGCTACTGACATTAGCTTGAATGCCTTAACCTTGCCTGTTGATTCCATGTGTGGACCAGCACAAAGGTCTACGAATTCGCCCTGTCTGTAGAATGAGATAACTGCATCCTCTGGAAGGTCTTGAATTAGTTCAACCTTGTAAGGTTCTTCCTTTTCTTCCATAAACTTGATAGCTTCTTCCCTTGGAAGTTCAAATCTTTCCATAGGGTAGTTAGCCTGTACAATCTTCTTCATTTCCTTTTGAATCTTAAGGAAATCTTCTTCAACGAATTTGTGCTCTGAATCTAAGTCGTAATAGAAGCCGTTGTCGATTGCAGGTCCTATTGCAAGCTTAGTGTCAGGCCATAATCTCTTGATAGCCTGCGCCATGATGTGTGATGCAGTATGTCTATAGTCATGTCTTACTTGTTCATCTTCCCAATTTAGTTTTTCCTTTGCCATTGTTTCACCTATCCTTTATTCTTCTTCTTGTATTTCCTGGGTAGGAGTCTCTTCCTTTACAGGCTCCTCCTCTTTAGTAACTTCTTGCTTTTGTGGTTCTTCTTTTTTCTTGGTAACGGTGGTCTTCTTCTTTTCCTTCTTCTTGTCCTTATCTAAGGATGTTGAAGAAATACCGCTTGAAATCGTCCTTACCGTTTCTGACGGAGTGTAATCCTCCTGGCCAAATCTCTCCTTGTGAAGTCTTTCAACGTCCCCTGCAAGATCCGTCGGTATAACGTAGGATACTCCGCCTATGTTACCGCTGGTGACGCTGAATGGGAATCCGGTGCTTCCCATGATCTTGTATGAGTTCAGCCTTACGGAAAGGGCTAATATATCTGAATTTGAAAGAGTTGTCTTAACCTGTGGAAGCATCATATCCGCTATGTCATCCAGCTTAGATAATGGCATCTCCTTCATTTTTTTAAACACCTTGGTCAGCACCCTTCTCATTCTGTGGGTTCGTTCGTAATCGTCTCCTACACCCTTACGGATTCTTCCGTAAGCTACAGCTTGAACTCCGCAAAGTTTCTGCTTTCCAGGTTCCTTAACCAGGGAGTAGTCCTTACGGCCTATGTTCTTTGCCGTCTGCTTGGTGTACTTGTTAAGCTGGGATATTTCAATATCCTTAACGTCCACCGTGATTCCGCCTACCGCATCTACTAGGTCCGCTACCGCCTTAAAGTTTACAACTACGTAGTTTGAAATGTTAAGGTCTAGGGCCTGGTTGATAGCCTGGCAGGATAGCTCAGGTCCTCCAAATGCACAGGCGTGGGTTATCTTATCGTAGGAACCTCTATCTCCCATCCTTAGGTACGTATCTCTGTAAAGGGAGATTAGATTAACTTCCTTGGTCTTGGTGTTGATTGAAACCACCATGATGGCATCGCTTCTTGAGCCGTCAATGTGCTTCATATCTCTGGTGTCTACACCAAGAAGAAGTATGTTTGCATATCCATCCACGTCAACTATTGAAAGCTTGGTGGTGTCTACGCTTACCCTGTCCATCTTATTAAGTTTACTAATTGCATATCCTCCGGCTGCCGCTACTAGCAGTATTACCACCAGCACCAGGATGAAGATAACCTTCTTTTTCTTTGAAAGCCTCTTAAACCTTTGGAATATGTTCTTCTTTTGATATTGTCTAGCCATATATATCCTTGTTCTTTTCGTAATCCTCAGGGCTGTTAAAATCTTGACTTCCCTGATCCATGAATACATATTTCTTATCTATCTTCTTAATGCCAAATGGTAGGTTCAAAAAGCTTTGGTAAACCTGCCATCCTACGCATTTTTCAATCTTTCCTGCAAGGAAAAGATTTCTAACATTGTCTACGTGAGATTTGAATAAATCCCCATCCTTCACCTTGATTGCGATGATGGATCTTTCATTTCCGAAGAAAAGAAGGTCCTCTACATCGGAGGCTATGATCTGCTTTAAATCGTCCTCTCTATAGAAGGTGTCGCCGTAAAGGAAGCAGATGTCATCCTCAATCAGTTCTTCAGTAAAGCGGTCTATCTCAAGATGGTTGTTCAAAGGTTCATATCTTTTTGCCCCTTCAAACTCATACTCAGGATTGTGGGATGTGATGATTACATCCGCCTCTTCATCCATCTCATTTATTAGTCTAACCGTTCTTCCCAGCAAGGTCTCTCCGTTGATCTTTATTAGATGCTTTGGAATGTCCTTATACATTCCCCATCTGGTGCCCTTGCCGTCGGCCATAATTATATATTTCATCCTAACTCCTTCATCACTAGCTGAGCTAGCTTCTTTGTTGAAGTTCCAAGTTCCTCAGGCAGGAACTTTTCTCTATATCTATCCAGTGCCTTCTGGCTATATTCTCCCTTTAAAGCGGCCATAAGTTCACTGGCCTCTCTAAAAGCGCAGCCAGGCATCTCAGTAAATATATCTATATTCATGCCGTTCTTATCCCTGTATTCCTGGTAGTCGTACAGGTAGTAGTAGGTCTTTGTATTAAGTATTGCTCCCTCGATTGCAATGGCTGAGTAGTCCGTAATCAGGTAGTCTGCTGTGGAAAGAAGATCTACCGCCTTAAACTCAGGGCAGGAATATACATTTTCGTTATCCCATGTAAGTTTCTGATTTGGATGAGCCTTAACAATTAGATAGTACTGTTCAAAGTCTATCTCTTCTAAAAGCTTTTCCCAAGCATTGGAATCGTTTCTTCTAAAGGTTGGTGCATAAAGGATTACCTTCTTATCCTTAAACTCAGGATAGATGGATAGTACCTTTTCCCTATTACTATCCCTGGTGCTAAGCAGGTGGTCTATTCTAGGAAGGCCGATGTTTACTAGCTTATCCTCCGTAGTGTTAAAGGATGCCATGTACATAGGATTCCAAGCCTTGCCGCCAGCTACGATGTACGTGTACCCTTCATGCATGTTTAAAAGCTCAGACATCTTTTTGCTTCTACCGAACTCCTTGTCCAAGGTCTGGTATCCGCTCTTCTTTATCTTTCCTAGAGCGTGCCACATCTGTATGACGCAAAGATCCTTTTTATGCTTTAGCATTGATACTGCCGGCCAATATGCGTCTATTACGCACACCCTTGCTGTTGCAAGGTAGACCATGCTCTTTAGCATTGCAAGACCAAACTTTAGATAGTTTTTATCTCCATCTCCTAGCCTTGAGCATATGTACTTAATATCCACATCTTCCTTTTCCAGTTCTTCCTTTAGAAGTCTGAAATCCAAGGATAACTGGCTATCCTGTCTTGATAGAAAGATAACCCTGTTCTTCCTAGTTGGAAGTAGTTTTATCAGCATGTATATGAAGCTTAGTATAGCTTTAAAAATCTTGATTATGATGGTCATAAAAATACACCTACCTATTAAATAATATATCACTTTTATGTGGAAATTTCAATGTTTATGATGTAATATTAATGTATGGAAAAGAAAATTGTTTTAGCATCGGGTTCTCCTAGAAGAATCCAGATTATGAGGGAAAACGGCTATGATCCAGTTATCATGCCTGCAGATATTGAAGAAAACATCCCCATTCACTCATCTATGACCGATACGGTAATGTTCCTGGCGCTAAAAAAGGCACTTTGGGCAAGGGAAAGGACTGATGGCGTAATAATCGCATCGGATACCATAGTATATAAAGATGGAATCATGGGTAAGCCAAGGGATGAAAAAGAAGCCTTCCATATGCTCTATGCCCTAAGGAATGACATGCACTACGTGGTAAGCGGAGTGTGCATAATTAACCAAGACATTAAATGTTTTTACGACATCACCAAGGTGTACTTCAAGGACTACTCGAAGGAAGAACTTATAGAATATATAAAGACGGATGAGCCCTACGATAAAGCCGGCGGATACGCCATTCAGGGCACATTCAAGAAATATATTGATCACTACGAAGGAAGCTATCTAAACGTGGTAGGCTTTCCTTGGGAAAAGATAGAAAAGGAGCTTAAAGATCTTTAAGCTCCTCTTTTAATTCATTAAAACTCTTTTTAGTTATGTTGTATCTACACATTGCAATCATAGATAGAACCATGAATATGGCTGGTATGATCGTAATGGAATTTTCAATCCAAAGTAGAGCCTGGCTTGGTTGTGTTGCTAGGTCTCCATTAAAGCCTGCTAGCTGCAGGATAATTCCAAGTATCTGAGCTCCCAGGGCCGATGCTATGGCCTCTGTCAGTCCCTGAAATGATACTATGCTTCCCTGTCTCATCTTACCGTTTACCTTAAGGTCGTACTCGCAGATATCGTAGTACATGGCTGGTACTATCTGCCAGTATGTTCCCGTTGCAGTTACGGTTATCATGATGAAGACGTAAACCATTAGAAGGCTTGGAATTCCAAAGATTCTAAAGGCAAGAACTGCGATGGTTACAAAGGTCATGCATAGAAAATAGCAGGTCCTCTTGTCGGTCTTTAGGGCTATCATGTTTATAAGGGGAATTACCACAATTCCAGATAAGCTCCTAACCATCATGGCTATTGATACATGTCCTGGGTCCATGCCAAAGTTATATGTTACAAAGTATACCAAATCTGACACGAACATGATGTAGGATATTAGAAATAGCAGGGATACGGATAATAAAGCCCTCATTGGTCTAAGCTTAAGTAGCTCTAAATATTCTCCGAAGATTTCCTTTAGATTAATATTAATCTTCTTGCCAAGTTCCTCTTCCTTTACCACATCCTTATCCTTTGATACCGCAACAGTAATCCATATGGAAATGCTGGCTAAGGTTCCTACAACTAGTCCTGTAATTGACCAGGCTACTTTGGTTGTAAGGCCAGTGTTTTCAAGGAATTCAACCAGTAGCGGTGGTACTACCATTGCAAGTACTGTTCCTGCCATATTGCCGAATGATGCGAATGACCTTAGGGATGTTCTCTCGTCGTAGTCCGATGTGTACTCTGCTCCTAGAGCTAGGTACGGAACGAAATATCCAGTATAGGATAGCCAAAACACTATTAAAATTGCTCCGTAATATATTGGCTTGATGAAAGGAACTATGTCTAGGGCCGTAAACAGTAGAAATGTGGATACTAAAAGTGGGAAGGCCATTATGAACATGAACGGTCTCCTCTTGCCCCACCTGGTCATGGCGTGATCTGTAACATAGCCTATGATCGGATTAAACACCGCGTTAAAGACTGCGCCAAGTGCTGTAATTGTACCTGCTATAGCTGGCTCTATTCCTGCAACCGTAGTTAAAAAGAAGATCAGGAATGTGCCTGTAAGGGTGTATACAGCAGCATCTCCAGCTCCTGCCGATGCGTATCCGATTTTTGTCTTTACCGATAATCTTTCCATAGTTAGAAAAAGACGGGACAACTAGGTCCCGTCATATTAAGCATAAACTTTCAACTAATTATTTAGTGCTTGCATCGTAAAGTGCTTCAGCGTTATCCCATTCAGCGATGATTTCAGGGATTACCTTGTAAAGGTCACCAACGATACCGTAGTCTGCTACTTCGAAGATTGGAGCATCAGCATCCTTGTTGATAGCTACGATTAAATCTGAAGTTTGCATACCAGCTAAGTGTTGAATAGCACCTGAGATACCACATGCGAAGTAGATCTTAGGCTTTACAGTTGTACCAGTTTGTCCAACTTGGTGTGAGTGGTCAATCCAACCAGCATCTACAGCTGCTCTGGAAGCTCCAACAACTCCGCCAACCTTGTCAGCGAACTTCTTGATTAATTCGAATCCTGAAGCATCTCCAAGACCTCTTCCGCCTGAGCAGATGATATCAGCGTCAGTTAATGATACCATTTCCTTAGCTGACTTAACGATGTTCTTAATTGTGATGTGGATATCTTCTTCAGTTAAGTCTGGCTTAACGTTTACGATTTCACCCTTTGCACCAGCAACTGGTTCTAATTTTTGCATTACGCCAGGTCTTACTGTTGACATTTGTGGTCTAGTCTTAGGGCAAATGATAGTAGCCATTAGGTTACCACCGAATGCAGGTCTAGTTTGCTTGATACCAGTGTTAGTATCGTTAGGGTCTAGAGTTGAAGTGTCAAGAGTAGTGTTTGCCTTAGCGAATTCGATGTACTTAGAAACCTTAACGTCTAGGTGAGTACAGTCTGCAGTAAGACCAGTATTACATCTAGCAGCGATTCTTGGAGCTAAGTCTCTACCAATGTGAGTAGCACCGTAAAGAACGATTTCTGGCTTGTATTCATCGATAGCTTGCTTGATAGCCTTTGTATAACCATCAGTAGTGTAGTTCTTTAGTAATGGATGTTGAATCATGTAAACCTTTTCAGCACCGTATGCGAAACATTCGTCTGCTAAGTGGTCGATTCCATCACCAACTAATACTGCACAAATTTGAGTGTCTTCTGAAATATCCTTAGCAAGTTTCTTACCTTCGCCTAGTAATTCTAGAGCAACGTTCATTAACTTGCCATCTCTTTGTTCTGCATATACCCAAATGTGCTTGTAAGCTGAAAGGTCAGCACCGAAGTCTTGAGCCTTTTCCTTGATAGCACCAAACTTACATGCAGTTAAGCATTGGTTACAGAATGAGCACTTTGAGTTTACTTTAGCAACTCTCTTTAATTTATTACCATCATATGGTTCATATTCGAAAGCGTCGTATGGACATGACTTGAAACATAATCCACAACCTGTACATTTATCTTTTAAAATTTCAATTGCCATTGTGTATTCTCCTCCCTATTAGATTGCGTGCTTGCCCTTTAAGTTAATTAGTAACTTTTGAGCGATATCGTGGTTGTCATCACCGTCAATCATTTGGCCCTTGCCCTTAGGAGCAGGAGTGAATGATCT
>JAKSSK010000013.1 GCA_024403135.1 Clostridia bacterium
ATGAAGTTTTCAAGGTTCATGTCCGACGTGGTGTCGAACAGTCTTAATATATCACCTGCACATTGCTTTGTCAATATATTTTTCAAAGTTTTTTTGTACAGTGTGATAGTGATACAAATATATCAAAATATGTAGTTATTGTCAAGATGTTTTGTGTAATCCCATGAGGATATATAGGGTCAATCCTACCAAATTTAGTGCGGTAAAGAACACGTATACACCAGTGCTTCCAAAGGCATCTAATATGTGGCCTGAAATGAAGGTTGTGACGATGGTACTACCGCTGCAGGATGCTGCATAGTATGTGGAAATGGCCATGCTGGATAGTCTCTCCCCTGCTAGCTTTGATACGTACCTTACCAGCTCTACAAGCACAAGGCCGTTAACTATACCTTGAAGCAGGAATGTGGCAAGTAGGAATGTGCTGCTTGGTCCAAAGGAATACATGAAGAACCTAAGGACTGAAACAGCCATAGCAAGAGGTATTACCTTCTCCGTTGGCACCTTCCTATTAATATATGGAAGTAGGAACATAAACGGTGCTTCAGATCCAGCCATAAGTAAGAATGCAAGGCCAACTCCTGCTACGCTTCCACCACCATCCTGGAATAGGAAGGTGAAGTATGTGGCGTTAGGCACGTTGGTAGCCTGAATGAATACGGCGCAGATAAGTAGCTTTAACAGTTTCCTGTTCTTAAGAACGTCCCCTATCTTAACCTTTTCCTTTTTCACCTGCTTTATTTCTACTTCATCCTTTTCTGTTATGAATAGAAGGAAGGCTGTTAGATAGCCAAAAGCATATAGGTAGAATATGTTTTCAAGGCCCATAGCCTCTCCTAGCTGGCCTGCTACGAATACTGCTATGGCATATCCTGCAGCGCCGTAGGCTCTGATCACGGAAAAGTTCTTGGTCCTATCTATGGTCCTTGAATCCACCAGTCCCATCATAGGTCCCTGGAAGAAGTACATTGCTGAATATATAAGTAGGTAGATTAGAAATACCCTGGTGAAGGTGCTAGCAATAGCAAATACTGGTGCCATAAGGCAAAGGATTAAGATTACCCTCTTAGGATTCTTGCTGTTAGCGTACATCTTGCCCCAGAAAAATCCTGCAAGTATTGCTACTAATGTACCTACGCTTGTGATGGTTCCTATCTGGCTTCCTGTAAAACCTATATAGTCTAGGTATGTTCCTATCAAAGGGCATACCACCCCAAGTGGTGCGTACAGGAAGAAATATAAAGTTCTGTATCTAAATTCTCTAGTCATAGCTTACATTATACTTATTTATCTTTTGTATTGCAAACGGCTTTCTAAAGTGCTAGGATAATCGTAAGTAGAGTAAATATTGTACGTTAAGTGTCATGAAATGGGATGTTGTTCATGAACGAAGGTGTAGCCGCGATACAATGTTGCATCCACTACTACATTAAAGGCTTCTAACTTTAGTGTAGTGCTAGAGGAAAGGAGTTTTTTTAATGGAAAGAAACAGGACAAAGAAATTAGTAATAATATCCCTGATGATAGCTATGGCCTTGATACTCAATAGACTGGTGCCTGCAACGCCAGTGTACCACCTGAGTCTAGACTTTTTACCAATATTCATCATAGGATATATGTACGGGCCAATATGGGCGGGGGTTGGATACGCCCTTTGCGATACCATAGGAAGCATACTTATTCCATTTGGTCCATATAACCCGCTGATCACACTGACGCTGGTGCTAATAGGAATAGTGTACGGCCTCTTCTTCTACAAAAAGGACCTTACAATTCCAAGGCTAGTAATATCCAGCCTTATCATATTCCTGATAAAGCTATTCCTGACCACACTAGCCCTATGGCCTATGTACGGTGCAGGAGATACATTCATGGCATACGTAATAGCCAGAATTCCAAACTGCGTAGCCATCCTAATAGCTCAGCTAGTTATAACACCTATCATATACAACATCTTAAAAAAGACATTAAAAATAGCGCCATAGTGATGTGTACCCTCTTTACTGGTTTGTCCAGTAAAGAGGGTACACATCATAGGGCGCTATTTTCATATATGTTCTTATTATAAATTACCAAATAATCCTAATATCTGCTGAAGAGCAGGTCCAAGGTTTGGTAAGCCCTTTATGACCTTGCTAGCTTGAGTAGCCTTATCTAAAGTCTTCTCTACCTTAACCTTCTTTGTAGTCTTAGTAGCCTTTGCCTTTGCAACTAGGCTTCCTCTTTCAGCCTTAGCCTTGTAGATCTGTTCTAGGAATGCATCAGCTATTACCTGCTGTCCGTATGCATTTGGATGAAGCATGTAGTAAACGTCAAAGTTCTGAATGCCGTACTTGCCGTCTTTATCCTTACCAAAGTACTTCCATGTTTCCATAGGTGGGTTAATTGAAGTTGCAGAAATATCTGCTACATAGTAGTTTCTAATCTTTTGACCAAATGCATATCCAACTGCGTTGTTCTTTATGTACTTATTGAATGGAGGAACCATCTTTCCAGCAATGCCTGAGATAAGTGCGATTGCAGATGATAAACCCTCAAAATTCGTACTTCCTTCAATATATTCTTTATATGGTTCAACAAGGTTTTCAATATCCTTCATAGGATTTGGAAGTGTAGCTACTACTACGATTGCATTTGGATTGTGGTTCTTGATGTAGTTCATAATGCCATCAAAGTAGTGAGCTTCTGCTGCATATGTTGCCTTGATTGCATCTTCTATGTCCTTAATTAGCTTAGTTACATCGATGCCAAGCTTAATCATCTTGCCAAAGTCCTTGGAAAGTGCAACCATGCTATCTCTATCTCCATTCATAGCACCTTGTAGGTCTGCTATAAATGAACTGATGAATGATGCATCTTCCATAACTGGTGAAATACTATCCTGTACAACATTTGTTAAGTTAAACATCATTCCAGCGTGATTTGAGAAGTCGTTGATGCCAAGTTCTATTGTGATAACATCTGCTCTCTTAATAGCCTTCTTGTATCCCGCTTTATTAGCATCGTTGAAAAGCTTTGAGAACTTTGTAGGTGCATCAGCAAATAGTTCCTCTGTTGTTTCATTTGTCCAATCTAGATCATCGAATAAGTATGCTGTAATCCAGTCATATCTACCTTCGTTTTCAGGATAATTGTCGTCTTTGTAAGCAGATACACCAAGGATATCTGCTAAGTCTTCAAGTTGTAGGCCAATGTATGAACCGTTATAGCTTGTTAGCTTGTTAGCGTTGATTTCCTTTGCAACCTTGTATACGAATGAACGTGGTACCTGGTATACGTTTGAATTTCTAATATCATTCTTACTGAATCTGTGCAAATCTGCAAATCCTGGATTGTGGTAAAGTTCAGTCTCTGGATCTACGTTGATACATCCTGCTGCAATACTGTCACCTACTGCAAAGTATGATGGTCCAGTAACTGCTCCTGCGAATGATGGAACTGACATTGAGAATACTAAAGTCAATGCAAGTACCAGTGTAATAATTTTTCTTCTCATCATATATTTCCTTTCTAACTAGTTATATTTTTAACAGGGATAGGATACCACTTTTTTCCATTTTAATCAAATGATTTCATACATCTTTTCTGCGTCTTCCTTCTTCTGGCTCTCTATTAAGTTTAAAACCTTACAGCTGATGGAGCTGTTTCCGAATTCTATGTGGATAATGTCTCCCACCTGAACCTCAGATCCTGCCTTGGCCAGCTTATCGTTTATGTACACTCTGCCCTGGTCGCAGGCTTCCTTTGCTACAGTTCTTCTCTTTATTAGTCTTGAGTTCTTTAAAAATTTATCTATTCTCATAATTCTCATTAAAAAAAGGCAACTAATGCTGCCTTTTTATCTTCATTATTTGTTGATAGCGTCCTTAAGAGCCTTACCAGCCTTGAATACAGGAGCCTTTGAAGCTGCGATTTCGATAACTTCTTCTGGCTTTCTAGGGTTTCTTCCTTGTCTAGCCTTTCTTTCTCTAGCTTCGAAAGTACCAAATCCGATTAATTGAACCTTTTCGCCCTTTACTAGAGCTTCTTCAATGCTTGATACTACAGCGTTTAATGCTACTTCTGCGTCCTTCTTAGTGAAGTTAGTCTTCTCTGCGATTACAGCAACTAATTCAGCCTTATTCATAATATAAATCCTCCTTAAAATAGTTCACACTACATTTTGTTCTATTTCTTTTCGAATGACTTCGCTTCATCCCAAAGCTGGTCCATTTCGTTTAAAGACATGGAACTTAATTCTTTTCCCTGAGAAATAGCGGTTTCTTCGACATAAGTAAACCTTCTAATAAATTTCTCTGTCGTGTTGGATATCGCCTCTTCAGGATCGATATCTAAAAGTCTTGCTACATTAACAATAGAGAAAAGCAAATCACCAAGCTCCATCTTCATCTTTTCTTTATCTTGCCTCTCATATTCCGTTAGGAATTCGATGGTCTCCTCGTGAAACTTATCTATAGCTCCTGTGGCATCCTCCCAGTCAAAACCTACCTTAGCTGCTTTTTCTTGTACTTTGTCAGCACGGATTAGTGCGGGAAGACTTCTAGGTACCTTGTTAAGTTTTTGCGAACATAACGGCTTATTATGTTCAACATCTTTGATATTTTCCCATTTTTCCAATACTTTGTCAATAGTTTTTGCGTCATATTCTGAAAAAATATGGGGATGTCGTCTTATCATTTTATCCGCTTCCATGTTTAAAACTTTGGTGATGTCGAAATGATCCTTCTCACTTGCTATTTCACTGTGCAGCGATGCCTGAAGCACCACATCACCTAATTCCTCACATAGATTGTCCATATCTTGGTTCTTGATGGCTTCAACAGCCTCATAGGCCTCCTCCACCATATTGCGGGTTAAGCTCTCATGAGTCTGGGCCTTATCCCAGGGGCATTCCTTCCTAAGCAGCTTCACTATGTCAGTTAGCCTATCCATAGCCTGGCCAGGAGTTTCACCCCATTTTTCTAATCTTAAATATTCTTCCTTCATTTTTCTTTATAGAACTTGTCTATTACCCTTACAAGCTTATCCCCTTGTGGAAGGTTAAGCATTTCTTCAGTAGTTATAATTCTCATAAATAGAGCAAGTACCACGTATACCACTACGCCAATAAATACGCTGATTAAAGTAGCTATGCCGCTAGATACAAAGGTACTAACTCCAAGATAAGATAGATATACCAATACGCCCATAATTACAGAAGCCACAAAAGGCTTGATGAATGTAAGGCTAATGTCGAACTTGGTATCAGTAAACTTCTTTAAATCTCTAACATCAAAGAAAGCAGCAACCACATAGGCTGCGATTGTACCTATGGCTGCACCGTTAATGTTGAATGTTACAGTGCCTACTAAAACGTAGGTCAGTATGATCTTTACTACAGCGCCATACGCCAGGTTCTTAACTGGATGCATCTGCTTACCAATTCCCTGCAGGGCTCCAGTAAGGGTCTGAACCATTGATAGGAATATTATTCCAATACTCATTACCATAAGTGTTGGTGCTGCAGCTATTGCGCTTTCAGTCTGCTTAAAGAATAGCAGAGTAAGTATAGGCTTAGATAAAGCAAATATTCCAGCAGCGCATGGGAAACCTAAAACTAAGGTTAGCCTTAGGCCAAGCTTTATGTGCTCTCTAACCCCTTCCTTATCTCCTACCTGGTGAGCAGCGGAGATTGCAGGAACAAGGCTTACAGCTACTGCCTGAGTAAATACCTGCGGAAATCCAATTAACGAGCTACAGAAGCCAGTCATTAGACCGAACATGCCCTCAGCATCGCTTTGTGAGTATCCTGCATCTACAAGCCTGTTTACTATCATGGCTGTGTCAATGTTAGACATTATTGGGAATATGGCTGCGCCAATGGTGATAGGTACAGCAATAACTAATATCTGCCAGATGATAGAACCTGTAGGCTCCAGCTTACAAGGGTTCTCATCTATCCTCTTATGTATCCTCTTTCTGTTGACCATATATATGGCAACTATCAAGGCTAGGCCTCCAATTGAACCTGCAGTTGCTCCAAAGGTTGCACCTGCTGCAGCCTGAGCTAGAGAGTTCTTTAAAAGCACATATGCCAAGATTAGACCAACTACTACCCTGCAAAGCTGCTCCATGATCTCAGAGATAGCTGTAGGGTTCATGTTCTGAAGTCCCTGGAAGTATCCTCTAAAGGATGCCAGTATTGGCACGAAGAATAGGGCTGGGGCTATGGTCTTAAGTGCTAGTGCTGCACTTGGAATCTTAACAGCCCTTGCTATTGGTTCTGCTCCAAAGAAGCAGATTGCAAAGGATATTAGACCGATTGCTGCCATCAAAACTATGGATGCCTTAAACACCCTGTCGGCTCCACCGTAGTTCTTCTCCGCTGCACGCTGAGATACCATTCTAGAAATGGCAACAGGAATACCTGCCGTAGCAATAATTAGCAGCAGTGAATAAACTGGATAGGCAGCACCATAGTATGCCATTCCGTCTTCACCAAGCCAGTTGGTCAGTGGAATTCTAAATATGGCGCCTAAAAATTTAACGCCAACGCCAGCAATACCTAGTATTGCAGCGCCTTGTACGAATTTCTTGCTTTTACGTTCCATATTAAATCTTCTTCAGTATCCTTTCGGTTGCCTTATCGGCCTCAAAGATTGTTCTTTCAATATCTATGCTGTAGTAATTGCCCTCTTCGTAAAGAACTTCTCCATCTACCATTGTCATGGTAACAGGGCCATCACCAGAATATACAAGGTTGTTTAGTAGGTTGTGGATAGGATGCATATTTGGCTGATCTAAATCCACTACAATTAGGTCTGCCTTAAAGCCTTCCTTTACTAGGCCGCTATCAAGCCTTCCCTGGCCTACCATGCCGTTTACTGTAGCAGCCATAAGCGTTTCCTTAGGAGTGATTACAGTAGGATCGCCTAGCATAACCTTTGATGCCATGGCAAAAGTCTTCATCTCCTCAAAGAAGTTTAGGCTGTTGTTTGATGCAACAGAGTCAGTGCCTATTGCTACCCTGATGCCCTTATCTAAAAACTTTGGCACATTAGCTATGCCGCTAGCTAGCTTCATGTTGCTAAGAGGATTTACGCATACGGTTACATCCTTTTCCTTTAAAAGGTCAAGGTCCTCATCTTCAGCCCATACCAGGTGAGCTGCAGTTGCTCTAGTATCGAATACGCCGTTATCGTAGAAGAAACGAGTAGGAGTAACTCCGTGGCGCTTCTTGCATTCCTCGTGCTCAAACTTGGTTTCAGATGCGTGAACGTGCATGTTGATGCCAAGATCCTTTGTGTACTGGGCTAGCTGCCTTGTGGACTTAAGTGTGTTGGTGTACTCAGCGTGAACAGATGCGTCCATAAGGATTCTGCCACCTGCCCCACCGTGATATGCCTTTACGCATCTTTCCATCTCCTTTACGGATGGAAGATCCCATATGTCTGAATCATCAAAGCAGACGATGGATCTTGAAAGGTTTATCTTAGTCTTTGAATCAGATATTGCCTTAACCATATCGTCTATCCAAAAGTACATATCAGATGATGATACTATGCCGTACTTTAATGATTCAGCCATGGATAGCATGGTTGACCAGTAAACCGCATCGTGGTCGAACTGATCTTCAAAAGGATATACCTTTGTTTCAAGCCAGTCGTTTAACTTCAGGTTTTCACCATAACCTCTCATCAGCGTCATTGCACCATGAGCGTGGGAGTTTACAAAGCCTGGCATTAAAAGTTTGCCCTTGCCGTCATATACTCTGCCGTAATCTTCTAGGGGCTTTTCCTTACCAATATATTCAATTCTGTCAGCCTTAACGGCCACATACATATTCTCTTTAACTTCAAAGTTTTCGTCTAATATTGTAATGTTACTGAAAAGCATATATATCTCCTCACATAAAAAGTCAGTATATTATACCATATATTTTGAAAATATGTTGGTTTTATACTCTTTTAACTAGTCAAGGTTACTCACCTATTTCGCTAAAGCGTTTTGATATGTTACTTAGAACCTCTAACGCTTTATTAAAATCTTGTTTTTCATCGGTGTAAAGTAGATCTAAATGTAGTGATTCATATCGTTTCTTTATGGTTGCATCTAGCTTCTCTTTCCACTTGTTGAAGTCGTAAGGGCTTAGAGGATTGTAATCCTTTGCTATGTTTCTCTTATCTAAATAAAAGCTATCTGTTTCCTTTGTTTTTACTAAGAGATCTTTAAGACTTTCTGTATTTTGTAAAAAGGTTTGTATATCCTTTCTTTCGTACAGTTTGACTACATCGTAAATATGTCTTACTTTACTATCGATGGTGCCGCATATGGCATGCCTTTTTATGGACATAACCTTATCAATAAAAGTTCTTTCTATGCATAACGTGTTTAGGCTAACGCTGTGCAAACCATATTCTTCTATTACATCCTGCCTTCCAATAGACTCTAAATACTCTTGAATGTATGATTTTAACTGGCGGACCTCATATGGATCAGGACTAACGCTAGACCCTATTTCCAGTTTTACCTTTGTTGCATCTTTAAATTCGTTGTCATACCAAACATATGAACTCTTATTGCGATTGTTCCTTTCTGCCCCTATTTTTTCCATATTGCCATCGCCTACCATGATCTGTTCTATATTTTTGAGTGCTCTATCGTACTGTTTTTCTGATAAATCGGCTTTGGGGAAGAACGTTAAATCTATATCTTCTGAAAATCTTTCAATGCTGCTAGGATAACATTTACTTAAGGAAGTACCACCCTTGAAGATGCAAGATTCTTTGTATTCACTTTTTGCCAGATTGTCTAAAATCTTAACAATATAGTAGTCTTTTTTAACAGCAACCTCGGGCACGCCGATAGCTTTTGCTGTTAAAGTGGCTAATTGGTTGAATTCTTCTATATTTTTATGCAACTTCATATATATCCTCCACGCTTGGGAATGAATACTCTGAAAAAGGTGATAAGTAAATGCTTAAATTATTCATTACTCCCATATGGGAAAGTAGTTCCTTTAGGAATGCGATTGTAGATTTCTTGTATTTCCTGTTACTCAATACATATTCCACTACAGTATTGCTATAGTACTTCTTTGAATAATCTTCAATGTATTTAACAAAAGCAACTTTATTCATGTCTTCAATCTTTGCAAAGTTTTGTAAAATCTCCAATACTTCTATTGTTGCTGCGATTTCAGTTGTTATCTCAAAATCTATTTTCTCTAAAACAACGCCTTCTACTTGCTTTTCCTTTTCGCTAATTACAGATGTGAGAACATGGCTTTTTTTAGTAATTTGGGTAGTTAAACCTTTGCTTAAATATAACCCATAGCCGATTAAGATTCCTCGTCCATTTTCTGTAAAATGGCTGATTATTTCTTCTAAGCTCAAAGGTATTATTCCAAAGCGTCCCATTTGAGGTCTGTAATATAGGCCTTTACCTAGGCGTACTAATTCTTCTTTTCCGCACATTCTCTCCAGCACTTTGCAGAAAGTTGTTTCTGGTATATCGCTGCAACCTAGGTCATATATTTCCTTAACAGTAAGAGGCACATTCTCTGGTTTGCTCATTACTATTTCTCTAATTTTTCCAGCATAACTTTTCACAAGAAACGCCTCCTTTCCTCATTAATTATATTTTTCATCCTTAAAAATGTCAAGTAAATTTGTTTTTTACTCGACATATTTCGACATTCACTCATTAAAAAAGAGAGCCTATTTTTGGCTCTCTGCTACTACTATCTTGAATATGAACTTGACGTTTCCACTCATGCCCTTTCCAAGTCTCGTAAAGTTCTTAAAGTTTGATCCTAGGTTAAGTCCTCCTAAGGATGTGATCTTACTAATACCATCGGTGTAAAGCTTTGACATTCCGTCCCTAAGTGCCTTAGAACCATCTAGAAGCTGACCTGCTCCTAGGGCTAAAGTCTTAGTGTTTGCATTAAGTGTTTCCATGCCGTTTGCTAGGGCTAAAGCACCATCGGCTAAGCCTCCTTCAAGGCCATCGCTTATCTCTCCTAGGCCGAAGGCTAAGCTATCCACTCCGCCCTTTATTTGACCTACGCCATCTACCAGCTTAGTCATGCTTTCATCAAATTCATCTGCTCCATCACCTAGCTTCTTTCCTGCAACCGCAAGAAGTCCTGCTACTGCAGTCTGACCTGTCTTTGCTAGTGCCATGGAAGTCTTAAAAGCAGAACCTGTTCCAAGAAGTGCATTCTTAAGTAGAGCGTACTGATCTATGTCTATGGCCCCCTCTTTATACATGGAGTAAAGGGTAGCCTTAACGGATTTTTCAGCATTAATAAGGTTAATATCGTTTGCTGCAAGAGCTGCTGCCATTGCATCTATTTCAACTGCACCTTTCTTAAGCTTGGCTATGCCATCCTTTAAGGTGTCTCCAGTTACCTGGCTATACAGCTCATCTACACCAGCCTGAAGCTGTAAAGCTCCTGGATAAAGCTTTGAGATAGCCATATTTATTCTTTCAATGCCGCTATTTACGCCCTTAGCACCGCTATTTAGCTTAGCTATTCCATCAGTAAGTGATGGAATGGAATGGTTTAGCTTTAATAGGGCCCTATATAGCTGGTCAGATCCAGATACAAGCTGCTTTGCTCCTAAATCAAGCTCCCCAAGCTGGCTTAGGTCTGCCTGGAATAGGGATGATGTTGCAAAGGCCATGATGTCTGTAACATCGAAGCTTTCAGCATGGCCTGTAACCTTTATCTGGTTTCCGATTATTGGAGCACCAAGTCCTGGAGCTGCAAGCCCCATTACTATGGTCTTTTCACCATCGTCTATGACCTTACCTGCCGTTACCTTTACGTGGGAGTAGTTGTCGTCCTGAAGTAGCATTCCTGCAACTACTGCAAAAGGTATACTGCTGGTGTAGGTAAGAAGGATCTTAAAGTCTCCCTTCTTTCCTTGAATCTTCTTTCCAGAAAGCTCCTTGCCGTTCATAAAGTACTTAACATCTACCTTGATAGGAATTTCCTTATCCGTCCTTCCCTGATAGAAGATGTCATTTCCCTTTGCAGCCCACTTTAGGCTCTCACCCTTTTGAACAAACTTTTCTTCCCCATTGGTGTTCTTGATGTCCTTTAAATCTGATCTATCGTAGATTGTGTCTAGCTTTCCATCGTTTACAAGATGGTCAGTTACTATTACATCCTCTACATCTCCATCAGACTTTTGAATTACGTATACGTTTTCCTCTTTGGTAACCCCAGTTCCTGCAAAGGATACTGTAGGAATCAAGGTCAGTATCAAAAGCATGGATAATATTCTCTTTTTCATATTATTATGCCTCCTTACACTTTTTCATGCCCTTGGTAGTCCTTATGATGAAGCCATCGCATACCCTTAGGAAGGATGGTAAAACTATGACTACTACCAGCATGCTTATTAACGCTCCCCTAGCCATAAGGCCTACCATGGAGCTGATTATATCTATGTTTGAATAAATTGCTACACCTACTGTTGCTGCAAAGAATGAAAGTGCGCTAACAAGAATTGATGGCGTAGAAGTTTCATGAGCAAGGCTTACAGCCTCTTCCTTCTTCATTCCCTTTAGCCTGTTCTCCTTATATTTGGTGGTAAGTAGGATTGCGTAGTCCACCGTTGCCCCTAGCTGGATGGTGCTGATGCATATGGAGTCGATGAAGCTTAGCACCTTTCCCGTGTAAAACGGTATGCCTAGGTTGATCAATATTGCCAGCTCAATACATCCTACCAGGATTATTGGTAGGGATATTGACCTAAATACCAGGGCGATGATTAAGAAGATTACAAGGACTGAAATTGCAGTTACCACCTTGAAGTCGTGGTCAGTAATCTTGATAAGGTCCTTGGTGCCTGGTGCTTCTCCCATCAGAAGTGCTGTTTTATCGTAGGACTTTACAATTTGATTTATTTCATCTATCTGTGCGTTTACTTCATCAGAGGCGGTGGAGTACTCAGAACTTATCATCATGAAGTTGTGGTCCTTGCCTCTAAAAATGTCTGTAACCTGGCTAGGAAGTATCTCCCTAGGTACAGATGGGCTAAGCACAGAGCCCATTCCTATTACAGCCTTAACGCCATCTACCTGCTCTAGCTCCTTGATCATGTGGTTTTCATCTATCTGAGATAGGCTGTTATCTAATAGCAGTATGTGGCTACAGTGCATTCCAAACTCGTCAGATAACTTTTGCGAAGCCTGTATGCAATGAATATCTTTAGGAATTCCATTGTCCAGCTTATAGTATACTTCTGTATTTAAATAGCCATATAGAGCAGGTCCAATTACAAGTAGGGCTACCGCAACTATAACAGCTGGCTTCTTTAATACAGCGCTTGAAATCTTTTTAAAGTTAATATTAGGTGTCTTATGTCTAGTCTTTTCTATCAGTTTATCGAAGGTAAGTATTAGGCCTGGAAGTATGGTAACTGAGCCAAGTAGACCAAATACTACGCCCTTAGCCATAATAACTCCCAGGTTTACTCCTAGGCCAAAGGTCATAAAGGATAGAGCTAAGAATCCAGCTATTGTGGTGGCTGAGCTTCCCAGTATGGATAAAAGTGTCTCAGAGATAGCCTTTTCCATGGCCGGTTCATTAGCTAACCCGCTCTTACGCTTTCTCTCATAGCTATGCCATAGGAATATGGAGTAGTCCATGGTTACCGCAAGCTGAAGCACCGCGGCTATGGCAAAGGTGATGTAGGATACATCGTGCATCAGGAAGTTGGTTCCCATGTTGTACAGTATGCTCATTCCTATGCCCGCCATAAATATTAGGCCGATGGCAAAGGATTCCATGAATACGGATAAAAGGGCTAGGCCAAGAACTACAGCTATTGCTACATAGATTGGCTTTTCCTTATCTCCCAGTTCCTTTAAATCGTATACGAAGCTACTCATTCCAGAGATGTATGCCTGCTTTCCGCAGATCTTTCTCATCTGGCCTATGGCTTCTAGGGTTCTATCCTCAGAAATGTTGGTGTGTAGGAATACGGCCATAAGGGTTGCCTTGTCCGAGTTGAACACCTTGTACACCGACTTAGGTAATATTTCAGTAGGAACCGATATGTCAAGAGCCGTATCGTACCAGATGACGTTTGCCACGTTCGGTATTTTTTCAACCCTGGCCTTGATCTTGGCAACGTCCTTGTACTCCATGTCGTCAATCATGATCATGGCGAAGGCGCCCTTGTCAAACTCATCGCTGAATATGTGCGAGCCTCTTACGGATTCCATATCCTGAGGTAAATATGTCATTATGTCGTAGTTTACAGGAGTGATTAAAAAGCTAAATGCACTAGGTATTAAAAGTATTAGGCATATTACTAGAATTAGCTTTCTCCTCTTTACTACCGTCTTTGAAAATCTTTCCATTTTAATTACTCTCCAAGAGATATTCTAACACTGGCATTCTTAAATTAAACTTACAAATTTAAGGTTTTGTAATAATATTAAACAAACCTTTATTTTTGTTCAAATATGTGTTATTATGTGTCTATGAATACTTTAACTAAGAATGCAATAGCAAATTCATTTATGCATCTCCTATCCGAAAGGCCTTTGAACAAGATAAAGGTGGAGGACATTACATCCAGGTGCGGAGTCAGTAGAAACACCTTCTACTACCACTTTAATGATATCTATGACCTACTGTCATATGTATTCGTAAGTCAGCTGGACACAGACTGGCAAAAGGGGCTAGAGCAGTGCCTGACCTATCTGTACAAAAACAGGAGGGCTGTAAAGAATATCAACCAGTCCCTAAACAAGGATGTACTTGTAAGGTTCGTAAACGAGGTGGCATTTAAGCACGCATTGACAGCTGTTCTAAACCAGGCTGGAGAAGACATGGATCCTGAGGTTCAGGGCTTTTTAGCCAACTTCTATAAGAACGCCCTTTTAGGTGCCATCACCGACTGGCTATCCAGCGGCATGAACGAAAGTCCAAAGGTTTTGATTAGAATATATAACGAGCTGTTTACGGGGACCTTTGATGCGGCACTTGAAGTAGCAGAGAAAATGACAAGAAGGCATTAATCAATGCCTTCTTTTAATGTTTCCAGTAATTTTATTGAATCATCATATATCTTCTTAGCTTCTGCAGAAAGTTTTATCATTGGCTTCTTTCCTGCGTGGATGAACACCCTCATTCCAAAGTCCTCTGCTGCCCTCATAAGTCCATATGGGTTTAAGGCGTTTTCCTCACTAAAGTCGAAGATCACCTTGCCACCTTCCATGTGGATTCTCTCAACCCCTAGGCTTAAGGCCAACTTTCTCATTCTAGAAATCTTAACTAGCCTTACGGTCTCCTTTGGAATATCTCCAAATCTATCCAGTAGTTCATCTAGGATTTCCTCTTCATCATCTAGGGTTTTAATGGCCGCAATCTTCTTGTACATCTGAAGCTTAAGAGATGGGTTCTCAATATACCTTTCAGGGATGTATGCGCTTTCGTTAAACTCTATTGTTACATCCTCTATGGTTTCTTCCTGAACTTCCCCTTCCAGGCTCGCTATGGCCTCTTCAACCATCTTGCAGTATAGCTCGTAGCCCACGTTCATGATGTGGCCTGACTGCTGACTTCCAAGTAGGTTACCTGCTCCCCTTATTTCAAGGTCCTTCATGGCCACCTTAAAGCCTGCTCCAAACTCCGTAAAGTCCTTGATGGCCTTAAGTCTCTTTTCAGATGCTTCAGTAAGCACCTTGTCCCTTTGATACATCAGGTATGCGTAGGCTACCCTGGTTGATCTTCCTACCCTGCCTCTCAGCTGGTATAGCTGGGATAGGCCGAAGTGGTCTGCGTTTAGGATGACCATGGTGTTTGCGTTAGGTATGTCTATGCCAGACTCTATTATTGTGGTTGCAACAAGAACGTTGGTGTTACCGTTTATGAAGTCTAGCATGATGTTTTCTAGGGTGTTTTCCTTCATCTGGCCGTGGCCTACTGCTACCCTAGCATCTGGTACCAGCTCCTCAATTAGCTGGGCCACCTGGTTGATACCTCTAACACGGTTATATACGACGAAGGCTTGGCCTCCTCTATCTAGCTCCCTTTGGATTACCTCTCTAAGCAGGTTCTCCTCCTCTTCAAGTACGTAGGTCTGCACAGGATACCTTTCCTCAGGAGGTTCCTCTATTAAGCTCATGTCCTTTATGCCTGTTAGGGACATATTTAAGGTTCTAGGTATTGGGGTAGCTGAAAGGGTAAGAACGTCCACGTTCTCCTTTAGCTTCTTGATGGCCTCCTTATGGCTAACTCCAAACCTTTGCTCCTCGTCAATAACTAAAAGGCCTAGGTCTTTAAACTTTACGTCGCTGGATAGGAGCCTATGTGTTCCAATTACTAAGTCTACCTGCCCTGCTTCAAGTTTCTTAAGTGTTTCCTTTTGCTCAGCCTCAGTCTTAAACCTTGAAAGAAGCTCCACGTTAAACGGAAACTTTTCCAGCCTCTCTACTAGGGTATAGTAGTGCTGGTTAGCTAGGATGGTGGTAGGTACTAAAAAGGCGGCCTGCTTACCTTCGGATAGGCACTTAAATATTGCCCTTGCTGCAACTTCGGTCTTACCAAAGCCTACGTCACCGCAAAGCAGTCTATCCATGGCTATAGGCTTTTGCATATCCTGCTTTATCTCTTCTATGCTTCTTAGCTGATCATCTGTCTCTTCAAATGGGAAGCTTTCCTCAAACTCCCTCTGCCACTGGTCGTCTTCCTTGAAGGCGTAACCTGGCCTTGCCTTTCTGATGGCAGATATCTTAACTAGCTCCTGGGCCATCTCGGCTATTGCTTCCTTTGCCCTAGCCTTCTGAATCTTCCACTCGCCGCCAGATAGTTTGTGAAGCTTTGGTACGTTTCCATCGGAGCCGATGTACTTTTGGATTCTATCCATCCTGTCCACAGGAACGTTTAATACATCTGTTCCCGCATACTTGATCTTGATATAGTCCTTTACCTCGCCGTCTATCTTTAGCTGCTCTATCTTTACGAATCTACCTATGCCGTAGCTTTCGTGTACCACGTAGTCGCCTTCAGCAAGGTCTGTAAAGCTTTGAATCTTTTGTCCGTGGCTAAACTCCTTCTTTCTCTTAGCCTTTGGCTTTCTCTGAAAATCGAAGATGTCGCTTTCAGTTATGTAGCACACCTTGTCCTCTGGAAAATCGAAGCCACCAGATAGCTCTCCCAGGTGGTAGTGATACTTTCCTGGAGCCTGAAGGTTTTCAATGTACTCCCTTACCCCGGATAGTCTGTTTTCAGTGGAGCATACTATGTGAATCTGGTAGTTATCCCTAGTGAATCTCCTTATCTCTGAAGCAAGAAGCTCCATGTGACCGTGGAAGGCTAGCATGTTTCTAGAGCGCATATTCTTTATGCTAGTAAAGTCATCTACTCCCTTTACCCTCTTAGGGAAGGTGGTAACTACGTATACAGAGTCCTCGCTATATACCCTTAAAAAGTCTTCCTTGGTGGAAAGGCTAGCAGCATCCTCCTTTGCCATCTGGCCTTGGCTAACTAGGGATAGAACATCATCCGTCATCTCCTTATCCCTTAGCTCTAAAACTTCCATAACCCTATCTGGATCTTCAACGATGATGTTTCCACCCCTCATGTAGTTCCAGATGAACTCAGGCTCATCGTAGAAGTATGCTATGTAGTTTTCAAGAAGCTGCATATTGGAAAGATTATCTATGTAGTCAATAATCTGATTCTTTCTTTCCTGAAGCCTTTCATCTTTGTATGCCTTCTCTATCTTTTTCTTTGCATTTTCGAATCTATCTTTATCTATAACAATCTGCTTTGCAGGATCAATTTCAATGTCGGTTAGGTTTTCTATGGAGCGCTGATCATCTGGGTCGAAGGTTCTGATGGAATCAACTTCGCTTCCAAATAGCTCTATTCTGTATGGGTACTCTCCGTCAGGTGTGAATACGTCAACAATGTCTCCTCTTACGGCAAACTGGCCCCTTGTATCTACAAGCTGCATTCTCTCGTATCCCATGCCAACCAGCTTTTCCTTTAGCTCATCAAGGTCTACTTCTCCTCCGCGCTTAATATTGATGGTCCTAGCTCTAAACTCATCCTTTGGGATCATCTTTTTTATGGCAGCAGAAACAGGCGCTATTACCAAAGCGTCATCTTCGGTCCTCAGTGCCTTAAGTATTGCCAGTCTATTGATCATTTCATCTGAGCTTCTAGCATCGAACTTTAGGAAGACGTGGTCCTCCCCCGAAAGCACATATATTGGCTTCTTAGTAAAAAAAGAAAGATCTGACCCTAGGGCCTTTGCTCTAGCTAAGCTAGAAACAATTACCAGGTTCTGTTCTTTCTCCTTTGATGCTAGAGTGGCTATTACTGGAGCATAGGCTTTGTCCGATACTCCAGAAACGTTAATCAGTTTCCTTGCCATCTAATGTATTCCTTGTGTTAAAAGTGTTCATGGCTCTATCTATGCCATCTTCAATTATTGAAAAGACGCTATCCCTTGCTCTTAGGATTGCATCTTCCAGTGGCTCAATCTCCTTCTTTGTTACATTTCCTGTAACGAAGGAAGCCAAATCCCCTTTCTTTTCAGACCCTATACCTATGCGGATCCTTGGGAAGTTATCGTCCTGTATCTGGTAGATGATGTTTCTCATGCCGTTATGGGTGCCGGAGCTACCCTTCTTTCTAAGGCGAATAACACCAGTCTCAAGGTCGATGTCGTCGTAGATGACGATAAGGTTTTCAATAGGGACCTTATAGTAGGTCATTATCTCCCTTACAGCTTCCCCAGAAAGGTTCATGTATGTTTGAGGTTTTACAAGCAAAACCTTTTGGCCGGCGATATTTCCCTCGCCGACCAAGGATTTATGTTTTATCTTGTCTACCTTTATGCCTAGCTTTTCTGCAATCTGGTCTACGGTGATAAAACCCATGTTATGTCTAGTATTCTCATATTTTTTTCCTGGGTTTCCTAAACCGCAAACTACGTACATAAAGGCCTCCTCTTATGTTAATTAATCAAACAATTTACTTACTGAATCGTTGTGGTGGATTCTTGAGATAGTTTCAGCGATTAGTGGTGCAGCTGAAAGGTGAACCATCTTAGGGATTTCCTTTTCAACTGGAACTGGAACTGTATCTAAAAGGATAAGTTCTTCAATTGCTGAATCCTGGATTCTCTGGATAGCAGGTCCAGATAAAACTCCGTGAGTTGCAGCAGCAAATACTGCCTTAGCTCCTAGCTGCTTAACAGCGTTTGCAGCGTTTGTGATAGTACCTGCTGTATCGATCATATCGTCAACGATGATGCAGTTCTTGCCTTCAATGTTACCGATGATGTTCATGATTTCACTCTTGTTAGGTTCAGGTCTTCTCTTGTCGATAATTGCGATTGGGCAATCTAGTACTTCAGCAATATTTCTTGCTCTAGTTACTGAACCGTGGTCTGGTGATACTACGCACATGTCTTCTAAGTTCTTGTCTAGGAAGTACTTAGCGTAGATTGGCATACCGATTAGATGGTCTACTGGGATATCGAAGTAGCCTTGAATTTGGTTAGCGTGAAGATCCATAGTTACTACTCTATCTGCTCCTGCAGCTACAAGTAGGTTTGCTACAAGCTTAGCTGTGATTGGGTCTCTAGCCTTAGCCTTTCTATCCTGTCTTGCATATCCATAGTAAGGGATTACTGCGTTGATTCTGCCAGCTGAAGCTCTTCTCATGGCATCGATCATAATTAGAAGTTCCATTAGATTATCGTTAACAGGAGCACAAGTTGATTGAATGATATATACGTCAACTCCTCTAACTGTTTCCTGAATGTTTACTGCAATTTCGCCGTCAGAGAACTTCTTAACCTCTGCCTTGCCTAGTGGCTTACCAACGCATGATGCAATTTTTTCTGCTAGTTCCTTGTGTGAATTACCAGCAAAAATTTTGAAATCCGAATATACACCGTTTTTCATTTGTTTTTGACCTCTTCTTTCTGTTTGATTAACTATTTTTTCTTTTTGTATAGGCCCTTTTCCTTGGCCCAATTTGGTTTAATATACTCCTTCTCCCTTGCCACGCATAAAGCGTCAGATGGAACATCCTTTGTTACGGTGCTTCCTGCTGCAATGTATGCTCCTTTTCCCACCTTTACAGGTGAAACTAGGTTTGTGTTGCAGCCGATGAAAGCATCGTCTTCTACCTGACTTCTAAATTTGTTGGTTCCGTCGTAGTTTACAAATACTACGCCGCAGCCAATATTAACACCACTTCCAACATCGCTGTCCCCTATATATGTTAGATGTGCTGATTTTGAACCGTCTCCTAGGGTAGAGTTCTTCACTTCAACGAAGTCTCCTACCTTGCACTTCTTGCCGATCTTTGAACCAGGTCTAAGGTATGCAAAAGGTCCTACGCTAGTTTCATCTCCAACTTCTGATTCAAGGATTACGCTGTTTTGTACTTCAACCTTGTCCCCTATCTTGGAGTCCTTGATTCTAGTGGATAGCCCTATTACGCAGTCCTCGCCTATTACACTGTCACCTTCTATGACAACGTTTGGATAGATCACTGTGCCTTTTCCTATTACTACCTGATCATCGATGTATGCGTGTTCAATGTCTATGAACTTTACGCCATTAGTTAGATGTTTCTCATTTCTCATAGCATCTTATCTCCAATTTTGTACACGTCTCCTGCGCCCATGGTGATTACTAGATCCCTTCTGCCGGCGTTTTCTAAGACGTAGCTTGCTATCTCATCGAAGTCCTCCATGAACCTTACGTCCATTTCAGGATGAGCCTCTTTAATCTTTTCAACCAAAGTTACTGAAGAAACCTTGTGGATGTTCTTTTCCCTTGCTGCATAAATTTCTGCAAGGATTAGCTTATCCACGCCCATAAATGAGTCCTTAAATTCCTCCATAAGTGCTAAGGTTCTTGTATATGTATGTGGCTGGAATATTAGCCATAGCTTGTCGTGGTCAATATTCTTAGTTGCATCTATTACAGCCTTTATCTCTGTTGGATGGTGAGCATAGTCATCGATGATGGTTGCTCCATTCTTTGTCTTACCAACAATGTCGAATCTTCTTTCTGTACCCTTGTATGCTCTAAGCTGCTTTAGGATAACCTCAGGGCTTACTCCTAAAACGTGACAGCATGAAAAGGCCGCTAGAGCGTTTAGAATGTTGTGCTCACCTGGTACGTTTAATGTTGCTCTACCTAGGTTTACTCCAAAGTGCATTACGGTAAATGATGGCATTCCGTTTTCATCAAAGGCGATGTCCTTTGCATAGTATGTGCAGTTTTCACCGTAGCCGAATGTGATGGCACCAGGAATATCTGCTATTACCTGCTTTACAAATGGATTGGCATCGTATGCGATGATCTTACCGTTTTCTGGAACCAGTTTTGTAAACCTGTCGAAGGAGCTTACTATGTGGTCGATGTCCTTAAAGTAGTCTAGGTGGTCAGAATCGATGTTCAGTATTACCTCTATCTGAGGCTTTAGGTTTAAAAAGCTATCCATGTACTCGCAAGCTTCTGTTACGAAGTACTGGCTCTTTCCTACCTTTACGTTTCCACCTATCTCTGCTAGGTTTCCCCCTACAAGGATTGTAGGGTCCAGGTCAGCATTGTCTAAAATTAAAGAAACCATAGAAGTAGTTGTGGTCTTTCCGTGAGTTCCGCTAATAGCGATGCTGTTTTCGTATTCAGCCATAAGGGTTCCAAGCATCTGAGCTCTTGAGACGATAAGAACGCCTCTCTCCTTGGCTCTTACGATTTCAGGGTTATCTGCTGCTACTGCTGCAGAATATACTACTAGGTCCACGTCTTCCACATTCTCGCTGCTATGGCCTATATATATCTTTGCTCCTCTACGCTTAAGTAGCTGAGTCATGTCTGATTCTTTCATGTCTGAACCGGAAACGTTATATCCTCTATCCAGCAGTATCTCTGCTATTGCAGATAGTCCTATGCCTCCGATTCCTATGCAGTGAATATTCTTGTATTTTGATAATTGAATCACTAGCTTTGCCTCCACAAAATTTCTCAGTTTATTATATCACAATGAGAAGAGATTATAAAGGAAATAATAAAAAATTAATATTGAAATAATATGAATGCTCGTGTATAATTATTTAAAACTCATATAGGAAAGGATGTATTATGAATATTACAGATATTAGGATTAGACTTATTGATTCAAGCGAAAAGATGAAAGCTGTTGCTTCAGTTACTTTCGACGATATTTTCGTAGTTCACGACATCAAAGTTATCGAAGGTAAGAGCGGTCTATTCGTTGCAATGCCTAGCAAGAAAGTTGGCGACGACACATTCAAAGACGTAGCTCATCCACTAGCTTCAGACTTTAGAAATCTTTTAAAAGACGAAATATTAGCCGCATATGAAAATGCGCTAAATGAATAGCCAGGGCAAAAGCCCTGGCTTTATATTTATACCGTTTCTACTCTAATGATGTTTGTACTTCCTGCTACTCCTACTGGAACCCCTGCTGTGATCACCACGTGGTCACCTTTTTTAATTAGTCCAGCATTTAGAGTAATCTCTACCGAGTGCTTGAAAAGTTCCTCCAGGTCTTTAACATCTTCCATCACTAGAGGATTTACTCCCCAGATAAGTGCCATCTGGTGGTATGCCTTTAGCTCTGGTGTAACCCCAACTATCTGAACTGATGGTCTAAACTTACTCATCTTGTTTGCAGTGTAGCCTGTCTTTGTGATGGCAATTAGGGCGCTGGCCTTGATGTCCTTTGCGATAGTTCCTGCGCCGTGTCCTACAGCGTTGGTTATATCTTCCCTGTTTTTATCTGGAGTGCCGTCTGTATCTCCGTACTTCTCAAAGTCCTTTTCGCTCTGCTTGATAATCTTTGACATGGCGCTTACAGCTTCAACGGGATACTTTCCGGCTGCACTTTCTCCAGAAAGCATTACTGCGCTGGTACCTTGAAATACGGCGTTAGCTACATCCGTAATCTCAGCTCTAGTAGGCATAGGGTTTTCTATCATGGACTCCAGCATCTGGGTTGCTGTAATTACTATCTTTCCAGCCTCTTTGCACCTACGGATGATCTGCTTTTGAATTCCTGGAAGTCTCTCGTAGTTTACCTCAACTCCCATGTCGCCTCTAGCTACCATGATGCCATCTACAACCTCTAGGATTTCTTCCACATTGTTTATGCCTTCAAGGTTTTCGATCTTAGCGATTATCTTGATGTCCTTTCCGCCGTTAACATCTAGGAAGTTTCTAAGATCTAGCGCATCAGCGTTTCTACGCATAAAGCTTGCAGCTACGTAGTCCACATCCTTTTCTATGCCAAAGAGAATGTCGGATTTATCCACCTCTGAAAGGTATTCCATCTCCAGTGACTTATCTGGAATGTTTACTCCCTTGTGATCCTTTAGCTTTCCTGATGTAAGGGCCTTACAAAGGATGTCCTCTCCTTCGCTTTCAATGACCTTAAACTTCATCATTCCATCGTCTACCAGGATGAACTCGCCCTTTTTCATCTGTCTAGGAAGGTCTTTAAAGGTTACTGAAACCATTGTTTCATCTCCTGCTACTTCCCTTGAAGTAAAGGTGAACTTGCTATCTCTAGCTATGGTTACCTGGCCATCATTAAATGTGCCAAGTCTAATTTCAGGGCCTTTAGTGTCCAGCATTACTGCTGCAGGGATCCCCTTTTCATCTCTCACCTTTCTAAACATATCTATGACCTGGCCGTGGGACTCATGTGTGCCGTGGGAGAAGTTTACTCTAGCCACGTTCATTCCCTTGTCCAGCATCTTTGAAATCACCTTTTCGCTGCTTGAAGCAGGTCCAAGAGTGCATATTATCTTCGTCTTATTCATAGCATTTCCTCCTATGTTAATTATACACAAAAATACAAAAAAAGTTAAATTTATCTTTCCTCTTTGATGTATAATATGTTTACTGGTTTAAGGAGGAAAATGCCATGGAAAATTTAGATAACAGAATTAGAAATACGAAAGGTTATGATTTAATCATTTCAGCTCAGGAAGCAGCCCAGATGATAAACGATGGCGACGTTGTTGGTATCAGCGGCTTCACTAACTCAGGATACGCTAAGGCAGTTCCTGCAGCACTATCCGAAAGGGTTAACGCTGGAGAAAAGATTAAAATTGATTTATACACAGGAGCATCTGTTGGACCTGAGGTTGCAACCTTAGTTCAAGCAGGAGCTATCAGAAAGAGAATTCCTTATCAGACTAACAAGGATATGAGGAATGCCATCAACAAGGGCGAAGTGGACTACATCGACATGCACCTAGGTCTTTCACCACAGATGGTTTCATACGGATACGTAAAGAAGCCTGACGTTGTAATCGTTGAAGCTTTAGCAATTACAGAGGAAGGCCACCTAGTTCCAACTACTTCAGTAGGTAACACTCCTATATTCGTAAAGAACACAGACAAGGTTATCGTTGAACTTAACATAAAGGCACCTATGGAACTTGAAGGTATGGCAGACGTATACATCACTGAAAACCCACCTGAAAGAAAGCCAATTCCTATCATGCATCCAGGAGATAGAATCGGAACTCCATACATTGAATGTGGATGGGACAAGATCAAGGGTATCGTTTTATCCGAATACGAAGATAAGACTAGACCTCTTGCAGCAATTTCAGACGATGCAAAGAAGATCGGTGAAAACATCATCAAGTTCTTCAGAAACGAAGTTAAGGAAGGAAGACTTACAAACGAACTTCTTCCAATTCAATCAGGAGTAGGTTCAGTAGCAAACGCAGTCCTTTACGGACTAATGGACTCAGAATTTGAAAACCTAACCTGCTATACAGAGGTAATTCAGGACTCAATGCTTGACCTGGTTAAGTGCGGCAAGGCAAAGGTTGCATCCTGCACAGCACTTGCACCTTCACCAGAAGCTAGAGTAGAGTTCATAAAGAACATAGACTTCTTCAAGGACAAGATCATCTTCAGACCTGAAGAGATTTCAAACAGCATTGAAGTTTCAAAGAGATTAGGCCTTATAGCTATGAATACAGCCCTAGAGGTAGACATCTACGGAAACGTAAACTCAACTCACGTACAGGGCAAGAAGATCATGAACGGTATCGGCGGTTCTGGAGACTTCTCAAGAAGCGCTGCCCTAGTAATCTTCACCACATCATCCATCGCAAAGGATGGAGCAATTTCATCAATAGTTCCTATGTGTCCTCACGTAGACCACACAGAGCACGAGGTTAACGTAATAGTTACTGAGCAAGGCTATGCTGACCTTAGAGGCTTATCACCTAAGGAAAGAGCTAGAGCAATCATCGAAAACTGCGCTCACCCTGACTACAAGGATAAGCTTTGGGATTACTTCAATAGAGCTTGTCAGGAAGCTCCTTGCCAAACTCCTCACCTACTTGATGAAGCACTATCATGGCACTCCAAATTTGAAAAGACTGGTTCAATGAAATAAGAAGCAGGGACGGTTCTTTTTTCTCAATAAGAATCAGGGACGGTTCTTTTTAAGAATAAGGGACGGTTCTTTTTTCTCAATAAGAATCAGGGACGGTTCTTTTTTCGCACAAATACACCCGGAGATAACACTCTCCGGGTATTTTAGTGAATAAGAAAAAAGAACCGTCCCTCTTTCTCGTCCTAAGAAAAAAGAACCGTCCCCCTTTCTCGAAAAAAAGAACCGTCCCTCTTTCGCAAGAAAAAAGAACCGTCCCTATTTCTCAAAATATCTATTTTCCATTGGGATCCATTTATCCCTGTATATCTCCCAGACCAGATCTCCGTTTCTTTGTCTGATCCTCTTCTCCTGCTCCTCATCTGAGATATCCATAAAGATTACTTCCTTTTCGATTGGAAGGCTATCCCAGTTAAAGTATGGGTGCATAGAATATGCCCCCTCTATAACAATATCCTTCTCACAGGATATGTGTCTTTCTCCTACGTAGTCCATCTCCTTGCAGTTAAAGATGCGGTAGCTAAAGTCCTGTCCCTTTAGGATTTTATCCACCACTTCCTCCTTAAACCTTTCGTAGTGAATATTTCCGCCTACCTCATCTAGCCTTTCCTTTGTCCTCAGGTCTATAGGCAAGAAGAAGTCATCCATATGCACGATATTGTCTGAAATACTCCTGGCGTAGGTGGTCTTTCCAGCTCCGCTTTTTCCATCGATAATTATCAGTTTCATACCATATATTATACATACTTGTATTAGCTCAGTCTATGGGGTAAAATAACTACGAGGTGAATTATGAAAAAGATTAAATTAAGAGCGCCTGCGACTACAGCAAATGTAGGCCCAGGATTCGATTCCCTGGGATGCGCATTTTCCGTATATAACCAATATGAATTTGAACTTATGGATGAAGGCCTGGTAATTGAAGGCTGTCCTGAGGAGTTTTGTAACGAGGAAAACCTTTCCTACGTAAGCTACAAGGCCGCTATGGAGTACATGGGTCTTGAAGTTGGTGGAATAAAGATCAAGGTAACAGAAACTAACGTACCTGTTTCTAGAGGCCTAGGCTCATCAGCTACCATGATATCTGCTGGTGTCTACGCTGCTAATGCCCTTCACGGCTACAAGATGACAGATACAGACCTTCTTAAGGTTGCCAACATGATTGAAGGCCATCCAGATAACGTTGCACCTGCACTGTTTGGTGGATTTACCGCTTCCTTCCTAGATGGAGCTGACCCATACACTGTGAAGTACAACATTTCAGATAAGCTTTTCTTCTGCTGCATGTATCCAGACTTTGAGGTATCCACTCACAAGGCTAGAGCGGTCCTTCCAAAGGAAGTAAAGCACGAGGATGCAATATTTAATGTATCTAGAACTGCAGTGCTGCTAAAAGCCTTAGAAAACTGCGATGAGGAGCTAATAAAGCTATCCCTAAGCGATAGACTTCATCAGCCATACAGGAAAGAGCTTATAGACGAATACGAGGACGTAAAAAAGATAGCCTTAGATTCAGGTTGCTGCGGCTTCTTCATTTCAGGAGCTGGTCCTACTCTAATGGCTGTATCAACAGATAAAGATGTAAAGGAAAAGCTGGACGAGAAGTTAAAGGATCTAAACCACAAGTGGACTTCAATACTTCTAAAGCCAGACTTTGACGGAGTTAAAGAGATTTAAGAAGAGCGGCTAGCCGCTCTTTTCTATTCTAAGAAACTTGTATAGTCTATTGTTGCAATGGACTTTGTGTAGTACGTCTTATCCCCAGTAATGTCTTTTACAATTTCAAAGCCTGGAAGCTTTAGGTCTAGGCCTGCTGCTCCTGTACCTTTTACGGTAAGGATGCCAAAGCCATTCCAGGTATTAAATGTATCCAGCATCATGAAGATTCCTCTTCCTTCAAAGGAGTCAACACTTACTCCTGAAAGGATGGCGCTTGAAATGATGCCATCAGGGAAAACGTACCTAGTTCTAGGAACTACCCTGTAAAGATGATAGATGTTCTTTACTGACTCCTCATACACTTGTCTAGTGATAGGCTCTTCTAACTCTTCCTTAGTTCTAAAGTACTGTTCTTGCACCCTTCTAGTTCTAATTTCAGATGTTTCCTGGCAGTCCTCAATCTCCAGCACCTGGTAGTTTCTAAGTACCTTTAATATGTCTAGATTTTCAAAGGAAACTAGATATTTCCTTTCCTCTCCCTCTTTAGGGTATCCTTTGTATAAATGCTTATCTATCTTCATAAGTTCTCCTTCATTACTCGAAGAGTGTTACCGTAGCATATCTTTTCTAAATCGCTATCCTTAAATGTCTTTGAAAGGCCTTCCACCAGCTTAGGCATATATGTGAAGTCCTTTAGATCCAGGGTGCAGTCTATGCCGTCAAAGTCTGAGCCCAGTGAAACATGGTCTATGCCCACCTTATTCACCATATACTTGGTGTGCTCTAAAATGTCATCTAGATATGAGTGGAAGCAGCCTTCTCTAAGAAACTCTGAGTAGAAGTTTACTCCGATGGTTCCGTCTGTATCTGCAATAAGCTTCATCTCATCGTCCCAAAGGTTTCTCTGGTCGTTGGAAAGGGCTCTTGCACAGGAGTGGGATGCAACTATTGGCTTTGATGTTACCTTTACCACATCTTTTAGGCCTCCGCTTGAAAGGTGGGAAACATCCACGATTATTCCCTTCCTGTTCATCTCCTTTACAGCTTCCTTGCCGAAGTCCTTCAGGCCCTTGGCATGAATCGCAGGGTCAGATGAGTTGGGATAGCCGAAGCAGTTTTCGTAGTTCCAGGTAAGTGTCATAAGGCTTACTCCCTTGTCCTTCAGTTCTCCTATCCTCTCCATCTTTCCTTCAACCAGCGCGCTATCCTCTATGGTTAAAACGGAAGATAGCTTGCCATCTGCTAAGTTCTTCTCTAGATCAGATACTGTATATACAGGGCGGATAAGGTCCTTGTTCTTCTGAAGCTCTTCAAGGTAAAAGTCCCTTACGCTGTTGAAGTAGTCCATCCTGCTTACGCCCACATCCTCTGTATCTTCCTTTGGAATGAAGATGGCGAAGAACTGGGCCATGGAATCTCCCTTGATCAGCTTTTCCAGGTCAATATGTCCGTCGTTTTTTCTAATGGATTTCCTCTCTGGGTAGCATGCCCAGAAGGTATCGCAGTGCATATCAATAATCTTCATCAGTAGTTCTTTGCTAATCCTCCTTCTGAAGTCTCTCTGTATGGTTCTCTTAGGTCTCTACCTGTTTCAGCCATAGTTGTCACAATCTTGTCGAAGGAAACCTTTCTAGTCTGCCATAGAAGGCTGGCTAGGTTTACTGCGTTTATTGCCCTCATAGCTGCTACTGCATTTCTCTCAATGCAAGGTATCTGAACTAGGCCGCATACAGGGTCACATGTAAGTCCTAGGTGATGTTCAAGTGCGATCTCTGCAGCGTACTCCACCTTATCTATGGATAGGCCGTAAAGCTGAGCTAAGGCTGCTGCTGCCATTGAGCAAGCGCTTCCTACTTCTGCCTGGCATCCTGCCTCTGCACCTGAAATTGATGCGTTGGTCTTTATTACGTTTCCAACTAGTCCTGCAGTTGCAAGGGCGTGAACTATCTCCTCATCTGTATAGTGTCTACGCTTTTGGTTATAGTATAGGACGGCTGGGAGTATGCCTGCAGCTCCGCAGGTAGGGGCAGTAACTATGGTCTCGCCTGATGCGTTTTGCTCGCTGGTTGCAAAGGCATAGGAACATATCAGTCTTTCTTCCCTTACCTCAGGAGTTTCATCTACGTGCTCTGCGTATCTAAGCAGCTTTGCCTTCTTCTGAAGCTCCAGTCCTCCAGGAAGGATGCCTTCGTCGTTTACTCCAGCACGCATGGTCTTTATCATCTGTTCCCATACCTGGTATAGGTATTCTTCAATGTCAGGTTCCTTTTCAAATACGTATTCCCAAAGCTCCATGTCGTTTTCCTTGCAGTACTCTGCAACTTCAGAAAATGTATTCTCAGAATATACCTGCTTAAATTCTTTTTTCTTTTCATCTCCATAAAGGATGTCTCCGCCGCCAACGGATTTAACCCTTACCTGGCCTATCTCTTTACCGTCTTTAAAAGCGATTAGGTCCATGGTGTTAGGATGATCCATCACCGTCTCTTCATCCATTACTATGTCACACTTAATTGGTTCAAAGGTCTTAACTATCACCCTGTCTGTTCCGTGTCCCTTACCTGTCTTTGCTAGGGACCCGTACAGGATGACCTTTACCTGATCCATATCGAAATCCTGCATAAATCTCTTGCAGGCCCTCTCTGGCCCTATTGTATGTGAACTTGATGGTCCTCTTCCTATCTTGTAAATTTCTCTGATTGTTATCATATTATCACCACCTAGGGCCATTTTATCACAAAAGTAATCCATAATACAAATTGACTATATATCAGCATTGTAGTACAATGTACTAAACAAAGAGAGGTGATTAAAATGAGCTTTTCCATTAGATTAACTAAAGAAGAAAAGATGCTAGCAGAAAGCTATGCAAAACTCCATTCCGTTTCCCTTGGTGAAGCCTTTAAGAATGCCCTATTTGAAAAAATCGAGGACGAGTATGATATTGCCATTGCCGAAGAGGCATACAAAGAATATTTGGAGAATCCAAAGACTTATTCAATTGACGAAGCTGAGGAAATCTTAAATAAATGAAGAAGTATACCGTAAAATATACTGAAAAGAGTATTAAAGATTTAGCCAAATTGGATAACTACACTCGTCAAATGATTATGAACTGGATTTCAAAGAATCTTGATGGCATTGAAAACCCTCAAAGATGTTATAGGCTTGGAGATTATAGGATTCTTACCTTGATAGAGGATGAAGAACTAATAATACTTGCGCTAAGGATCGGACATAGACGGGATATTTATAAAAAGTAAAGAGCGAATTTACCGCTCTTTTTTGCATGAAAAAAGCACCTATAAAAGGTGCTAATTCAATGGAGGCGACACCCAGATTTGAACTGGGGAATAAAGGTTTTGCAGACCTCTGCCTTACCACTTGGCTATGTCGCCATATTGGCTAGGGTAGCAGGATTCGAACCTGCGCATGATGGAATCAGAATCCATTGCCTTACCGCTTGGCGATACCCCAACGATAAGCAAAAAATGGGGTGGGTAGTGGGATTCGAACCCACGCATGACGGAGCCACAACCCGTTGTCTTAACCACTTGACTATACCCACCATAAAAATATAATCTGATTTATTTAAAAAAAATTGGCGACCGGGAACGGGCTCGAACCGTCGACCTCCAGCGTGACAGGCTGGCATTCTAACCAACTGAACTACCCGGCCATAAATGGTGGGCGTAGCAGGGCTCGAACCTACGACCCCCTGCTTGTAAGGCAGGTGCTCTCCCAGCTGAGCTATACGCCCTAATGGTAGCGGCGAGTGGAGTCGAACCACCGACCTTCCGGGTATGAACCGGACGCTCTAGCCAACTAAGCTACACCGCCACACTGTGCTTTCGAGCACTGCAAGAGTTATGATAGCAAAAATTATCGTGCGTGTCAACAACAAAAGAGCTAATTTTCTGCGTTATTGATAATTTCACAAATCTGGAAATTTCCGCTCTCGTCCTTGCAGAGGAAATAGGTATAATCCTCGTTAAAGGTCTTGTTCTGCCCCTTGCGCCCTATCTTATATTCGTACTT
>JAKSSK010000014.1 GCA_024403135.1 Clostridia bacterium
AGGAAAGCAATATGGCTGAAAGTATGCAAGACATAAAGAGGCGTATTAGAAGTATTACAAGTACTGAACATATTACTAACGCCATGAAACTTGTTGCCAGTGCAAAATTCAGAAAATCCAAACTAGCCTTTGACAAAACCAACGAATATTTAGGATATGTAACTTCTGCCATCAACGACGCGTGCGTAAACGCCAAGGAAGTTTCCTCAGTATTTATCGGGGAAAATGACCAGGCGGAAAAGATATGCTATATAGTTATTACTAGTAATAAAGGCCTTTGCGGTGCATTTAATTCAAACGTAATCAAGAGAACCGAAGCTCTGATCAAGGAAAACGGCGGAAAGAGCAATCTTGTTACCATTGGATTAAAGGGTAGAGATTACTTCTTAAAGAGAGGCTACGATATCTCAGGAGAATGCTTAATCTCTGCAGAAGCCCTTACTTTCGTTGAGGCGAGGGAACTATCCCAGCCAATACTAAAGATGTACGAGGAAGGCGAAATAGATAAAGTGGTGCTAGTTTACACCAAGTTTGTAAACACCATGCACCAAGAGGTAGATACAAAGGTATTGCTTCCAATGAAGATGGAAGACATTGTTAAAGAAGAGGCTCCTAAGCTTGAAAGCCCATTAGAGTTTGCGCCTTCAGCTGAAAGAGTACTGGATTACTTGATTCCAAAGTATATGGAACTTGAGCTATATAAATCCATGGTAGAATCTTCCGTATGTGAATTCATTGGAAGAAGGGTTGCAATGGAAAATGCAACTGACAATGCACAGGATATGCTTGGTAAGCTATCCTTAAACTACAATAGAGCTAGACAGTCAGCTATCACCAACGAGCTAATTGAAATCGTTGCCGGTGCTGAGGCTCTAAAATAACAGGAGGTGTGAAAGTTGAACATAGGAACAATTCACCAGATTGTAGGACCTGTAATCGACGTTAAATTTAGTCCAGAAAACATGCCTGAACTACTTAATTCAATAGAAATAAAAATGGGAGAAAAGACTCTAGTAGCAGAAGTTGCTCAGCACATGGGCGACGACATCGCTAGATGTATCGCACTTTCATCCACAGACGGTTTACAGAGAGGAATGGAAGCTGTAGATACTGGATCCCCAATTAAAGTACCTGTAGGAAAGGAAGTACTAGGTAGACTGTTCAACGTACTAGGAGAACCTATCGACAACAAGGGTCCTCTAGGAACAGACGTTAAGATGCCTATTCATAGACCAGCCCCTACATTCGAAGAACAGGATACTTCATCACAGATCTTCGAAACAGGTATCAAGGTAGTTGACCTAATCGCTCCATACACTAGAGGCGGTAAGGTAGGTCTATTCGGTGGTGCCGGAGTAGGTAAGACAGTACTTATTCAAGAGCTTATCGGCAACATCGCTAAAGAGCACGATGGTATTTCAGTATTCACAGGAGTAGGTGAAAGAACCAGAGAAGGTAATGACCTTTACTACGAAATGACAGATTCAGGCGTACTTAAGAACACTGCCTTAGTATTCGGACAGATGAACGAACCACCTGGAGCTAGAATGAGAGTTGCTCTAACAGGTCTAACAATGGCTGAAAACTTTAGAGATGAACAAGGACAGGATGTTCTTCTATTCATCGATAACATATTTAGATTTACTCAAGCCGGATCTGAAGTATCCGCACTACTTGGACGTATGCCTTCAGCAGTAGGTTACCAGCCTACACTAGCAACTGAAATGGGTGCACTTCAAGAGAGAATTACTTCAACAAAGAAAGGCTCAATTACATCGGTACAGGCCATTTACGTACCTGCGGATGACTTAACTGACCCTGCGCCAGCTACAACATTCGCCCACTTAGATGCTACAACAGTACTTTCAAGAGAAATCACTGAGCTAGGTATTTACCCTGCAGTAGATCCTCTTGAATCCACATCAAGAATTCTTGATCCGCTTATCGTAGGAGAAGAACACTACCAGGTAGCAAGACGAGTTCAAGAAGTACTTCAAAAGTATAAAGAACTTCAAGATATCATCGCTATCCTAGGTATGGATGAACTATCCGATGAAGATAAGCTAACAGTAAACAGAGCAAGAAAGGTACAGCGTTTCTTATCTCAACCATTCTCAGTAGCTGAACCATTTACAGGAATGGAAGGTAAGTACGTACCTATCAAGGAAACTATCAGAGGATTCAAGGAAATCCTAGATGGTCTTCACGACGATATTCCAGAGAGCATGTTCATGTTCTGCGGCGGAATCGATGATGTAGTAGCAAAGTATCAGGAAAGTAAAGAGAACGAGTAATGGCAACCACTATGAAATTAAAGGTAGTGACACCTGGTGAAAGTGTCTATGAAGGAATGGTAGAAGGCCTTTCTTTAAAGACAGTTGATGGCTATGAAGGTTTTCTTCCTGGTCACAGCAGACTGGTTACACTACTAGACAAGGGTGTCCTTTCAATTAAGGAACCTGGCGGCAATAAAAAAGAAGCCGAAATTGAAGGTGGCTTTATTGATGTAAAAGATGAAGTCTTAGTATTTACTGACCAGGCTCAGTGGATAGAAAAATAAAAAAATCCCGCGCGTCGCGCGGGTTTTTTCTTAGAAGTCTATTCTCTTGTTTTCCTCTGAGAATCTCTTTATCTTCTTTGATGTGTTCTTATCAAACTCTGTATCCCTAATAACTATCTTCTTTATCTTCTTAAAGAATGGAACCTTTTCGTTTATCTTATCTACCTCGTTCCACATAAGCTCTAGGATTTCTTCTTTAGACATATCCTTGCCTAGGGCCTCCTTATCTGGATAGATGCTGGCAACGATGGTAATGTCTTCGCCGCCCTTAGCATCAACTGCAAATACCATGGATTCAGCAACGTAAGGCACGTTGGATAGATAGTATTCTAACTCTTCAGGGAATACGTTCTTACCGTTCTTAGTGATAATTACATTCTTCTTTCTTCCTGTAATATATATGTACTTTTCCCTATCAATATATCCCAGGTCTCCTGTGTGAAACCATCCTTCCTCGTCGATTACTTCCTTGGTAGCTTCAGGATCGTTGTAGTAGCCAAGCATTACGTTTCCGCCCTTTAGGCATATTTCACCTGTGCCATTTTCATCCTTGTCTATAATCTTAGCATCAAAGCCTGGGAAGGCTCTTCCAACTGAGGTGTTCTTAGGATAGTGGTCTGGAGTTAAAGCGCCCATAGGTGCGCACTCTGTAAGGCCATAGCCTTGAACCGCCATAATTCCAAAGTCTCTAAAGTCCTGTAAGATGTCTGGGTTTATTGCAGCGCCGCCAACTATCAGCATGCGCATGTTGCCCCCGAATACGGATGTAATATCCTTAAAGGCTGAGTTTAGCATGCCGTGGCTAGCTCTGTTTAGAGCCATCAGTCTTCTAACCTGCTTTTCCTTACCCTTAGCACGGATGCCCTGCCAGATCTTCTTGTTTAATAGCTCGAAGATGGCTGGAACTGCAAGGAACATGGTAGGTTTAACTTCCTGTAGGTTCTTCTGGATGTACTTTAGTCCCTGGCAGTATGCTATGGAAGCACCTTTGTATAAAGGCATTAGAAAGCCGCAGGTGCATTCATAAGTATGGTGAAGTGGAAGCACGCTAAAGAATATATCCCACTGGTTTACCTTTAGTACTGTAGGTGAAGCCATCAGGTCTTCCACGATGTTTCCGTGGCTAAGCATTACTCCCTTGGAGATTCCAGTAGTTCCTGAAGTAAATAATAGGATTGACATTTCATCCCTATAAACCTCAGCATCAAGATATCTTCTATCTCCCTTTTCAAGTAGTTTCTTACCCTTTTCAATTAGATCCTTAAGATCCTCCTCGAAGGTGTACTTCTTTATCTTGGAGAACTTGTCCTTCATGTTATTTGAGCATAGGACTAGATCTGCCTTTGCTATCTTAGTTAGCTGAGCTAGCTCATCTTCTGAAAGCTCCTTATCTAGAGGAACTACAACCCCTACGCCGCATACAACAGCAAGATAGGAGATCGCCCAGTAGTAGCCGTTAGCTCCAGATACAGCAATCCTCTTATCCTTAAAGCCTGCGTCAATTAGTGCAGTTCCTAGGGCGTTAATATCTTCTAAAGCCTGTCCATATGTGATGCACTCAAAATCGCCTTTACGATCGAACTTTTGGCGGAATGCCACGTTGTCCTTGTAAAGAGCGCAGCTGGTGTTTATCATGTGCTTTAGATCTGTGATAGGGCGTGAGTCCAGGTATCTTACGTACTTAGATTTACACCTGTTAATATTTTCTACTATGGCCTCAGCTTTGGCCATATCTTGTCTCTTAATTTCTTCGTAATTCATAGTACCCCCTATAAAGAAAACTTCTTTGTAGTGTTGACGTATTTAACTAGTATGCCCATATTAGCGAAGTAATATGAAAACTTATCTTCCTTCTTGACTTCTAATAGCCCTGAGTCTAGCAGCTTCTTTACGTGCTGGGAAACTGTAGCCTGGGCGTAGTCAAAGTTAGCAACAATGTCTTTGTTGCACACCTTCTGAAGCTTTCTATTCTCCTGCATTATGTATTTGAAGATGTTTAGTCTTGCTGGATGAGCCAGTGCATCAGATATCTGTGAGATAAACAAGATGTCCGCTTCATCCACGTGATCCATATCTTTTCTAAGTCTCATTTCTCTCTCCTATTGTCTATTTGCGATATAAGATATGATACCACATCTTACTTCGTAAATCAACATTTAGGAGCCTTCTTTTGACCCTTAAAGCACTTCCTGGCTAGGATATATTTACTCTTACCCCTCTGCCGTGGTATACAAACATCAAGGAGGGAGAAAATGAAGAAAGGATTAGCAATTTGCTTATGCACACTGTTTGGAATCATTACGCTGGTTAACCTTTCCACCATGGTGCTGGGACCTAAGGCTACAGGGTTAATACCTCTTGTGGCAGATGGGTACATCTCTGGCACCGACGTATCCCAGGGGGACCTACTTATCTGCAGGGGTACGGATAGCGACGTAAGGATGGAAAATGGACGGCTAATATTTAGTCCAGACACGGGACTTAAGAACAGCATCGTCTTTACCATCAAGGGAGCAGGAAACCTGTGCCAGTTCTTTAGAACGCCACTAGGCATAGCTTTAGCCTTGGTGGCAATGGTGGGTATAATGCGAAAGAAGGAATTTAATTTAGGGGGAGAAGAAAGATGAGAGAAAGTAAACTTAAGAGAATTTCAGCCCTGCTTCTTGTTGCAGCACTTGCAACAACGCTAGGGGTGAACGGCATTTATGCCAAGTACAAGACAGAATCTAGCAAGGACGTGGAAGCTAGAGTAGCTAAGTGGGGAGTAACCATTGAAGCGGTGGACGGAGGCTTTTCATCCACATACACTGAAGGAGGAACTACAGTTGCATCTGCAGAAAGCCCTATCGTTGCTCCTGGAACTAGCGGTGAGTTTAATGGCCTTAAGATTTCAGGTAAGCCTGAGGTAGCAGTAAAGATTACTAACCAGGGAACATTAACTCTTACTGGCTGGCAGGTAAACGATACGTTCTACTGCCCGCTAAAGATCAAGGTGGGAACTACCACATTAGCAGGAACATCATATAACAGCGCTAAGGCTTTTGAAGATGCGGTAAACGCTGAGATCGCAAAGCTAGAGTCAACCTTTGCTCCAGGAACGGATCTATCCAAGGCGGACATTCCAAAGGTAACCTGGAGCTGGGATAGCACAGACGATGCTAAGGATACAGCTTTAGGAAACCTACAGACTGCTCCTACGGTTAAGCTGGTACTAAAGGCTACAGTAACTCAAATTGATTAAACATGAAGGAATACATCATAGAGAAAAGTTTAATAGTAATAGGGATTTTAATAGTTGGTATCACTGTTTTAGGTGCGCTGTCAATGCAGTTAAAGGACAATCCCCTGCCCATAGGAGATGCGGTTGTGCTGTCTGGAAGCATGGAACCGACCCTTTCTGTTAACGATATTGTCTTCTTCTCTAAAATGAAGGAGTACAAGGCGGGGGATATAGTCGTGTTCCGTGACGACGGAATGACATCGGTCCATAGGATTGTTAAGAAGTCCAAGGATGAAATAGTTACAAAGGGAGACTTTAATAACGCCCTTGATCCACCAATAACGGCGGATAAGATTCTGGGAAAGGTAATCCTATCCATACCGCTCATAGGAGGAATCCTTGAAGAGAAGATGATCCTTCTAATAGCGTTGGCAGTGCTTCTATTAGGGTTACTAAGAAAGAGGGGAGCCTATGAGTAAGAACATATTGGTTTCGGCATTGTTAGTCCTATCCATCATCCTCATGGGTAATATTGGAGTAAGTGCTAGGTACGTTTCATCGAATACTGCAAGCACGGAACTTTCAGTAGCTCACATGGAGCCCAAGGACAAGATTGAAGAGGTTGTACTTCCGGACTTAGGACATATTAAGTTATTCAAGTATAACAACAAGGTAATACGCCCTTTAGAAATACATTATAACTTCAGTGAGCCAAAGACTTTAAAGGCGACGATGAAAGACACAAAGGCTTTTACGGACATATTCCACAGATATTCCTATGAAATAGATGGAGTAAAATCTTCTGAAGCTACGGCGGACGTAGATAAAAGTAAAATGCAATACACCTTCAGCATAGATCTGCCTGAAGGTGAGCACACCTTAATCCTAAACTATATCTTCTCGGTAAGCGCTAACAACAGCCACATTTTCGAAAACACGTGCACCACATATATAACCATAGGAGAAGAGAGAATAGATACAGGTGTATTTGAACTAGAATTAAACTAGGCATTCATCCTTTGATGGGTGCCTTTTTATGTGGTATACTTGTGCTAGAGGAGATAAAAATGACAGAACTACTAGCACCGGCAGGGGACATAAGGTCCTTTAAGGCGGCAATATCTAAGGGATGTGACGCAGTCTATCTAGGCTTAAAGAATTTCGGGGCAAGAGCATACTCGGATAACTTCGATCTAGATGAACTAAAGGAAGTAATAGACTACGCGCACCTTAGGGACGTTAAGGTCTATGTAACAGTAAACACCATCATCTTTGAAGACGAGCTTCCAAAGGTTAAGGAAACCTTAAGAAAGCTAAACGAAATGGGAGTAGATGGTGTAATAGTACAGGACTTAGCTGCTTTAAAATATGTATCTAAGACCTTCCAGGACATGGAGTGCCACTCATCAACACAGATGGGCATCGATGACCTTGAGGGTGCTTTGCTATGCAAAGAACTAGGTGTAGATAGAATAGTTCTAGCTAGAGAGACTCCTTTTGACAAGGTAAAGGAAATCCGTGAAAAGACGGGCCTACCTATGGAAGTCTTCGTTCACGGCGCTCTATGCGTATCCTACTCAGGTAACTGCCTGATGAGCGGCCTAATTGGGTATAGGTCGGGTAACAGAGGAAGATGCGTAGGCTCCTGCAGAAAGCCATATGAACTGTTTGAAGGAGATAAATCCCTAGGAACGTCATACCTTCTTTCCACAAAGGATCTAAATACCATCGATCACATGGATGACCTTAAGGCTGTGGACTCTCTAAAGATTGAGGGCAGGATGAAGGAACCTGAGTACGTTGCTAACGTAGTAGATATATATAGAAAAAAGCTGGACGGTAAGAAGGTAGATACTGACCTGCTTTTAAAGACCTTCAATAGAACATATACCTGCGGATACATGTTCGGTGAAGATAAGAAAGATATCACCAACATAGATAGGCCAAACAACTACGGCTATGAGGTGGGAGTAATCTCAGGCAAAGTTAAGGGCATGTGGGAGATAACCCTTACATCTACCATCTACCAAAAGGATATTATCCGCATAGACCATAGAGGAGAGGACGTAAACCTATCCTTAGTTAAGATATATGACCAGGACGGAAAGCTAATAAACAAGGCTACTAAGAAGGGATACATCAAGATCAAGGAAAACCTATCGGCGGGAGATAAGGTATACATGACCAAGGACTATGCCTTTAATAAAGGGCTGACATTAGAGGGAGAATACAGGAGATTTCCTCTAGACATGGATGTATACGCATACCCTGGTAAGCCTTTAACCATAAAGACAAGGGACTACACATATATTTCAGATGCCCCTCTTGAAGAGGCTAAGACTAACCCTACCAACGTGGATCAGGTAAGGGATAAGCTATCTAAGCTGGGAGATAGCGTGTTCACCCTAGGAGAACTAACCTTTAACGGAAGTAATGCCTTTGTTCCTGCTACCCTTTTAAACCAGGCTAGAAGAAAGATAGTAGAAGAAACCGTAAAGGCTAAGGTAGATGCTAAGAAGAGAAGGACTACTCTTTATGAGGACACCTTCATCTCCATGGCTGAAAGGGAAACTCATCTTGTATGCCAGGTAAGGACGAAGGAGCAGTATGATGCTGCAAAGGAGATGGGAATCGACGAGATATATTTTGAAAACGTCATCCCTAGAAACCAAAACGAATACATACCTAAGGAAGGCACTCTTTTAATTGGAGGCCTTGGGGGAATATATACATACAGAAACACCAATGAGTTCATCACGGACTACTCATTAAACGTGGTAAATGCTACCACAGTAAATATGCTTCACAAGCTTGGGGCTAAGAGGGTAACCTTATCCTATGAGCTTAACAAGAAGCAGATTCAGGACGTCTTAGATGGCTACAAGGGCCACCCTGCCCTAGAGATGATAGTCTATGGCAGAGCGCCGCTGATGGTCACTAAGTACTGCCCGCTAAAGAAGTTTAACCTTTGCGGTAAGTGCACGAAGAACACATACACCATCCGTGATGAGTACGGTGAGTTCATCATCTCACCTACTGTAGGCAAAGATTGCCTAATTACGATACTTAACGGCAAGACTCTTAACCTGCTTGATGAAATTAAGGATTTGCAAGGCATTGAGGCCTTCCGCTTAAACTTCACCACTGAGCCAGCTGATGAGGTTAAGAGGGTAATTGCACTAGCAAGAGATAAGAATAGGCCTAGCTGCTTTAATCCTAAGCTAGACACTAGAGGACACTTTAACAAGGAGATACTGTAATGATCAAAGTAGAAAACCTAAGCTATGGTTTTCCATCTAAGGACCTGTACAACAAAATATCCTTTGAAATATTACCCCGCCAGAAGTATGCGCTAGTTGGTGCTAATGGCAGTGGTAAATCCACCCTTTTAGATATGCTAACTAGCTCTAAGGACTACCTTTATGACGGATCAATTAACATCGACCCTGATGCTAGAATTGGCTATGCCTACCAGTTTGATACATCAAAGAAGTCTGAGGACATTTCTGTAATGGACTTCTTAAGTGAAAGATATATCCAGCTGGAGGAGAAGATAAACGAAACATTTCCTCTTATGGAGTCTGATCCTGAAAAGGGCATGGAGCTTTACCAGCAGCTTTTAGATATTAAGGACGCTATGGATGGAGATAACTTTGAGGCTAACATCTTAAAGACTCTTCACTCGGTAGGTATGACATACTTAAAGGACTTTAAGCTACCTGACATATCTGGTGGCGAATTTAAGGTGCTTCAGGTTATGTCTGAGATGCTAGTTAAGCCTAACCTACTTATCCTGGATGAGCCTGATGCATTTCTAGACTTTGGAAACATCAACAGCCTGGTTAAGCTGATCAACGATTACGAGGGAACTATGCTTGTAGCTACACATAACAGGTACCTACTTAACCACTGCTTTGATCACATCCTTCATCTAGAGAATGGGGCGCTAAACTGCTATGAGGGTAACTATACAAACTACAGGGCGTACATATTAAAAGAAAAGCTTCGCTTAAAGAAGTTATCCATAGACGATGAAAAGGAAATTGAAAGGACACAGGAACTGGTTGAAACCTTAAGAGCAAGGGCGACGGATATGGTAAACCCTGTAATTGGTAAGTCTGTTCATGCCAAGCAGAGTCAGCTGGATAGGTTAAAGGCTAGAAAGATAGACTCTCCTTTCATCCAAACCAGAAGACCTAAGATTACATTACCAATAATTAACACCGAAGAAAGCAAGGTAGTGTTAAAGACTGAGGACTTTGAACTAGTATCTGGTGAAAAGGTAGCAATAGCAGGGGATAATGGCAGTGGTAAGACCACAGCCTTAAAGGACATATTATCTTCACATATTAATGCAAGCTATGGGGTGATGAGACAGATACAGGGAGATCTAGATCTAGAAAAGACCACCCATGAGCTGCTATTGCCATACTTCAAAAACGAGAAAGAGATACTAAGCTACCTAAAGGGCTACTGTCTAGAGGATATAGATATATATACGAAGGTTAGAAATCTATCTGGTGGTGAGTACAACCTGCTTCAGGTGGTAATGCTATCCTTATCTAGCGCTGAGCTTTTAATCCTTGATGAACCTACTAGCCATCTAGACATATATGCTCAGCAGGCACTGGAGGAAGCACTAAAAGCATACAAGGGTACAGTGCTGATGGTAAGCCATGACTTCTATCTAATAACCAATGTGGCTGACTATGTACTTTACACTGAGGATAACCAGCTTACTAGAATGAGATCTAGGAAGTTTAGAAAGATGGTATATGACAAATATTTCTCTCCTGAATACTTTGAACTGGACAGAAAGAAACAGGAGATAGAAAAGAATATTAACGACGCATATGAGAGAGAGGACCTGGAAAAGGTAGAGAAACTATGCGAGGATATGGAAAAGGTATGTAAATAGCATACCCCATATGCTACTGTGGCTTAATGGTAAAGCACGCCACTCGTAATGGCGGGAGTGTGGGTTCGATTCCCACCAGTAGCTCCAATGGCACTTTGCACATAGCAGGGTGCCTTTTTATGTACCATATTTGGATATATATGGAGGCACATTGAAAAAATTGAATTTGTTTATACAATATGATAAAATAATGGCGAAATTTGTCGAAATAGACAGCTGGTCAATTTGGAGGAAACATGTCAAAAGTAAAAACTATAAACCTGTTACTATATGAAGGTGACCTTGACGGAGTGATAAGCATAGAGGATACTAGTTGGAATTCAGGTGAGCTATATGCAGCACCTAGAGACTCAATCAAACAATTAATTGAGTCTGATGCATGCAAAGGATACGGGGTATATATTCTTTTTTCACAGGACAAAGTTTATGTAGGGCAGGCATCGGATTTAACTAAAAGAATTAGTCAGCATACAATTGGCAAAGATTGGTGGACAAACGTCATAGTTTTAACAACGAAGGACGACAGCTTCAACCGTGCAGATATTGATTATTTAGAATACTATCTAATTGAAAAGGCGCAATCAATTAAGGAAATAGAATGCGATAACAAGAAAAAAGGAAATGATCCTAAGGTTAGCAAGTTTAGAGTCGTTGCGTTACAGCAGTATCTTGAAGAAGCATTATTCTTAATGAAGCTTATAGGGGTGAGCGTCTTTGACGAAAATGCAGGTAAAATAAAAAAGAAAATAGTGAAGAAACAAGGACAATTAATAAACACCATGGACAAAAAAAGTCTTCTTCGTGCCGGGAAAAGAGTGAAAGCAGAAGCTAAAGAATATGTCCTTGAGAGCGGAATCGATTTATGCAAGGATATTAGCTATGCGGTCAAGCAAACAAATAAGGATGTTTTTTGGATTAATCCGAAGGTCGAATTGCTAGAAAAAGATTGGAGCCTGATACTTAATAATAACACTGACATGGAGTTGATAGTACTTAAGGTACCAGCAAATACATTTAATGCAGGGCTAACAAAAGATGGCAATTTGGTGATAAGAAAGGATAAGCCACAGTATCTTGATGTGAATATAAACGCAAATACATTTGTTGATATAACAAGTGGCGTTGATTTTTCAAAATATATTGTTAATAGAATTAGCTATCGTTAAAAAAATGGCAAAAATGAAAAAATCAGGGACAATTAATAGGTCCCTGATTTTAATTATTGAATAGTTCGGAAAAAGCTTCGTGACATAATTCCTTAGTAACGCTTTCCAGATGTAGCCCTTTTTTCTTTTCAAAGCATAGTGCATAATACTTCTTCGACCATTTTGTTTTAGAAGAAGACTCAAGTTTTCTAGACTTTGGATGCTCCTTGGAAAATTTTTTAATCTCCTGTAGCCAGATTGTACCAGCTTGAAATAGTGAGTCGTATATCTTGAAAAGTTCTTCATCTTCAAAAACAGAAAGATCTTTGTTCTTTAGAAATAAATTAAGAGCTTTTTCAAATTCACGCCATTCCTCTCCAGAAGGTTTTCTGCTTAGATTACCTATCCATTGAAAGATTCTAGAATCTTCTCTTACAGAACCCCTATCCAAAAGTGATTGCCATTGCCTCCAGGCTAGTTTTTCAACTATAGACTTGTCTAACTGAGATAATGTATAGCATTGCTCATAGAAGCTACGTTTTGTTGAATTCTTACCCTCATCACGCGTGCGAACCTCTGTCGAGGCAAGGTATTTGATTTCATCCCAGAACAAACGTCTTTCATACATGGGGATTTGATATTTTTCTAATAGTTCCCTAAGGAATTGGCCAAGATAATATTTATACCAGACATTATTCCCATATGTTTCATTAAGTGTGGATTCGATATCCGGGATCTCCTTTTGTAAGGCACTCAAAATATCATCGATAGAAGCAATGTCTTTGGAAGAAAGCATTCCTGAATAAGTTAAATGGCCATCAACTAATTTAACAATTTTACTCATGATTTCTCCTTAAATTAAACTGTTGTAGTATACATTCTCGATCTTATCTATAACGGCTTCTACGGCCTCTTGTGGTTCTAGCGCAGAAAATGGCTCTTGCCCATCAGAAAAAATCTCGTACTTACCTTCTTTTAGGTAAAGAAGTATATATTGTTTCATCATCTGCTCTTTTAAATACTCGCATTGTGATTCTGGAGAATCTTCAAGACTAGTATATGCTGGGTGGCCAATATTTAGAGAAATTGTTCGATTGTTTCCAGGCGAGCACCAAGAACGGAGATGCCTTTCTGGAGCAACGACAGACTCAATCTTAAAGGAATCTGCTTTTCCATTCTTTTCGTCGCAGTTTAGATAGATCTTAAAGTGATAAAATGTTATTTTATCACCTTTATCATATTGCTCATCCGATTGGGCTGCAATTAGGCGAGCGCGTAGTTCAATAACACCACAAGCCAGATGCTTTGAGTATTTGCTCTCATCAAATGTGATTAATGGGATTGCAGGTGTTATTGTTTCCTCAAAAGGACCTAAGGACGCAGTTTGAGAACAGATGTCTTCTATCTTTGGACAAGAAGGATCTTCAGCATTATGAATGCTTACGTTTAATTTGTAATTCAGAGTGTGGTTTCGTTTGTTTTCTATTCTATAGGAAACATTAGAAATTGATTCTCCATAGTTCACCCTTCTACTACCTTCTTGTGGCATAGCACAAGTGTGAAGGTTCAACGTTACTACATCCTTTTGATTGTTTGGACGCTCACAGTCATAATAATAACTGAATTCTTTTTTCTTTTCTTTTCCGCTGCCTATTGCTTTTATCGACAATAAAACTCTATTTTCTGAATACTGTAGAGAACTTGTTCTTTCAATCTTGTGCAAAAATGAAAGGGTTTCAAATGTATTCGATTTAACAGTAACCTTGCCGGAATCTATCTTACTAATAATTGAGCCAGATATTGGATCGACAACACAAAGTTTATATTCAAAGCTCTTATCTGTAACATATGAGCTTTTTATTCTAAAGGCAAAAGAAATGCTGTCGCCTGTTGTTACGGTTTCTGAATCTGATACCGGGAAAGATACATTTTGCCATCTTACATCAAAATCAGGCTTTTGAGGTCCTCTCCCCAGATCTTCAAAACCCAATTTGTCAAATAAAGAATGCAAATCGTCTGCAATTTGTTCAAGAGCCGCTTTTAATTTCTTGTCATCGCTTTGCTTATCTTTAATATAACCCCATTCTATTAAATTAGCTTTAACTTTTTCGTTGCAATAATTCTTTAAGTTTTGATAAGCAATCTTATTTTTTTGACCTTTGCTGACTCCGAAATGAACATTGTCTTCGATCTCGGCAAGAGCGTCTTCCCATATTTCATCAACTTCTACATAGCCCCAATATTTACCCTTTAATTTATCAGGCATGTCTTTGATATCGATATCGCCAATTTTCATACCCTTTCTGTAATAGGAAAGGCCAGTCCAAGGTATATCTTCATTATTAAAGACATAAAAACCAAAGTGCTTTACTTTATATCCGGTTGAAAATAGTTCGGCTCTTTGCAATTCAAATGTTCTTGCAGAGTCTTTTATGACAGAAGGTACTGTTACAGGTATACCATTTACAGTAATTGCTGAATCGGGGCCTAGTCTATCGATAATAAGCCACCAGGATTCTTGTATATAATCAATAATACCCCCATTTGTTATTGCATCTTTTAGTTCATCTTTTGGATTTTTTATAATAATCCTTGTTCCTACAGATGATTTTTCTTCTAAGCCAGTATTCTTAAGGATAAAAGATTTAGCATCTTCACCCTCGAAAGCTGTTTCATACAGTTGCCCACCATTATTAATATTAGCTATATAAATCCCATCTTCTCGAAGGGAATCAAAATAGTAGACATAGTCTTGTGATGCTACAGAGTAAACACTTTTTCCGGCACCGAATAGTCCTCCACCCGTGGAATTCCCACCGGAATTAAACATAGAAGAAAATCTTGCAAGTCTTTCTTCAGGTGGAAGTACTTGCTTTGCTGCCATCATATCTTCAATTTCTTGTAAAGAATAATTATGGCCAGTTAAACCTACTGTTCCAGAGTCTTCAACGACGACAAATGTGCCATGCTGGTTTTCTACCAGTGAAATATCGCATGACCAGTTTGTATATTTGTGAGTTTTTCGTGCACCCACGCAATTTTGTATAGCATCCTTTTGAAAACCATTTGCAAAAGTGACACCAGAATTGGAATAAGCACCTAGAATCCAATCTACGCTATTCCTATAGTTATGTGGCATTGAACCTAATTTATTCATTATTCCCTCTCCTCTCTAATCTAATGTGAATTTATTACCCTTTTTATTATCCTGCTGCTGAAACTTTTGTTTGCTTTTTTTAAGCTCAGCTTCAATTGCCCCGAATATTTTATCAATATCTTTTGAGGAATAATCATATATACTCGTGTTTGAACAATTCCCCAACAATTGAATCATATCAATAATTTTATTCGTACGGGCTTCGGCTAGTCTAATAAATCTTTCTCTTTTCGATTCTTCCATATTCTCACCTCCATTTTTCTCAATTATACCACAATATATGAAAAATGTCAATAATATTCTTCATATATTGTAAATTATACAGATATTATTACAACAATAATAATAAAATTATTTAAAGGGTCAAGTAAAGCCTTTGTCCTATGGCGTGAAAGTATTGTATGTGCTACAATAAATATAATAGGAAGATAATGAAGGCTGATATTACAAAATAGGCTGGAGGTATAACATGTGGACACAATTGCCAGAGCAACAAAAGGAACAATATAAGAGACTATTATTAGCATTTGCCAGTTTAACTGAAATGTTTGCTCAAAAGGCCGACAAGGATGAGCAAGTTGCGCCTGTAATGAGTTCAAAATATCAGGAGACTGCTTTCAGAAAAGCGTTCAATGCAGTAATAGAAGATATAGATAACTCATCTTTCGACGCCTCGTTAAAGAACGGCGCAGATAAATATTTGGTTGGAATTAAGACATTTGGAATAAAGTCTGGTGACCAAAAGATTGCGCAGTTTAAGGCTAATAACTATAAATGGGCACCTAAGATTGATGAGATGGTTCATAATGCAGAAAAAGAAATTAATACTGAAAGCATAAATGCAATTAATCATGACTTATACCTTGAAATGGCAAAAGAGATTGCAAAGATTAGAAATGCAAGAATTGAATCCTCATATGCTAAGCTTAAAGGCTTCATAGCAAAAGAAGATGATCCAGATATTTACTCGGTTTATCATGTTATCATGCCATCTGCAAAAGGCGATGCAGCAAAGTTGTTTGTTGGCGAAACACAATATGACAAGATCGATACTGATAACATTACAATAGTTGGCTGCACAAACAAAAAGAATCCATCCAACTTTGTCTTTGAAGATGGAAAACACACATATAAATACACACCAGCTGATAGCCAACTATATATGAAATTTGATAACAGAAATATAGTTTGTGAAGAGTGGGATGTGAAATATGCGGATGATGCGACTTTGGCTTTTGAAGAAATAGCGGAGAGAATATATCGTGAATCAGATAAAAAGATTAATCCAGAGCTGGAATTTGAATACACTTCTATGAGCTCTCCAGAATATGAAAAGAATATAAGCGAATCATATTGTTGGACAATTTGGAATAAAAACAGAGAGGTAGAAATATCCTCCGGTTTTAATAGCTTCTATGGTACAGGATCTAAAAGGTCTAAAAAGAATGGTGGTAGGGAGAAAGCCATAGCATCTTTCAAAGGAAAGTACGATGAAGTAATTCCAGATAAAGTGCTAGAGGAGGTAGAGATTGGTTTATATGAATACTTGCTTAGCACCGATAATGAAGTAAAGAGAAACAAGAGTTTTATTAGAGAGACTCTTGTAGAATACGCAAAAGGTACAGAGAATGAAGATTTAATTAACGATTTGAACAAATTGGTATTCAGACCGGTTAATGAAATATATATTCCAATACCAAATTCGGTTCAGTTCCATGAAGAACATCCGAATTTCTTTGGAAAGGGATTTGGCCAATTTGTGCAAGGCACAAAGAAGCTAGCCCTTAACAAAGAAGACAGGGCTTTCAACTTAGTATTTGAACCATCGGGAGATAGCTTAAGGGCATATATTGCACAAGATGGTGGTAAGGCAATAGAATCTGTTGAAAAGCAAAGCTACCTTGGAGAGTGGATATTAAGAGGAGTATTTCAGCTAGAAGCATATGAACCTTTAACAACAGAGAGACTAGAGGAGATGCATATAAATGGAATACGATTATATAAATATGAAGGTAGCGACGACGTCCACTTAGAATTCATTTGGATAGATGAAAATCATCCTCCAAAGGATTATATAGAAAAGAATAGATAGGTGGTTTTTAACCACCTATTATTTTGAAATTAGAATTGCGGCGCGCCGCAGTTTATAATATAATTGGAATATGAAACAAGGAGGTATCAACATGCTAAAATGCGCATCTTTCTTTGCAGGTGTAGGCGGAATCGACTTAGGGTTTGAGCAAACAGGACAATTCGAAACAGTTTACGCAAACGAACTGGACGAATTTGCAGTGCAAACATACGAAAAGAATTTTGATATCAAAGTAGATAATAGAGACATTAACGTTGTCGAGGCAAACGAGATTCCAGATTTCGATGTTATGCTTGCAGGTTTTCCATGCCAAGCATTTAGCATTGCTGGGTATAGGGAAGGTTTCAAAGACAGAAAAGGCCGCGGAGAATTATTCTTTCAACTTGAAAGAATTTTTATAGAGAAGAAACCTCAAATTGTTTTTTTAGAAAATGTAAAAAATCTAGTTGGCCACGATAATGGAAATACTTTTAAGGTAATACTAAACTGTCTGAAAGAAGAAGGCTACCATGTTAAGTATCAAGTGTTAAATGGAATGCATTATGGCAATATCCCTCAGAATAGAGAAAGAATATATATTGTTGCTTTTAAGGATGAAGAAGCATACCACAGATTTGAAATGCCTGATCCTATAGATTTAACAACTAAGCTAACAGACGTAATAGATTTTAATGGGAAAGTTGATAGTAAATATTACTATTCAGATTCATGCCCGTTCTATGATGTCCTGAAAGAGGGAATGAAGAATAAGGAATCTGTTTACCAATGGAGAAGAGTATATGTTAGGGAAAACAAATCAAATGTGTGCCCTACTTTAACTGCTAACATGGGAACGGGCGGTCATAACGTGCCGTTGATTCTATCAAAAGGTGGTATTAGAAAGCTAACGCCAAAAGAATGCTTTAACGTTCAGGGATTTCCAAAAGACTTTGTTTTACCAGACTTAGCAAATACAAGATTATACAAACAGGCAGGCAATTCTGTTGTTGTCCCTGTAATAAACAGGATAGCGGAAAACATTATAACAGCAATAGGTCATAATAAATAAGTATATTGAGGAACCTATGTTGCTAATGGTAATATAATACATATATCATGTAATATGAGTACAAATAAAAGGAGTAGTAATATGGCAATAGTACAAGATGCTTTCGAAATACCAGAGGAGATTCTAAAAGGATTAATTACGGGGAAATATAGTAGATTTGGCAGTATAGTTCGATATGCAAAAGGACCAAATGGTGGTAATATTGTTACACACTTGCCTTCTGTGGAATTAAATGATAAAGAAAAAGTAAAGAATATAGTTTCAACTGCGAAACAACTGATAAAAGAACACAAAAAAGAGACAATAGCAAGCGGAGCTGCATTGTTAGCAGTAGCCGGAGGAGCCTATTTATTTGGAAGGTTAAAACGCCGTGAACCAAAAGTGGTTACGGAATTTAAAGAAAAATTCGAGAATTATTTTGAAGCAATAAAAAATGGACAGATGACTATTGAAGTAATAGAGGATCTGATGAAAGCATTGGAAGCATTAAAATGCGACAAAAGATATGAAGAAATAACCATTCAGCTTCGTACTGCAGAGCTAGAGGTCCTTGTTAAATGTATTTATGATTATACGGTCAAGCTTGCAAGCGATAACGGAGTTGACGTAACTATATCACAAGAGAAGACACAAGATAGCTCGAGTGAAAGTATTATCATTAGTCTTCAATCATATTTAGAGGAGCAAAAGAAAATATTTGAAAAAGCGTCATAGATACATCTAAATCAATAAGAGAAACATTAAAAAGAGAATATCAAGATTGTTGCAAAACTTACAGACCTGGAAATCCAGGTCTTTTTCTTTTGCCTCTTGCTATCACTTTAAGGTGATACCCTACAATGGCCCTAAGGAGGACCTTGGTCTTTTAGGAACGAAAAATTCGCGAGAAAAACATCGCCTCCTATAGGAGGTGAAGACTATGAAAAGAATAAATGAAATAGTCAAAATTAGCGGCCTATCTAAACGTACACTTCAGTACTATGACGACATTGGCTTGTTGAAGGTCGCAAGATCAAAAGAAAATTATCGTTTGTATTCAGAACCAGATATTTTGAGGCTTCATCAGATCATGAAGTACAAGGGAATGGGTTTTGAACTTAGAGAAATTAAAGAGCTTCTAGATGGAACAAAGGAAGCAAGAAGAAAGGTCTTAGAAGAAAAGAAAACTAAAGTGCAAAGCGAATTAAAGAGACTAAGGAACATTGAGAAAAGCATAAAGGAGGAAATATATGAGAAAGAGAATCAATAGTTGTATAGCTCTAATCCTTTCATTGGCACTGGTAATGACGTCCTTCATATTTGTAGATGCAGCCAATGCAACAATAAAGGAAGGAAAGACAGTAACATTAAAAGCATATGCATACCAAACATTTGAATTCACGCCATCGCTTTATGGATATTACGATGTTGTGTTAGTACGTGCAAGTGGTACAACGATATATCCACAAACAATATATTTTTCTTACCAATGGAACTTGCAAAATCAAGTGCGATATGACCTAGAGGGAGAAGATATATATACCATCTACTGCTTTGATAGGGATCCTGTAAAATTTACTGTAGATAATAACGCTAATGAAACTTTAAAGATTAAAATTAGAGAGCACAAACACTTTGGCGATTATACAATACCTAAGGGCGGAATAAAACAAATGGGTGATACGTATAAAGCAGCAAATGTTACATGCACTTGTAAAGGATGCGAAAAGGAAATAAGAGAGAAAAATATTTATTGGACACTTTCTGATGACACTTTTGAATACAACGGAAAGAATCAAAGACCTGTAATTACGGTTGACAATCCGTTTGTGGAAGAAGGTTTTTTCGACCTACACGAATCCAGTAGAGAAGTACTAGGACCAAAGGCTCAGAGGATTGGAGTTGTAGGTGGAGATGACTATGTGACAGAATACGAAAAGATCAATTGGGACAGACAGTCCATAGAACCAGGTGTATATAGAGTAACCATTCAGTTCGAAGACTTTAATAGAACCCTAAGCTTCAAATACAGAATCGTACCTAAGGGAACTGAGATTACAAAGCTTACACCAGGTAAAAAGGCCTTTGCAATCGAGTGGGAACCACAGACAGAAAAGACTACAGCCTACGAAGTAAGATACGGCTTAAAGAAGAAACTTACATCAGACAACAGCCAGAAATTTAGAGTACAAGGTGCAGATGTCACAAATTCAAAGGCATCAAAGCTAAAAGCTGGAACAACATACTATGTTCAGGTACGAACTGTAGTGGAAAACGATTTAAGTGGAAATGTATATTCAGATTGGAGCAAGGTTAAAAAGGTAACTACAAAAAAGGCTGCTACTAAAAAGAAAACAACTAAAAAGAAGACCGCTAAGAAAACAACAAAGAAAAAGAAATAGCCCAAGAAGATGGATAATGTAAAAGTTATCCATCTTTTTTATGATATAATATACCCATACATTGTAAGGAGATAGATATATGAGAAAGAAGATACTTAGCATGGTGCTTACCCTATGCCTATGTGTATCCTTGGTAACCCCTGTGTATGCAGTGGATACTAGGGTTAATCAGATAGTAAAGGGTATGTCACTTCAAGATAAGATTACACAGACCCTGATGATAGACTTTAGAACCTGGGGTGGAGAGGACATGACTGTTCTTAAAAAGGACGTTAAGAATGCTCTAGCTAAATACAGGTTTGGCGCTGTCATACTGTTTGCAAACAACATCAAGACTACAGAGGATACTGTAAAGCTTACAAAGGCAATGCAGAAAGCAAATACAGGCCTTCCTCTTTTAATTGCAACAGACCAAGAAGGCGGCCTTGTATACCGCCTAGGATCAGGTACAGCACTGCCAGGCAACATGGCCCTTGCAGCTACAGGAGATGTGGCTAACGCTACTAAGTGTGGAGAAATAATAGGTGCTGAACTAGCGGCTTGCGGCATAAATACAGACCTAGCGCCAGTGCTGGATGTTAATAACAATGCTGGCAATCCTGTAATTGGAATTAGGTCATTCTCAGATTTACCAGAGACAGTAAGCTCCTACGGCAATGCTCTAATTTCAGGCATTAATGAGTATGGAGTAATAGCCTGCGGAAAGCACTTCCCTGGACATGGAGATACAGATGTGGACTCCCACTATGGCCTACCAGTAGTAAAGAAGAGCCTAGCAAAGCTTAAGAAGAATGAGCTAGTGCCATTCCAATCAGCCATAGATAATGGTATAGACATGATAATGACTGCACACATTCTTTATCCTAATGTAGATAACACTACCATCCATTCAGATAAGACTGGAAAGGATGAGAAGAGACCTGCAACCATGTCAAAGAAGATCATAACTGACCTTCTTAAAGGAGATATGGGCTTTAAGGGCGTAGTAGTTACAGACGGTATGAACATGCAGGGTATAGCGGATACATATGACGAGGTACAGGCATGTGTAGAAGCCCTTGCAGCAGGTGTGGATATGATATGTATGCCAGCAACAGGCCTAAACAAGAAGGCAGATCTAAAGAGGATAGATAAGATAATTGCTGGAGTAAAGAAAGCGGTTAAGAAGGGATATATCTCAGAGGAAAGACTTAACGATGCTGTAACTAGAATCGTTACCCTAAAGGAAAAGAGAGGCATCCTAGACTACGATCAAGCAAGCATTACAGTGGAAAATGCTACTAGCGTAGTAGGCTGTAAAGCCAATAGAAATGCTGAAAGAAAGATAGCAGCTAAGGCTGTTACAGTAGTAAAGAACAAGGATAAGGTACTGCCATTAAAGCTGAAGAAGAGCTCAAAAGTTTTGATGTTATCACCATATTCCAACGAAACAGCCCAAGGCATATTAGCGTGGAACAGAGGTAAGAAGGCAGGCTCAGTTCCAGATGGAGCAAAGGTAAAGACCTTCTGCTATAACGGAATTAGCAAGGTAACAGGAGATCTGAAGAAGGCTGTAGACTGGGCCAATATTGTAATAGTTACATCAGAGGTATCCAGTAAGACTGCCATGAGCTACGGCAACTGGTTCTCACTGCTTCCTAGAAATGTGGTTAACTACTGCAAGAAAAACGACAAGGTTTCAGTGGTAATGTCGGTGGATAACCCATACGACCTTCAGCTATATACCAACGCTAATGCAAAGGTTGGAGTATATGGCTGCAAAGGCTCCACACTAGATCCAACAGAGGCCCTTACTGGCAAGGTGGTTTCACCAAAGAAAGCCTTTGGACCTAATATTGTGGCAGGAGTAGAGGTAATACTTGGAACATATGGGGCTACAGGTAAGCTTCCAGTAAACATTCCAAAGTTCGATAAAGAGAATCTAAAATACACTAAGGAAATCTACTACAAACGTGGTAGGGGATTAACATACAAGAAGAAATAGGTGGCATAAATATGCCACCTTTTATATTGATGATAGGATATTGACAAAAGTCTATCATAGAGGTAATATGGTGGTATATTAAGATAAGGAGGGGACCTTATTGGAAGTTACTAGAGATAAAGTGGGGGAATACCTAAAAGAGGTTAAGGAATCTGTAAGACGTGGGAGATACCAAATATCCCCTCGGTCTAAAAACCAGAGCATATATATTGACTACGTCTTTTCTGAATCAAGATGCAAGGAGATCATATTAGATTTACAGGTTGAGGATTTTTCCGAAGCAGTTAATAACGATCATCCACAGCATCCAGAGGAGATCTTATATATATTTGGGAAAGAGGCAATGCTATTACCTAAACACGGCGGAAGCGAAGAAAAGGTTTCCCTGTATATCAAGTTTAATAAGCTGGATAATCTTTATGTGATAATAATATCTTTTCACAAGCAAGATTATCCATTGAGATACCAGTTTAAATAGAAGGAGTTAGGCATGGAAAAGGATAGAACTCAATTCTGTATCCAGTGCAGAAAGGAAACTAAATATACAGCTAAAGTGGAAAAGCGCGCATATAACATAAAGGGCCGTGAGTATGCATTTGATGTAGTAACTGCAGTCTGCGATGAATGCGGTGAAGAGGTTAATCTTCCTGGACTAATGGACTACAACGCTGGACTTATTGACGCACAGTACAGGAAGGAAGAAGGCCTTGTTTCAGTGGAAGATATTAACGCATTGATGGATGTATATAACATTGGAAAGGCACCCCTTTCACTAGCACTAGGTTTTGGTGAGATTACAGTAACTAGATACTTGCAGGGACAGTATCCTTCGCCAGAATATTCCAATATTATACAGAAAGCGCTAGCAGATGCAGACTATATGATTGCCCTGCTAGATCAGAATAAAGGGAAAATTGGAGATACTGCATATAAAAAGGCGTATATGGCAGCAAAGAACATAAAGGAATTAGTGGATTCACTATCTGAAAAGATGCTTTTAACCATCTCATATATCTTTGAAAAGGTAAACGAGATAACGCCACTTGCCCTGCAAAAACTCCTTTACTATATTCAGGCCATATATATGGTGAAGTACGATAAACCACTGTTTACAGAGGAGTGTAAAGCATGGGTTCATGGACCTGTCTATGAAAAGGTATACGATGTATTTAAAAGCTTTAAGTTTAGCCCAATTGAAGATAAGAGATTTGTAATCTTTAAGGATAGATTCCATGAACTATCCGATGAAGAAAGAGATGTTATAGATATGGTTGTAAACTCCTTTGGCATGTATAGCGGTAAAACTCTAGAAAAGATTACACATAAGGAAGCACCATGGGCTGACGCATATAGCGTAAACAAACTATATGGCTACGCCAACGAGCCAATAACAAATGATGCAATTAAGAAATACTTTAAAGAAATTTCATTAAAATATGACCTTGAAACCGAAGAAGGTTTAAAGGCATATATACAGGAGCAATTATCATGATAAAAGTTTTATTCATATGCCACGGCAATATATGTCGCTCAGTGATGGCAGAATACATGTTTAAGGATATGGTAAAGAGGAAGGGGCTGGATATGTATTGTTCCTCAGCTGCTACAAGCAGAGAGGAGATAGGCAATATGATCTATCCACCTGCAGCTAGAAAGCTGGATGAAAAGGGCATCCCTTACGGAAAGCATAGGGCTAGGCAGGTCACTAAGGAAGATTACGATGAGTACGACGTGCTGTTTATCATGGACGAAAACAACAGAAGAAATCTAATGAGAATCCTTGGATCTGACCCAGAAGGCAAGGTTAGGAAGATACTTCCTACAGACGTGGCAGATCCTTGGTACACAGGAGATTTCGAAACCACATACCAAGACCTTGCTGAAGGTCTAGAAATGTATTTAGCCTCGGTTTAAACCGAGGTTTTTCTTTACTGCGGAAGTTGTGCTATGGTATAATTTTACCAATATAACAGTAAGGAGGAGACTATGAGATTAGACAAAAATCTAGAGTACGCTCAGGTCCTTTCAAAGATGATCCAGTGCGAGACAATCTCCGTAATGGATGTAAAGCAGCCTGAGAAATTTAGAAAGTTTCATGAACTAATCAAAGAGATGTTCCCTAAATTTTTTGAAACAGTTGAAGTAGAGGACTTCGACGGCAGCCTGCTGATGCGCTGGAAGGGAAAAAATCCAAATAAGCAGCCAGTGCTACTAATGAGTCACCACGACGTAGTAGAGGCAGATGGCCCTTGGACCCATGAGCCATTTAAAGGTGAGATCCAAGACGGCAAACTGTGGGGCAGAGGAACACTGGATACTAAGTGTAACCTTTGGGCAATGCTTCAGGCAGCAGAAGAGATGATAAGCAGAGGTTTTACTCCAGAGTGCGACATATATTTTGAATCGGCATGTACCGAGGAAACAACAGGAGAAGGTGCAGATACCATCACTACAGAACTTGAAAAGAGAGGTATCCGCTTTAGAATGACCATAGATGAGGGCGGCTTTATCATGTACGACCCAATTGGTGGAGCAGATGGAACCTTCGCCATGATAGGCGTAGGAGAAAAGGGATGCGCAGACCTAAAGTTCATCGCAAGATCAAGCGGTGGACACGCATCAACACCAGGAAAGGATACACCGTTAGTTAGACTAGGTAAGTTCATGAGTGAGGCAGACAAGGCTAAGTGCTTTGACGCCAAGATGAACCCGGTAGTAGAGGAAATGTTTAAAAGAATGGGAAAGGCAACCAAGGGAGGCCTAGGATTCCTGTTTAGAAATGTAGCAATCTTCAAGCCACTTCTAGTAAAGGTAATGCCAGGAGTTTCACCTACAGCAGGAGCAATGCTGAAGACCACACTAGCCTTCACAATGGCAGAGGGTGCAAACGGCACAAACGTACTTCCTCAAGAGGCCTGGGTAATTGGAAACATGAGGTTTAGTCACCACCAGGGCCAGCAGGATAGCTTCGATAAGATCCGTGCTTTAGCAGCAAAATATGACGTGGATATGGAGATACCAGATCCAGGATTTGCATCAAATGTTACGGACTACAGAAGCGAAGGCTTTAAGATATGTGAAGAGGCAGTAAAGGAAGTATTCGAAGGAGTAGTTCCTGCCCCATATATTATGAACGGAGCAAGCGACAGCAGATACTTCTCAAGAGTTTCAGATTGCTGCCTGAGATTCGCACCGTTTTTAATCGACGATCAGCAGCTTGATAGCATCCATGGTATAGACGAGAATATTAATATTGACACATTATCAAAAGCTGTAGAATTCTTTAAGAGCATTATGAGGAGAGTTTAATATGGGTAAAGAAAAGAAAGAAGGCGGCTTAAACGTAAGCGTCAAATCCTTTTTAACAGCCATTATTGTAATATTCGTCTTAATGGTTGCAACATACATTTTAACATTCGTAATTCCATCAGGAGCATACGATAGGAACGCCGCAGGAGAGATAATTAAAGGTAGCTTCCACTATGTGGACGGAGGTATTCCATTCTTTAAATGGGTGCTTTCACCATTCTTAGTACTGGGAGCAGAAGGCTCAGCAACCATCATTGCAGTATTAGCATTCCTACTTGTAATTGGCGGAGTGTTTAACGCTGTAGGAGAGCACGGCCTAATGAAGTATATGCTAGATAAGATCACATTTAAGTTCGGTCAGTCCAGATACAAGCTGATGACAGTTATCATGTTCTTCTTCATGGCAATGGGAGCTTTAATTGGATCCTTTGAAGAGTGCATTCCGCTAGTTCCAATAGTTGTAGCCCTTTCCCTTGCACTAGGCTGGGATAGGCTTACAGGCATGGGAATGTCCCTACTTGCAGTAGGATGCGGCTTTGCATCAGGAGTATGCAATCCATTTACAGTAGGAGTAGCGCAGACCCTAGCAGGACTTCCAATGTTCTCAGGAGTATGGCTAAGAGCTATAGCCTTCGTATGCATATTCGCTTTGCTTTGGGTCTTCGTTAGAGGCCACGCAAAGAAGGTGGAAAAGCCAATAGAAAAGAAAGCCTTAACAGACTTTGAAAAGGATAAAAAGATGGATAAGGGCTTAGCCCTGTTTGGTGGAATCATTGGATTTGGAATAGTTATTGTGCTATTTAGCCCATTCATCCCTGCCCTTCAGGACTACACAATGGTAATAGTTGCCCTTATGTTCCTGGTTGCAGGTATAGTGGCACCGCTGGCTTCAGGTATGGGAGGAAAGACTCTAGCAGGCTCCTTTGGAAACGGCGTAGTAAGCATGCTTCCAGCAGTTTTAATGATACTTATGGCATCATCCATCAAGTACACACTAGAGACTGCAAATGTGCTAGATACAGTGCTAAACGGAGCAGTAGGAGTTGCAGATACAATGCCAAAGTGGGCAGTAATATTGTTCATCTACTTGATTGTACTGGTTATGAACTTCTTCATAGGATCAGGTTCAGCCAAGGCATTCATGTTGATTCCACTAATCGTTCCTCTAGCAAGCCAGTTTGGAATTCCAGCGCAGCTTTGCATCATGGCATTTGCATTCGGTGATGGATTCAGCAACGTGCTTTATCCAACAAATGCAGCGCTTCTAATCTCACTAGGATTAGCCGATGTAGGATACGGAGACTGGTTCAAGTGGTCAATTAAATTCCAGCTGCTTAACCTGGTACTAACATCAGCACTGCTACTGGTAGGCCTTGCAGTGGGATACTGTTAAAAAGGTATTGACATATTGCTGATATAATTATATTATAATTATATGGAAAAGATGAAAGATATGGAAAATATAAAAACAGTTGATGAAGAGGACATGCTTGAAGAATACGATTTTTCCCATGCAAAGAGAAATCCGTACGTCAAAAAATTAAAGCAGCAGGTAACAATCAACCTTAGGAAGACTACCATTAAATATTTCAAGGATATGGCAGAGGAAACAGGCATTGGGTACCAGACTTTAATAGATATTTTTTTGGATCAATGCGTTAGAGAAGGAAAGACATTAGAATTCAAGTAAAAACATTTTAAAAACAAGTGATTTCAAGGGATTTAGGGCTAAATCCCTTGATTTTTTTATGTCTACTGTGTAGAATAGAATGGTATCAATATATATATACTTAAGGAGAAATAAAAATGAAGAACTTTTTCAAATGGTGGACTGAATCAAGTTTAATCCTTAAGATCCTATTCGGTATTATTTTAGGCGCAATCGTAGCATTACTTGCTCCTAGCGCTCAATGGATTGGAACACTTGGTTCACTATTCGTAGGTGCATTAAAGGCAGTTGCACCTGTACTAGTATTCGTACTAGTCATTAGCGCATTAGCCAACGCTAATACAGGAATTGGTAAACAATTCAAAACTGTAATTGGGCTATACATCCTAAACACTTTCGTTGCTGCAGTTCTTGCTGTAGTAATGACTAAGATCTTCCCTTTAACTGTAACTTTACAAAAGGCAGCTGAAGACGAAGCTCCACAAAAGATTGGTGATGTATTTAGCACCCTATTAAACAACTGTGTAACAAACCCTATCGCTTCAATTGCAAATGCAAACTGGCTTGGAATCTTAGTATGGGCTGTAGTATTCGGTCTAGCACTTAAGTTAATCGCTGGCGATGGAACTAAGGCTATGCTAAAGGACTTTGCAGATGCTATCACTAAGGCTGTTAGATGGGTTATTCAATTTGCCCCAATCGGTATCTTTGGTCTAGCATACACTGCAGTATCAACTAACGGTATTGAAATCTTTACAGAATACGGAAAGCTAATCGCTCTATTAGTTGGATGTATGGCTGCTATGGCATTCCTAGTAATCCCTCTAATCGTATTCATAGTATTAAGAGAAAACCCTTATCCACTTTGCATGAAGTGCTTAAAGGAATCAGGTATTACAGCATTCTTCACAAGAAGTTCAGCTGCTAATATTCCAGTTAACATGACATTATGCGACAAGTTAGGATTAGATAAGGACCTATACTCAGTATCTATTCCTCTAGGCGCAACAATCAACATGAACGGTGCTGCTATCACTATCACAGTGCTAGCACTTACAGCAGCTAACACAATGGGAGTTCCTGTATCATTCGCATCCGCAGTATTACTAAGCGTACTTGCTACTGCATCAGCTTGCGGAGCATCAGGAGTTCCTGGTGGTTCATTACTATTAATACCTCTTGCTTGCTCACTATTCGGAATCTCAAACGATATCGCAATGCAGATGGTAGGTGTAGGATTCATCATCGGTGTAATCCAAGACTCATGCGAAACTGCTATTAACTCATCTGGTGACGTAATCTTCGCTGCAACAGCAGAATATTACCACAGAAAGAAAGCAGAAAAAGCTGCTAAAAAGAACTAACATTTAGGGCCTTTAAAAGGCCCTATTTTTATGTTAAAAAATACACAAAAAAACATTGGAATATCTTGTTAAAACGAGGTAAAAAAGATATAATATACGGTAGGATAGTTAATGCTATTTATATAAAAATTTTTATATTAAAAAAGGAGAAAAAAGCAAATGAAAAATGTAAAAGTAATCCTATGGGGATTAGGCGCTATGGGCGGCGGAATTGGCAGAATGTTATCAAAGAAGCAAGGCGTTGATATCGTTGGCGCAATCGATATCGGTGACAAGCTTGGTAAGAGCCTATACGACGTAGTTCCTGGAATCGAAAGAGGAGACAGAGAAGACGTTATCGTTAAGACTGCAGAAGAAACAATCGTTCCTGGCGCAGCAGATATCGTAGTAGTTTGCACAGACTCATTCACAGCTAAAGTTTATGACAAGCTTGTATTCGTAATGGAAAGAGGTATGAACGTAATTACTTCAGCAGAAGAAATGGCATATCCTCAAGCTCAAGAACCAGAACTAGCTAAGAAGTTAGACGAAGTTGCTAAGAAGAATGGCGTTACAGTTCTTGGTACTGGTATCAACCCTGGTCTAATCATGGACTTACTAGTAATCCTATGGACAGGTGCTTGTGAATCAGTAGATCACATCGTATCAAAGAGACAAAACTCATTATCACCATTCGGTCCAGCTGTAATGGAAGAACAAGGTATCGGTATCTCAGTAGAAGAATTCGAAAAGAGAAAAGCTGACGGAACTATGGCAGGTCACGTTGGATTCGCAGAATCAACAATGATGATGTGTGACGCTTTAGGTTGGAAGATCGATAAGTTCTGGCAAGACATGGAACCAATCGTAACTGACGTTGACAGAAAATCACCTTATGGATTCGCTGCTAAGGGTTCAGTAGCAGGCGTAGCTATGAAGGGATGGGTTAACGTTGATGGCGAAACTAAGATCGAAATGGATCACCCTCAACAAATCGAACCTGAACAAGTTGGTATCGTAACTGGTGACTATGTAACTATTGAAGGTGTTCCACCTGTAAATATGTTAAACACTCCAGAAATCGAAGGCGGAATCGGAACTATGGCTATGATCATGAACACTATTCCTCATGTAATCAATGCTAAGCCTGGTCTAAAGACTATGATCGATATCCCTGTACCTCACGCAATCATGGGTGACTTCAGAGACTTCATCGACGAAGATGCTAAGTTAGTAAAATAATTAAATTAGATTATTAA
>JAKSSK010000015.1 GCA_024403135.1 Clostridia bacterium
GATCTACATAAGTAGAAATTATAAGTTAGTTATTAACCCTAACAAGGGGGTATTTACAAAATTGGTTACTTCTTTCGCCTAATATTTTGTGTCCTGGTACTAATATTTGTTCGTTAATAACTCATATGCCTGTGTATATTATTGTAACTAACCTAGCCTTGCATCATTTAATTATTAATAAGTCATCCTCATCATGTTTGGCATATCCATATCTTTCTATCTTACATGTGTTAGACAATTGGAAGATGATCACGCTATCTTCATCTGAAAACCTATTACCAAAATTGTTTTGAATTTCTGTCCTTATATTATTTAAAATGTGCTCGCTATTCTTTATCTCGAATACTGAATATTGCAGCCTATACCCAAACTTTGAAATGAACGTAGAGAATTGTCTACGGAGTTTGTCGCTGCTAATATCATAACTTACTATTATCATACTTACTTGTATTCAAACTCCTTAATCAGTTCTGGTGTTGGCCCCTTCATGAAATTCCTATAATATCCTTGTATGTATAGAAATATCTCTTCCTTATAGTTCAAGATTTCTCTAAGTAGCATTTGAGTATATTTTGGTGAATTCTTCCATTCTAGAACATATTTATTGCCTATTATCTTAAAGTCACTTTCCTTTATTTCGCCCCAATTAATGCCTTTTCTAATGCGCATATCTACGATAGGTCTGAACGGTTCCATAATATCACATACCAATGATTTCCTCATATAAAAGCATGTGTGCAGTACACCATAGTACGTATCGAATCCATAAATTCTTAGCAAAGCATCTATGACATTAAAAAGAATAGTATAGCCAATATCCAATGTCGCATTTATATAGTCTGTCTTTATTCTAGGGCATCTTCTATTCCATCCTGTAGTATCAAATATGCCGTTAAAATAGGCTTTTGATGCCGTTCCTTCAATGCCTAATATTTGAAGGAGTGAATAGTCATTCATAGCTAAATTACTTGCGCTATTATTTAGTTTTTTTATTGTTTCTACTTGGTTCTTCGTTTTACCCCTAATCTTTGAAATGGCCCTTGCCTGGTTATGAATTTTATTTTCAATTATCTTCTTTCCAACATCCAAGCTGCTATATGAATATTGCTTTTTATGTAGTAATGTATTGCCTTCTATTTTGTGGCCAATTACTTCATATAGTTTCATCGTTGACGAAAACAAGCAAATTGAAAAACCGTACTTTTTTGACTTGCGTATTATCTCAGTTGTAATAGTAGTGCTACCCACAACAAATATTGCAAATAATCTATATGCGGTCACTTGAAATTTAATCTTCCCATCTGAGTCTTTAACAACAAGATTATCGTTTTTTACAGCTATTTTCTCGCCCTCATTTGGATAATACAAAACAATTTGCTTAAATTTAAAATCTGGTAGGCTAATCATTGGTGATCCCCCTATCGCATATTTCAAAGTAAATACAATTTAAGCATTTTTCTATATTTGTCTGCTGATATTCAGATATATCCATAGTTTTTAAACTATTAAGCACATTGATAAACAATTTGGAATAGTAGTTCGAATTTTGAGGAAGAGGTACATCGTAATTCTTGTTATCATCCATGCTATGTAGAACTAATCTTTCAATGGTGTATCCCATTTCTGTCAACGCAAAATACTGTCCATATAGCTGCAATACGTATCCATCATAGACCTTTTTTATATTTTTCTTGCGTTCTATCAATGTCATAGAGTCTAAGTCAAGAATATCTATCTTTCCAATTAGACCATATTCTTGACTATAGACATCTACACCCTTTAAAACATTACGTTTATCATAAAAGCTAGTTTTATCTATGGATTTATGTGCTTGCAGCCCGTTCAGTTGTTTTTCTCCCGTATAGACAAATTGCTCAACATCAGCATAAAGTTTGTGAAAATATATGGATATAGGGCAAAATATGAAATCATTTAATAAAGTAATTGCTATTAAATCGTCCATACTTAGAATCTGCTTTGTGCATATTCAAGCCATTGCTTGTTGCTTATAGCTAGCTTTGCTTCGCTTACATCATCAGCTTCTTTTATTTGCTTTACTGCCCAAAGCCCCTTTAGTGCTATGTGGTAAGCACCATTTGCATCCGCATCCTTTGGCTCATTTTCGCGTGCGAAATCGCTATTGAAAAAGTATCCCTTTGAATTCTTTACTGGAGATATTAAGTAATCCCTTTCACCGTTTATGATGCTGTTTCTCATTTGAAGAGTTAAGGATAATAGGTGAGTCAGTTTACTAAAGAACTCTTTACTGTCCATATCGCATATTTGCTGCTTTAGATTAACTGAGTAGTCTATTCCAAACTTTTCAAATAGTTCCTTCATTTCCTCTGTTAACAACGCAGTCCTTTGATCCCAATTGTTGTTTAACTCTGGATTAATAAATGATGCAATTCTTTCACCGTTTGTGCATACTGTCCAATCTTTTCTCCAGGAAGTAACTCCTCTGTCAAAGTTGTCATAGTTAAACCTGAATTCAAAATAACCCTCACTAGCGTTATATGAAATGTCATCAAACTTGCCAAAGAAAGCTTTCGCTTTTTCAACACTTTCATATTTAGGTTTCATCAAATCAACGAATCCAGTTGTAGGATCGATTTTACTAGTTAACCATGCAGGGATGTAGAAAATGATACCATTTTGCTTACCCATCTTTTGGAAGCTAGTAAATTTGTTAGTAAGCTGATAGCCATTAAGGACACTGCCAATCTCATCAAATTCCTTTTGCTTGTCACACATATAGTTTAATTTGTCGATTAGCATCTTCTCAAACTTTTGATAAACCTGCTTTTCAACTTTAATTCTTGAATTTTTAAAGCCAATGTTAAGATCTTCCATTACAATTATTGCATTGTACTTCTCCACAAGTTTACATACTTCATGAACAGCCTGGCTAACATAGCCTTCCTTTATGTCCTTTATGCCTTGTATTGTTGTCCAAGATTTTCTGGAATCCTTATTATCACTTTCTCTCTTATCAAGAATTGCATGATAATCTGTATTGCCTATAATATTTAGGCTCTTTTGTTCTACTATATTGCCATTCTTATCAAGAACACAAACATATATTAAATTTCTTTCTCCTCTATCGATACCTATAACGTATGTGTCATTGCTTTCCTTTAAATCTTCCCTTACCAAGTTATTAAATCCAACTGCACTATCATTTGATGTGAAATTAATAGTAATTGGCACATGGAAATTGAACTGAGGTTTAGTATATCTTTTATCTTTGATAATGTCATAAACGAATATACTATGTTCTCCTTCTGTCATTGGATTCTTATGGCTTATAGGCTCGTTAGCTGTATGTATTGCAGTCTCCGAAAGCTTCAAACTAGGTTTTCTATAGAACAACTCCGCACCACCATTTAATGCGAAGATAGTATTCTTAAGATTTATTTCATTGAAAACCATCTTAAAGAATAGCGTATGTAAGTTTGGAGTTCCTTTGCTGTGTTCTGAAAAATCCTTATTATAGATTTGGAATAAATATAGTTTTCCTTCTTCCACTAATGAATCTATGTATGATTCTGGAACATCAACAAATTCTAGTTTGTAACCTTGATTTTGAACTTCTCTATAAAAATCAGCGATTGTTTCGTAAGATTCTGTTTTCAGAAACGAGAAGTCCAGACTATCCCATTCGGGGTTCTTAGCTATACTTTCCTTATAGAAATCAATAAGTTTATGGCAATCATCCAATGAGAAGTTTTTTCCGCTCTTAAATGTTTCGTTCTTATATATGGATAATATTTCTTCAGGTGGCTGATAATTTTTCAACCCTTTCTTACTAAAGAAAACCTTTGGCAACATCTTGTTTGGCCCAGGTAGCAAACTATACACCATTTTCTTATAACATGGCTGACCATCAGTTTCAGGAATTTCATCAAATGTTTTTTTACAATCTTTTGGCATTATTCCCAAATAGTAATTATTGTCTTTTACAAATAAAACTGACTGATAATCTTTTTCTTTACTCTTTGACCATCCACCTAAGAATTGAGGGTTTTCAAAATTCAGTTTAATCTTATCATTAGAGTATGGCTTAGCTGTTATATAGTTTCTTGTCTTATTATATAAAGATACAAGTCCATCCATATTCATGTGAAGATTGGAAACTTCTCCATAGAAGATTTCATCCTTTTCTTCCTTTATGGATTGTCCATCAAACATCCTTACAAACTGATCATATGCAAGAACCGCATCTAAAAACGCCTTGATTATTTCAATTGTCTTGTCATTTTTGGCTAGTTTTTTATCGTCCGAATATTGTGAAGTAATTACTTCTTCTGCTTTAGCATAGCTTGATTTCACTTCGTCATCCAGTTCAACAACCTTTGCCTTTATTGCTTGAACAAGTGAAGCATCCTCAACAATGCTTACATACTTTTGTGCGTCAAATAGGGATAGTTCCTTTATGCCTTGGATATACTTACTGCGCTTATCGAAATGTGTTTCTTTCTTTTTTGCAGTTAGGTTGTCGTAGCCTTTGTCAATATCATATTGACGCTCAATACCTGTTTGAATCAGTCTATAGTTACCTGCTAGCTTTGAAACCGCAGCAAAGTCTTTAGCAGATACAAACACTTTATTTAAATCAAAGGTATCGATATTAGAAAGAATATCAGTTAAAGATTGAATGCTATCTTTTACAGATCTTCTTTCATCGTCACTATCGTTATAAAAGGCGTTGATTGCATCTAATACATCTTGATCCTTATCAAAAGCATCTAATACAAATGAGATGGTTTCCCTATCGCTTAGAATTTGCTTGTAAAGCATTTTCATCTTTGCTAGTTTAACCTTGTTCTTTTGGCAATACTCATTGATACACTCGTTCAAACCTTGAATCTTTTCCCCTGCAGAAAGAGAAAAGCCGCCTATGAATTGGTTGTACTTATCTATGCCTTCTTGTGTAAGGCATTTATTGAAGAACTCAACATCATAGAATTTGCATTCATCGTTAAAAGCGTATGGGAAATTAGATTGTAGTTTTAGCACTTTGTCTTCATCTAGTAAATCAATAATGTCCTTTGCGTTCTTTAAATTATCCAGGAAGAAACCTAAATTCTGATCAACCACTCTGTATGCAACCTCTGTTGATTTACCTTCGGAAGTGTACATATTCTCTCTGTTTTCTTCAAAGCCTCTAAAGTATGTTGTGAATTTAGCAAAATTCTCAAGTGCTTTCTTTTCTTCGTCAGTTTTTGCAAATTCCCATGCATACTCATTAACAATTGTTTTGCTTTTTAGGTCTGTATATTTATTTACTTTAAAGACATCTCCAATTTGCTTTCTTAAGTTTGAAGCCAAATTATCCAATGCTTTTTTGTCTTTATCATCTTTGTTAGTTTTAGAATATATATCCCAATATTCTTCCAAACCTGTAAGTTCAAATTTAGCCAGGCAATCGTTGATAAACTTCTTATGGCATTCATCCATTAGCTTTTTTACAACTTTATAGTCTTTAGCACGTTCTTCATCCTCTTCTAATAGTTTTCTTGCAACAAAATACTCCTCAGTTTTGCCTATAGGAATTAGTTTGAATCTTAAAGTCTTTGAAAGCTTATATTGTCTTACAAAATTTTCTATTTTCATAGTGCCCTCCTTTGTAGCCTTTTTTCTTTAATTGTACAAAACTGTATGTCCTAAAAACGGTGCATTGCTAGAATGAATTCATACCCTTAAATAAAAATTAAATGCAATTAATTTGAATACTGCCACTAGCTTACGCCAGTGGCAGTATCGTCACTTTCTCTTTCCTATTGCATTAACCCATTTGGTTTCATCTCTGTTCTTAATTGAATCGCCAGTAATGAACAGATCTAATATTTCAAAGCCATGTTCCTGCAATACTTTCTGCAGCACCTCTTCTGTCATATCGGTGTAATGCTTGCCTTCACGCACTTCTTCTCCATCACCGTATTTAAAGCACACGAAGAAAATACCATCATCCTTCAAAGTTTGGTGGACCTTAGTTAGAATAGCTGGTAGTTCAGGCTTTGGCACATGTAGTAATGAAGCACATGCCCACACACCATCAAATTCCTCGTGAAAGTCAAGCTCGTCAAACAGTAATTCCTTCACCTCTATGCCGATGTTTTGCGATGCTATTTTGCATAGTGCCTTTGAACCATCTACTGGGTAGACATCAAATCCTCGACTTAAAAAATATTGTGAGTCACGTCCACTACCACAGCCTAGATCAAGGATTCGCGCTTCTGGCTTTAGTTTATTTAGGAATTTATCACAAAGCTTTGACATATCCACATCAAAAGTCTTTTGTGAATATTCCTTTGCATTCTTGTTGTAGTAATCTATAGTTCGTACTTCCATATTCCAAATCCCATATTCCTTGCCGATTCATACGCTGGAAAGACAATTTCTTCAAGCCTATTGGAGAATTCCAGTTGGCTTTGTCCTGGTCTATATAGCTTATGCCTTACCTCAGCATCATTAACGTGATCCTTCATGCATTTTTCAACAGCCTCTTGCAAATCCCTCATGTGATCATATTCGTTAACCAATTGATATGCAAAGTATTCCGTTTCACATAACCTATGAAAGTAAGTCTTCCATTCTGGCAAGTTGTTGCTTTTGCTGCTATTGATACTTCTTGTTGTTGGAATTAGATTCCATAGTTCATCATGGGCAACGTAAGACCACGGGATAAAATGGTCTATAGAAATGCTCTTTTCAGCAAGTATCTCATCTGAGTATATATCTAACAAAGGTTTTTTAACTTGAGATGCTCTAATTACAGCTTTCCAGTAAACCTTTGCAGCTCCTAATTGTCGTGCCTGTGGTGGATAAAGCTTACTTGATATTCCTGGAACACTTGGGTTCCTACGTTGTAAATATATGATCATATTGTAGTCTATCCATCCCATCAATATGCCAGCATTTGCTTTTAGATAGTCAGCCCATAACGGAGTGACTAATACTCGCATATCTAAGATGCTATTCCCTGGCTCCAGATAATATATCATGCCTTGTTGCCCATTTATATATTCGATTACCGATGACCTCTTTTTCCAAACTGGGCTAGGCATATCTGACATAAACGGAGCTTGAAGCCTATATGGCACCATTGTGCAAAGTCTTTTCTTTAGACTAATAAACTTTGGATCATTGCACTGCTTTATGAAGGAAATAATTTTATCTTCCTTCTCAGAAGGCGCAATTCCGCTGATTGTATGAAGATGAAGTACCGTCTCCTCTATTGCATCTGCTGGACCCAAGTTTAGTTTGTACTCCGAGACCATGTACCACGCATTCTTAATCATACTATTTACAAGGGAATCAAAAGATATTTCTGTTTCACCTTTTAGCACATGCTCCAAAATTGCCTTAAACCAAAACAACTTATAGCTTTCGCTCTTGTTATCAAATATGCGTGCAAGGCATTGTGTATTCAGTTGTTCACTTTGTGGTAAATTAAATGAATTCATATGTCACGCTCATATATCTTGAGTCTCTCCTGGCGTAGTAGGTAAACTTAACCCATTATTTTACCTCTACATAGTTCTCAAAGTATTCCCTAAGCGCATCATCACATATGTATAGGTATGTGCCTTTGATGCCCCTAGTCATCAGTGTTAAGTAGATGTTTAGAAGATATTGTTTTAATTCGTCTGGTTTAAATGCTACTCCAGATTTTCCTTGCTGATCATAGTAACAATCTTTGTCAGCATATATCTCATGAGTAAGTGGGTTGTATTTAATATCTTCTCCTATTATTAATCCAACATAGTTTAGGTCATAGCCTTGTAATGTATGAATGCATCCGATTTCATCTATTGAGGTATCTTTTGCAATCCAGTTTGTATATGTGCTATTCCACCTGTAATCGTGTCCTTGGATATGTATGTCATATGCAGACTTATCCTTCTTTGATGCCCATTTCCATGCATATCCTGCAGCATTACGGCATAGACCAATCTTATCGTTTAATTCCTTTATGTCCTTGACCATCTTGTCTACGTCTTTATATAGCTTAAAGTCGTAGTTATCGAAATGCTTCTTTGGCTGATCTATGTTGCTTAGGATATTTCTAACATAGTTAATATATCCATTGCCGCCTTCACATCTCCACTGTGTATCCAGTCCTAGGATGACTGGCTCTCTGCCATATTTCTTTTCGATGATTCCATTGAAAGCTTCGCCATCAATATCGCAAGGCCTTACTGTTTGCAGCTCATCTCTAAAGATGATTTGGTTCTTGCTGCACCTTAGTATCCAATCAAGCTCGGTGCTTTCCATCTTGTCGATACCTAAAGCTCTGCTGCATCCATCAAAGAATTGATAGTTTTGAAGATGCCCTTTATTTCTGCATTTTAATCTGTGTGCTTCGTCAACTATTAGCAGATCATACTGTTCACCAGTTCTTACATACTCATCTACTACTTCCTTAGTAGATAAAACCATATCCTTGCTTAAGCCGCCGATACTCTTAAATACATCCTTCACTGATTCTTTAAGCGTACTCTGCGGAAATACAATTCCTATCTTGTTGATGTCAGCTAGGCTTTCAGAAGCTGTAATGGTTTCTGCATCTTCATCTAGGTGTTCATCCATAATTCCTGGGATATTCACCTTGTTCTTTACATCTGCAAATAGCTTCATAAGGTAAATGGCCAGTATTGTCTTTCCTGTGCCAGCACCACCTCTAACGATGATGGTTACACCATCAGGCCTATTGCTGTACTGGGCAAATGCTGAAAGGATTTCCTTTTCAGCCATTATCTGATCCTCACCAAGAGACTTGTATGGTGAGTATTTATATATGTTAGAATTCTCAATCTCAGTTATTGAACGATTTACTACACCCTCTTTTTTAAGTTTGTTCCAAATCTTTCTAAACTCTTCCTGGTAGAAGTTACGGTTATAGTAGTCGTGATCTTGAAGGCCATTGTTTCCATTTTGCAGCTTATACTTTCCATCAGCTCCCATGTGCTGAATTAGAAATGACTCAAGGTCAAGAATAACTGATTTGTTGAAGTCATCTCCACTTATGATTCTAATCTCAGTTAGCCTGTTTCTATCTGGGTTAGTCTGATGCTGCACCATTCTAACAGAAGCATGATGTGTTTCGCCTATATACGCTTCTTCATCGTTATTGATAACGTAAACTATTGGCCAGTTCTCACCGATATTCTTGCCATAATGTCTTACCGATTTTAAGTTGTCGCTTACATTTACATCAAATGCAAAAGTATCAATTGTAGCCATAACCTTACCTATAACTTATCGTATTTAGTGCTAACACCCTTTGCCTTTTCAACAGGATATTTCTTCTTGGTCTTTTCTAGCTTATCTAGAATGATAGTCTCAACATCAACGTCAAGTTTGTCTGCTAACATAAAGCAGTATGAGAATACGTCTGCAAGTTCCTCACAGACATCGTCTTTATCATAATCGTTATTCCACTGGAAGCACTCCAATAATTCACCAGATTCAATAGCTATGGATTTAGCCAAATTCTCTGGAGTATGGAACTGATCCCAGTCTCTTTCTTCGTTGAATTTCTTTAGTTCTTCAATGATTTTTTCCATATTATTTCCTCCAATATAGACAGCTGCATTATACCATATTTCGACAATTTTTTCCATCTCTAAATGTCGAAACACGTTGATTTATGTGGTTTGTACCATTTTCATCCCATTAAAAAAGACCGCTTGATGCGGCCTTAGCTTTTTTGTCTTAGAACCATCCGTGATAGCCTTTGACATATGTCTGTTCGAATTCTTCATCGGATTTAACCAGGTATACAATTCCTTCAATGACTCCAATGATGCCTATTGCTGAAGTAGCAATGCCAAGAGTTAGGAATATACCTACTAAGCTAACTACTAGCATGATAATGCCTTCCTTCTTGTAGCCAAGATAGAACTTGTGAATACCTAGTCCTCCTAGGAAGATTCCTAGTAGTCCTGCAGCTATTTTAGATTTATCCTTTACTACAGCATTTGCTGTAGCAACTCCACAGTTAGGACATACAACAGCCTTATCATCTATTTCTGATCCGCAATGTGTACAATACATAATTCTTACCTCCAATTATATATATTTAATATTGTGTGTTAAAAATGGTGGAGATGAGGAGAGTCGAACTCCTGTCCGAAGGTATTTCCAAAGGATTTTCTCCGAGTGCAGTCGGTAATTTGGTGTTTCGCCTCAGCCTACGTCTTCCGACAAACTTAAGCCTTGGCTATCTCGTAGTTCCTTTACGCTACCGAGAACTCACGTAAAGTTGTCCTGTATAGTCGATGCCAGATTCTGGGCCTACAGGGAAACCCAGGCTGACACGCGTGCTGAACTAAGCAGCTAATGCGAAATTGTTGTTAGTTTTAGCGTTTCTTTTTAAACGGCCCTTTTAACGTAGATGGCGCTACGACTCGCTTATCCAGTTTCCACGCCCCCGTCGAAACCTTTACATCCCCTAGTAATTCTTACCCTTCTTCTTTTGCTTAGCAAGTTCTTGCTGTTGTAATTCCTTCTTAGTAGGTGGAATGATCTTGATGCCGTCCTTAGTTCTTTGAGCAGCAGGGAACTTTTCCACTTTCTTCTTGTTGGAATCTAAAGCAACAATGTTAAGTATGAAGATTAGAGTCATCACACCAGCAAATACTGCAGACGGTGCGATAGGATTGTGGTTATATATATTAATGGTTAGAAGAACCCAAGCAATGATGGTTGCAATAGCACCACAGATAAGGCCAAAATATGCCCTTCTAAGATTCTTCTGTGCCTTTAATAACTTCTTGTTGTGTCTAGCCGATTTATTACTCATTTTAACCTACTTTCTCTTCAGTTGCTGCATTCTCCTTGCAGCATCCCTCTTAGCTATATCCTCACGTTTATCGTAATTCTTCTTACCACGAGCAATGGCAAGCTCCATCTTAGCCCTGCCAGCCTCGTTTATATATACAGTCAGCGGAATTAAGGTAAGCCCCTGCTCCTTCACCAGCTGCTCAATTTTTAGGATTTCGCGCTTGTGAAGCAGAAGCTTCCTAGGCCTTAAAGGCTCAACATTAAAGATGTTGCCCTGCTCATAAGGAGCAATGTGCATGCCATATACATAGACCTCACCATTCTTAGCCTTAGCATAGCTTTCCTTGATGGAAACCTTCCCAGCCCTAACAGACTTAATCTCAGTACCAGTAAGTACTAAGCCAGCCTCATAGGTGTCGTCTATATAGTAGTCGTGACGAGCCTTCTTGTTATTCGCTGCTAATTTTATCTCTTTCTTTCCCATTTACTTATATGTCTCTATCATGTTAAACGGATAAAGCCTTAATACGACCTTACCAACTATTGCATCCTTACTTACAAAGCCTACCTCTTCAAATCTAGAGTCCATGCTTACCTCACGGTTATCTCCCATCAAGAAGTACTTGCCATCAGGTACCTCATAGAAATAGTCTAGGCCATATGGCGAGTATGTCTGTACAGAAGAGTCCAGATATTCCTCAGTGATCTTTTCACCGTTTCTGTATACATCTCCATCCTTTAGACGGATAGTGTCACCAGGAAGACCAATTACACGCTTGATCAATAGCTTATCTCTTCCGTTATCTCCAGGAAGCTCAGACTGGAATACCACGATCTGACCGTACTCAGGGTCATTACCGAATAGGCCATACGCCTGCTTAGATAAAAGCAGATAGTGGCCAGAATAGAAGTTTGGCTCCATAGAGCTTTGCCTTACTATGGTTGGGCGAACAAACTGCATTATTAACACAGCAATAATTACTGCGATTAGTATGTCCTTGATCCATTCCATAGTGTTTTCCCTTTTCTGTTTCTTTCTTACTACTTCCTCATCCATTTGAATGATCTTTTCTTCGTCCATTTTATCTTAGCCTGGCATCACCAAGCACCTTCTCAAAAGCAGGCGGCATTGGGGCTACCAGTTCCTTTCCTTTCATATATTGTATTTCCTCAGGCGGATTGCTAAATATTAAGGTATGAGCATGAAGTAGCTGGGTTGTTAGACCTAAGGCCCTTCCGCCATACTTAATATCTCCTACTACAGGATGACCGATTGCTGCAAGGTGCGCCCTTATCTGGTGAGTCCTTCCTGTAAGTATTCTAACCTGAACCAGTGTATATTTTCCATTTGTCCTAATTGGAGTAGCTATGGTCTCCATCAGTTTGCCATCCTCATCTAGTGATAGGACCTTAGTCCTGTTAGATGCCTCGTCCTTTTCCATCTTGTCCTTTAGATGAACTGGCTTTTCCAGTTTTCCCTTTACCACAGTAAGGTAAATCTTCTCAAGAGCATCCTTATCCATGGTCATGGCATTTAAGGCCTTTAGACCATCATGGCTCTTACCGAAGATGACCAGGCCAGAGGTGTTTCTATCTAGCCTATTTACAGATGCAGGCTTAAAGGACTTCTCAGTTCTAGGATTGTAGCTTCCTGTGGCTATCAGGTAGTCTATCACCTGGTTAGATAAGGTGTTCTTCTTCTCCTTGCTGTCGCCATGGGTAAGTAGACCAGCCGGCTTATTCACCACAAGTATGTTTTCATCCTCGTAGATTATGCCAAACTGCTTCTTCGCCTTAAAGGTTTCCTTTTTCCTTGTGAACTTCTCAAAATCCTCATCGGAGATATATATGCTGATCTCGTCACCTTCCTTTAGAAGGGTCTCCTCCTTAGCACGCTTTCCGTTAACCTTTAGGTCCTTACGTATTATCCTGTATATGTGGCTTAGTGATGCGCTAGCTAGATATTTCTTTAAAAATTTATCCAGCCTCTGATTAGCATCATTTTTCTCAATACTAAATGTGATCATAGCGTATATATTATACACTAAAAGAGGTAGATTTAAAAGTTCAAATATGTTAAATTAGTACTAGAGGTGACGACATGAGAAAATTCAAAAACTTTATATACAAATCCAACGATATCCTGATAGCAATTCTAATCCTATTACTGGCTTGCCTAGCCATCGCTTGGAGGATGCACGTTATCATGGATTACCCTAATACACTGGGAGATACCATACAGGTTCAGCAGGTATCCGAGGAGCCAGAAGTGGTTTCTGAAGAACCAGAACCAGCACCAGAACCTGAACCACAGGGAGTATGGGAAGATGGTAAGCTAACAAAAGACGTTAAGGTTACAGTTAAGGGCGGATCTGCAGTAGGCGCTGTAGAGTGTCTAATTGAAAAGGAACTTTTCACTAGCTACGCCCAGTATGAGAAGATATGTAAGAAAGCAGGCGTAAAGCCTGAGAATATTAAGGCCACCACATTCACCTTTAAGGCTGGATCAACTAGGTCAGATATTTGTAAACTTGTTACACAATAAGGAGGGAACATGGCACTAATTACTTCACAGGAAATGTTCAAGAAAGCTTTAGATAAGGATTATGCTATTGGAGCTTTCAACGTAAACAACATGGAAATTATTCAGGGCATCGTTCAGGCTGCACAGCTTGAAAATGCGCCTTTAATCCTGCAGGTATCTGCCGGAGCTAGACAGTATGCAAGACCTGCATACCTGGTAAAGCTGGTAGAGGCTGCAATTATTGATACAGGCGTAGATGTATGTCTTCACCTGGACCACGGCGCAGACTTTGAAATATGTAAGGACTGCATCGATGGCGGATTCACTTCAGTTATGATTGACGGCTCAAAGCTGCCATTTGAAGAGAACATCGCCCTTACCAAGAAGGTTGTAGACTACGCACACCCTAGAGGCGTTGTGGTAGAAGCTGAGCTTGGTAAGCTAGCAGGAATTGAAGATGATGTAAACGTAGATGCTAGAAGCGCTACATTTACTGATCCTATGGAAGCTAAGGAGTTCATAGAAAGAACTGGAGTAGATTCACTGGCTGTAGCTATTGGAACTAGCCATGGCGCATACAAGTTCAAAGGCACTCCTTACCTAGACTTTGAAAGACTAAAGGAAATCCACGCTTTGATTCCAGATACACCGCTGGTACTTCACGGAGCATCTACAGTAATTCCAGAATTTGTAGATAAGTGCAACCAGTACGGTGGCAAGATTCCTGGCGCACAAGGCGTACCAGAAGACATGATCAAGGAAGCTACTAAGTACGGCGTATGCAAGGTTAATATTGACACTGACCTTAGACTTGCAATGACTGCTGAAGTTAGAAAATTCTTAGTAGAACATCCAGAAGAGTTCGACCCTAGAAAGTACCTTGGCCCTGCTAGAGAAGCTATACAACGAATGGTACAACACAAGATTCATGATGTATTAAACTGTTCAGGAACTAAATAGCAAGGTGAAAAAATGAAAAGAAAACTGATTACGTGCTTACTTACTGTATGCCTGATATTCACAGCAACTATGCCCGCAATAGGTCAAAGCACTGAGCAAAGCAAGAGTCTTTCGTATCTTGCAATTGGAGATAGCATATCCGCCGGCTGCCGTAACGGCTTCTATATCACTGGCAAGGAGGATCCAAGTAATCCAGGTTTCATCACATTTGGAAGATTCAATGAAGACTCTTCAAAGAATATAGACGTGTATGCGGTGCCATCCAGCTTTGTTTACAGGATTGCCACTAAAGTTGGCGCAGACCCTGCAACAAGCGTTAACGGTTCATACGTTGGGCTAAGGAGTAAACACCTTTGCCAGATACTTGGCATTGATCCATACAAGGAAGGGGACTATGACGTAGACACCTTCACCAAGTTCGTCAACATCACATCGGGCAAGGCCTTCTACAACATGTTTGAAGACATCAACTCCCTGATATATATGCAGGGCATTGAGACGGCCGACCTTATCACCATCGAGCTTGGAGAAAACGATATATCTGCCCTTATGCTAAACGACCTTACCACCATACTATCATCCCTGGTAAGCGGAGCCTTCGAAAAGATGGGCAATAGCACAAAGGCGAAGATGCTAAAGAAGGACTACGATAAATTCTCGGCCATACTAAAAAAGCCTACCTTTAATCCAACAGATTATCTAAACGCCCTATACAGGGTGCTTTACGATGGCTACCAGCTAGGAATTATAGGGACAGGTAAGAGCCTGGCTCAAAAGTCCTTTGAAAAATACATAAAGGAAGAACTTGAAGCAAACAACTACTACTTCAAGAACTTGCTTAAGTATGTAACCGATCACGCAAAGGATGATGCAATCATTGTAGTATCCACCATGATCAATCCATTTAAGGATATGGAGTTTGGTAACTTTGCAACCATTAGCAGTATCACAAAGACATTCAATGATGTTGCAACTCCATACATTGAGGAGATAAACAAGGACATTAAAAAGAACGCTACTAAGGGAAAGATTCGTAGATACTATGTTGCGGATATTTCAGAAATATCTCTAAACCCTGAAACAACAGATCATGGAACTCCTTATCTATTCCATCCAGATACTGAAGGTCAGCAGAAAATTGCCAACATCTTCTTGGAGCAAATAGATAAAGCATACAAGGATATAGAGAAACATGCACGCATAAACAACCATCCTGTTGTGAAGACCGTAAAGGCGGCTAAGAAAATCTTAAATGACTTAAACAAGGCTCACCTAAGATTTTTGTATAGACTATTAAAAAGATAAAAGCAGACAAAAATGTCTGCTTTTTTATATCTTCTGCTTTCCGTATTCACGCTCAAGGGCATCCATGGATATTACCCACTGCTTCCCATACTTGCAAACGTCCACTCCGTTTACAAGTTTTCCGTATGCAATGGCTTTTCTAAGGGTGCTTTCATTTAGTCCCCAAAGCTGAGTGGCATCTCCCATGGCTATTAGGCCATCAAAAGAAGTCCTCCTCCTTTATAATACAAGCCATATCCTTGCTTGCTTAAAGCCTCTGCTGCGAAATTCCCCTTTTCAACACTTTTATGAGCGAGTTTTTGAGATTTTTTACACTTTTATGAGCGAGTTTTTGAGATTTTTTACACTTTTATGAGCGAGTTTTGCCATAAAAAATAGCCCCTGTGCTAGGGGCTATCCGCTATAGATTAGCTTGTTTCTTTAATTCTTCTACCTTGTCTAATCTTTCCCATGGAAGATCAATGTCTGTTCTACCGAAGTGACCGTATGCTGCAGTCTGCTTGTAGATTGGTCTTCTCAGGTCTAGGCTCTTGATGATTCCGCCTGGAGTAAGGTCGAAGTTCTTTTCTATTAGTTCAGCAATCTTATCGTCAGAGATCTTACCAGTTCCAAATGAATCTACTAGGATGGATACAGGCTTTGCAATACCGATAGCGTATGCTAGCTCAATTTCAACCTTGTCTGCAATGCCAGCAGCAACGATGTTCTTAGCTGCATATCTAGCTGCATAAGTTGCTGATCTATCTACCTTTGTAGGGTCCTTACCGCTGAATGCACCACCGCCATGGTGAGCATATCCACCGTAAGTATCTACTATGATCTTTCTTCCTGTAAGTCCGCTATCTCCGTGAGGACCACCAATTACGAATCTACCTGTAGGATTTACATAGTACTTAGTTTCATCATCAAGTAGCTCAGCTGGAATGATAGGCTTTACTACGTACTCAATTAAGTCCTTCTTGATCTGTTCCTGAGTTACATCAGGGTCGTGCTGAGTTGAGATAAGGACAGTGTCAATTCTCTTAACCTTGTCACCATCGTATTCAACGGTTACCTGAGTCTTACCATCAGGTCTTAGATAAGTTAGTGTTCCATCCTTTCTTACGTCAGTAAGTCTCTTAGCAAGCTTGTGTGCATAGGAGATTGGAGCTGGCATAAGCTCAGGAGTTTCATTGCAAGCGAATCCAAACATGATTCCCTGGTCACCTGCACCACCAACTTCATCGTTAGTTCCCATAGCGATGTCTTGGCTTTGCTCATCAAGAGCAACAAGTACTGCGCAAGTGTTTCCATCAAAGCCGTACTCGCCCTTATCGAAGCCGATCTCCGTTATTGTATTTCTTACTACGGTATTGATGTCTACATATGCTGAAGTTGTAACTTCACCCATTACCATAGCGTATCCTGTTGTAGTTGTTGTTTCACAAGCTACCCTTGAGTTAGGATCTTGCTCAAGCATAGCGTCTAAAATTGCATCTGAAATTTGATCGCAGATTTTATCTGGATGGCCTTCAGTTACTGATTCTGATGTGAATAGTCTCTTCATTTTCTACCTCCGTGTATTAAAAAAACTCTTCAAAAGAAGAGGCATACAATTGAAATATATGTTCCTCATCTTTCAGAAATATTCTGTAGGATTTAGCACCTTAGATAATCTAGGTTGCCGGGCTTCATAGGGCCTATTCCCTCTGCCACTCGTAATAAGGATATTTAATATAGATAAGTATATATCTCGCCTTGCTTTTAGTCAAGGAAATATATATACTTTTCCTATGGAAAACAACGTATTTAAGGTAATTGAAGGAGGTCAGGCCCTGCCCTTTCAAGATAGAGAAAAACAGTTTAAATGGGCCTACGTTACAGATACTAGGCTGATGGGCGTAGTCTTTCTTTGCATGTGCTATGAGGCAAACGGCCCATTCTACCAGCTTTTCTACTTCGACGCAGAGGAGTTTGGCCTAGAAAGCTACGAAAGATATATTGACGATCAGTACCAACAGGCGGTGGATAGAATGTCTGGAGGCCTAGGAGGAAAGAAGGTACCACTAACTGAAGAGGAAGCTACTACCTTAGTGTCTTCATTCATCCAGTACAACCTAGACCATAATATTCCTATGCCAGGAGATAGCTCAGAATACATGCAGTATCTAACGGATAGGAAGATAGACGCATCATTAATGGGTAAGATGGTGGAGCCCCTACATAGCTCATACCAGCTTATCCACTACTACGTAATGCGTCTATTCGGTAAGGACTTTGATGCTGCAGACTACCTGACAGATGGCTTTAAGTCTAAGGACTACTACGAAGATATGGTTGGGGCTACCCTGTGCAAGAATACAATAGACAAGGTGAAGGATGGATATATGTGCGAGTCCGTCATCGAGACAGATGAGGGGGATAGATTTATTGTCACTAGCCTTGTGAATATTGAGGATGGCAAGGTGATCTCCTTTGAACCAGTAAACAGGTTTAGAATTAGTCCAGAGGAAGAAGCCCTAAAGGTGGGAAGGACAGAGTACATTACCTTGGTTCACTACCTAGATGACATGGATGCCTTCGATAACCAGTCAACTGAGCTAGTAAGAAAGGCCATGGTAACAGAACACGAAAACGGCAGGGTGTTCATGGTGTTTAACCAAGATAACAGCCACGTAGATCAAAAGGTCTTTCAGCTAAATTCAGATGTGCTGGGGGTATATTACATCACAAAGCATAAGCACATCATCCTTTCATCCTTTGACGAAGAAAATCTAGCCATCATGGAAAAGGATCTAGGAAGAGGAAAACTAGGCTCAAAGTGTAGAGTAAGGCAGCGCTACGAGTTCTCAAACCCTGTGCTTTTCAGGTTCATCCAAAGCGGAATAACGGATTTTAAGGAATTCGTAAAGATTCTTGAAAGTGAATAAAAACAACAAAAGGCCTGGAAATTGTCAAACAATTCCAGGCTTTAATTTTTATTCAAAGTATACATTCATATTATGTAAACTTTGTTCTCTTTTGTCGAAATCGTTGTCAACATGTCGAAGATTCCCTATATTCCCACATTCTTGGGACTTTTCCACAAATTGATAAAAAATCGTATACAATTTAACTCACAGGTCAATGTGGATAAATGTGCATATATTTCACGTTGAAATTTCAACGATTATTGGCTTGTCAAGTAGGTTGAAATAAAAAGTTATCCACAGATTTTTGACCTTCATTTATGGTTCTTTTGTTCTTTTTAATTTCACAAATTTTTCATACATTTTTTGTCAATTTTTAGTGCTTTATGCATAGGGTATTTCACTTGGATATGCTGAAATTCTAGGGGTTTTAACCCTTTAGACACTAAAAAACCTGCACTGTATATACAATGCAGGTTTATGCAGGGCTATGTAATAATATGCACATCGCTTCCCTGGTCACGGTTCTTGGTAACCACCATCTTCTTGTCTATTCTGTTCTTCAGTTCCTCTACGTGGGATATGATGCCAATTAGCTTGTTTCCCTGGGTAGTTTGCTCCAGGGCCTCTATGGCCTGGTTGATGGACTGGCCATCCAGTGAACCGAAGCCTTCATCTACGAACATGGTGTCTACCCTGATCCTGCCAGAGGATTCAGTTACCTCATCGGATAGTCCTAATGCTAGGGATAAGGATGCCTTAAACTTCTCACCTCCAGATAGACTTCCTACGCTTCTTTGAGATAGGTTATAGTAGTCCTTTACGTCTAGCTCCAGGCCGCCAGCTCCCTGCTTCTTTTCGTTATCCACTCTGCGAACAAGCTCGTACTGGCCTTCCGTCATCTTTTCAAGCCTTACGTTTGCCCTATCCACTATCCTATCCAGATAGTTCATCTGGATGAAGGTTTCAAAGTCTATCTTAACCTTGCCGTTAAGGTTACCTGTTGCTGTATCCCTTAAGGACTTTAATACAATAAGTTCATCTTCAGTATCCTTAAGCTCTTTAGACTTATCTTCAACATTTTCAAGTAGGCCTTTGTTCTTGGATAGCCTTGCCGTAACCTGATCTCTTTCTAGGGAAAGCTCTCTATTCTTTTGCGATAAAAGATTCTTCTTATCCCTTTCAGCCTCTAGGTCAACAGGCTTTTCCTTCTTTAGGTTCTCCAGGTTAGCATCCACCTTTGCCTTTAGGGTAGATATATCTTTTTCGTTATCCTTAAATGCCTTTTCCTTTAGCTGGTAGTCCCTTTCAAGTCCTGCGGCCCTTTCCTTAAGCTCATCTATTGCTTTCTTGCAGCTATTCCTATCCTGGTATGTCAGGTTCTCCCTTAGGCTCCTTAGGTTCTCCTCTAGAGGAACTATCTTAGCCTTATGCTGAGCCTCAATGTTTAAGCTTAAAGTGATGGCTTCCTTCATGTCCTCCAGCTCTTTTTCTGCCTTTGGAATGTACTTTTCCAGCTCTTCCTTATCCTCGGCATCAGCGCATATGGCCACGTATTCTCCCCTTACATCGTCTAATACCTTTCCATCATGTTTAGCCTTAAGTGGTTCAAGCTCCGCCTTTACCACTCCCGCCTTTTCAGAGGCTTTCTGAGAGGTTCCTAGGGCCTTATCTAGACTTTGCCTTAAGCTATCTAATTCCTCTTTAGAAGGGGCATTTTCGGCCTTTAGAGCGATGTTAGGATGGTGAATTGACCCACATACCCTGCAAGGTTTTCCTTCCTCTAATTCTTCAGCTAAAACCCCTGCCTGGTTATCCATGTATGCCATGTATTTATGGTCGTATTCGTCCTTCTTTTGGGCCAAAGCTTCCTTGGCAAGCTTGTACTCTTCCTTGGCAAGGTCATACTTCTTTTCCAGCTCTTCCTTCTTTTCAAGCTCATCAAGCTCTATCTTAGCCTGAAGCTTTTTGGTCTCCACATCCTTTAAGGATAGGACCTTTTCCTTGGCCTCTTTTAGGCTCTCTTCTTTTTTATTTTTCGCCTTTTCCTTTAAAGGAATCTCTTCCTTGAATCTTTCAAGTTCCCTCTTTATATTACCTAGCTGAAGGGCTACGCTATCCATCTGCTGGTAGTCTGAAAGTCTAGCCTCAAGCTTTGCAGCCTGGCTTCTCTTTTCCTTGGCTTCCTCTAAGCCAGCCTTCGCCTTATCTAGTGCATCCTTTAGCGAATCTGTTAAAGCTTCAAGATTTTGGATAGCTGCTCTATCCCTTTCGATGGCTTTTCTTAGATTCTCCTGGTTTTCACCCTTTTGGATGTTCCTTGTAAGCTCTTCAAGGTCACTGGATAGTTCGGATATGTCCTTGTTAAATCTTTTCTCTAGGGCTTCATCCTCTTTTATTAAATCCTCCAGCTTTCCCTCTCCTTCAATCTGTGAAAGGTACTGGTCTATGGACTTATGTATGTCATTAAATCTTCCTTCCACCTTAGAGTACATCTCCTGCATCAGCATCTGAAACCTTACGTACTTTTCGGTGTGGAATATGCTTCTAAAGATGGCCTTCCTATCCTTGGTTGAGTCAAGTAAAACCTTTTGAAACTCTCCCTGGGAAAGCATGGCTATCTTGGAAAACTGGCTGTAGTCTAGCCCGATTATATCCTCTATGGCCTGGGTAATGTCCCTGGTTATTACCTTATCCCCAATTACCAGGCTAGCCTCTTTAGGTTTTAAAGTCTCACCTTCTCCACTTTTCTTTGGCCTCATGTATGCAGGGCTTCTCCTTACCACGTACTCCTTGCTGTCGTAGATAAAGGTAAGCTCTACAAAGGTTTCATCGCTAGGATCTGCATACTTTGATCTAAGCATGCCATCCTCCCTGTTATCTCCGCTTGCCTGTCCGTACAGGGCGTATGTTATGGCATCAAAGATTGTGGTCTTTCCTGCACCTGTATCTCCAGTTATTAGGTAAATACCCCTATCTCCCAGCTTGGTGAAGTCCAGCTCAATTTTCTTTACGTATGGGCCAAAGGCCTGCATTACTAGTTTCTTAACCTTCATAGCTACCCTCCCATACCTTTTCCATTATCTCTTTAACTATCTCTTCCTGCTTATCCGTCAGTGGCTGATTGTTCTGAAGCTGGTATAGCTTTGCAAACTGCTCCATAGGGCTTTCCTTAATGTCCGCCCTTGAAACTTGCTGCCTTTCCCTAGTCCTGGTGTTATCGTAGCGAATGGATATTACCCTAGGATAGTTTTGGCTAAGCTTTGCCATGGCATTTGGAATGCTGTCCTCATCTAAAAGGGTTATCTCAACGTAGTCCTCTGATGAAGATAGCATAACCTCTTCAAAGGTTCCTCTAATCCTTCTTAGATCGACCATAGGCTTTAGTGGAATGGTTCTAATTTCTACATGATCAGATATCTCTATTACAGTTACAGACTTCTCGTGATCTGCCTCAGAGAAGGAATACTTTAGCGGTGTTCCTGAGTATCTCACCTTGCCCTTTACCATGTCCTGAGGGCCATGAATGTGGCCTAGTGCTACGTAATCGAAAGGGGCGAATACCGACGCGTCAACGTTATCTGTGCCGCCTACGGAGATGGTCTCTGAATCCGATCTACTTGCTCCTGTTACGAACTGATGGGTTACTAGAATATTCTTCTTATCCTTTGGAATGTCCTCACCATCTATTACAGCCTGTAAAGCCTGTGTATATGTTTCTATCTCAGCGTCCGGCATAAACCTCTTAACGTGTATAGGCTTTATGTATGGAAGAAGGTATACATTTACATCTTCCATCTCATACTTTTCCATCTTGCCGCTAAAGACCGATGAAATGTGTATGCCAGCTAAGTCTATGATCCTATTTGCAAAGGAAAGCCTTTCTGCGGAATCGTGGTTACCGCTTATGATGAATGTCTCCTGCTTCCTCTTAGCAAGGCTCGTCAAAAATGAGTCAAACAGCATTGCCGCCTCTGCGCTAGGAAGGGACTTATCGTAGATGTCTCCTGCAATTAGAAGGCCATCTGGTCTTTCCTCATCTAATATTTTAACTATCTCATCTAGGATGTACTTTTGATCCTCAAGAAGGGATCTGTCCTGCAGTCTCTTTCCTAGATGAAGGTCGGATATGTGTACAAATTTCATATATTTTTCCTCCACCTAGATTATATCACACCATCTGTGATATACTAACAAAAGAGAGGATATATTATGAAGACAGTAGAAATTTTTAGAGAAAATGTATATATGACTAAGGCCTCATCAAAGGTCCTATCCTATGAAGATGGCCTATTAGTCCTTGAAGGAAGTCTGTTCTTTCCTGAAGGAGGAGGCCAAAGCTCAGATAAGGGCAAGATCCAAGGGAGTGACGTTATGGACGTATGGACTAAGGACAGCGTAATCTACCACAAGATTGATGGTAGCTTTAAGGCAGGCCAAGAAGTAGAGATGGAAATTGACTGGGCTCACCGCTTCGATAACATGCAGCGCCACTCAGGAGAGCACATCCTAACTGGCATATTCTTTAAGCTATATGGGGCAATTAATAGGGGCTTTCACATGGGTGATGACTACATGACCATCGACCTTGAAATGGATAGGCCGCTGACCTTCGATATGGTTAAGGAAGCAGAGCTAGAAGCTAATCAGATAATATGGCAGAACATGCCGTTTTTCTCAATGTACTTCGATACCTTAAAGGAAGCAAAGAAGGTTCCTGTAAGAAAGGAAGTTGTGGTGGAAGAGGATATTACTCTAGTAGGAATTGGTTCAGAAGATGCAGGCTGGGGCTGCTGCGCTTGCTGCGGCACTCACGTAACTCACGCTGGAGACGTTGGCCTTATCAAGGCCTTTAAGGTAGAGCCTAACAAAGGAATGTACAGGGTATATTTCGAGGCTGGAAAGAGAGCTTTCCTAAAGTACCAAAAGGAGCTGGATGTGCTGGATAAGCTGGGTACAAAGCTTTCTGCAGGTACAGATGACCTGCTTGAAAAGTATGAGGCATCCCAGGACAAGGTGAAAGACGTTAAGAACCACCTTCATAACGTTACCAAGTTTGCCACATCCCTTGAAGCAAAGGATATATTAAATGCTATGGATACCAAGGTATATATGAGAAAGTACGACCTACTTTCCATAGACGATATCCTAGCTATTGGTAGGTCCTTAATACCTGAGTTAAAGGGGCTACTTTGCTTAGCACATACCCCTTCAAATACGGTCCTGCTATTCTCAAACGGTGACATTGACTGCGGTAAATTAGTCAAGGAAAACGCAGGTATCTACGGCGGTAAAGGCGGCGGCGGAAAGGATAACGCTAGAGCAATATTTAATAAATCTGAATATGTAGACACCTTCGTAGATCTACTGGATAAACACTTAAGATAAAAAGAGATGACCCTTTGGTCATCTCTATTTTAGTATGTATACAGTTGTTCTTCTTGCTCCCCAGGTTAGAGCCTGGAAGTTAGCTTCCATGTATAGGTCAATCTTGTTTCCCTTTATGCTGGAGCCGGTGTCGTTTGCTATGGCATATCCGTAGCCTTCAACGTAGCACTTGGTTCCAAGAGGGATTACTCTTCTATCTACCGCCATGGTTCCGTATGTGCAAGGAAGCCCATAGGATCCGTGAGGATTGCCGCTGAAGTGGTATGATACCGCCTTAACGCTTATCTTTTTCTTGTATGCCCCCTTATATGGTTTAAAGGAAATATTTGTTCCGTATGCTATTACCTTGGTGACAGGTTTCTTCTTTACAATCTTCTTATCTAGAACGGTCTTGTATAGCTTTCCGTCTACGTACATCAGCTTATATACCTTTGTACCTTTACCGTACTTACCCTGCTTTAGGACCTTTCTCTGGCCTATGCCTAGGCTTGAGTCGTGGATTGTCTTAGTCTTATACTCTAGGGCAGTCTTCACCCTCTTATACTTTATTACAACCCTCTTTAGTACAACCTTATCTCCTTGTCTAAGCATGTGATTCCTTGAAGGAAGGACTATGTCTTCATCCTTAACTTCCACACCTGCCTTTTCTAAAGCTTCTAGGGCTGTTACCGTTGGCGTGTTTAAAATTACGGTTTTCTTATCTGCAGTTACAGGAACTTCAAAGGCTCTATCCACCTTTATGACCATCTGGTGTCTAATGGTCTCATCCAGGTTATCTCCCTTGTTGCCTAGGCAGTCGTAAGTAACCCTGTCCTCTGGAGATTTAACCAGTTGCCTCACTGTAACCAGTTCTTCGATGGTCTTTGCGCTGGTCTTAAGCTTGGTAGTAGAGTATGTTACAGTATCGTCTACTATCACCGTAATTTCCTTAGGATAATATGTGATCAGCCCTAGGACAAGCACCATTATGATTAGAAAACCAAGGATGAACTTCTCCCAGCCGATGGTATTTTTTATGCTTTTGGTATTGTCTATCATGGGGGTATTTTACCATACTTTCCCCAAGAAAAAAAGACCTGCGATGCAGGTCTATAGTTCCTTCTTCCAAAGGCCGTGTAGTGTGCAGTATTCGTAAACTGCAACTGGTTTGTCTCCTTCAAGTACAGCAAATTCTGCTTCTGGCTTGTCTGTATGCTTTAGCCATTTAACTTGAAGTGCATGTTCTGTTTCTAAGATGATTGAACCGATATAGTGTTCTTCTGTCATTGGATGTTCTACTTCTCCAACCTTTGCACTTACCTTACCAGCTTCAACCTTTACGCATGGAACGTGCTTTTCAGCTGCTGCATCTACAGTGTTAGGAACTAAAAGTTCCATCTTTTCTCCGCAGCACATTACTGGAACGCCGCTATCGTATGCCATGATTACTATATTTCCACAATGGGAACATCTAAACATTTGTAACATTTGATTATCCTCCTTTATTTAGTCTTACTGTATTATACCCAAAAAAGAAAAAATCCCATCATAAGATGGGATTTATTAAAGCAAATTAAATTTTTATTCTTCTTCCATTGCCTTCATGTTAGGATCGAAGTGAAGTTCGCAAGCTGTTGCAGCTTGGATTTCTTCCTTAGTGTAATCAGGGTGAAGTTCTGTTACCCAGATTCCATCTTCTCTTACTTCCATAACGCCCATTTCAGTGATGATCTTTGAAACGCATCTTTCAGCAGTTAATGGAAGTGTACATTCCTTCATGATCTTTGGAGCACCCTTTTGAGTGTGAAGCATTGTGATGATTACTTGAGGGCAACCAGCACAAAGGTCCATAGCTCCGCCCATTCCAGCTACCTTCTTGCCTGGAACGATCCAGTTAGCAAGGTCTCCGTTTTCAGCAACTTGCATAGCGCCAAGAACTGTAGCCTTTACGTGCTTACCACGAACTAGACCAAAGCTTTCAGCTGTATCGAAGTATTTTACTCTTTCTAGAGCAGTTACATAGAAACCACCTGAGTTGATGATATCTACGTCAAGATCCTTTTCATCTTCTACTACAGCATCGATTCCTGCGAATCCGTTTTCTGAGTGGAATGTAACCATGATATCTTCTGCTACGTAATCAGCTACTTGTGTAGGAAGGCCGATACCTAGGTTGATGAAATCGCCATCTTCAAATTCTTTTGCACATCTACGTGCGATTCTTTCTTTTAAATCTGCCATTTCTTTTCTCCTTCCACGATAGTTTCAACTAATACACCAGCAACGTCGAAGTAATCTGGATCGATTTCGCCGATTTCAACTAGCTTTTCAGGTGCGATGATTGTGTGATCTGAAGCTCCAGCCATTACATAGTTGAAGTTCTTTGTAGCCTTTGAGCAGTAGTAGTTACCAAACTTGTCTGCTACTGAAGGTCTGATGAATGAATAGTCAGCGTGTAGAGGCATTTCGAATAGATACTTAACTCCATCGATTACTACTGTCTTCTTTTCTCTGCCTAATTCATCTAATTCTGTTTCCATTGGTGTACCTACGCCAGTTGGAGTAAGGATACCGCCAAGACCATAAGCGGATGCTCTGATCTTTTCAGCTAAAGTACCTTGAGGTACTAAAGTGTATCTTAGTGTTCCTTCTTCAACTTGTTCGTTGATCTTAGGGTTAACACCGATATGTGATGCGATAATGTGGTCTACCATATGGTTTTCTAATAGCTTACCAATACCTCTAGCTGTCTTACCAGCAAAAGCGCCAGCAGGTTGTCCAGCATCTAAACCGCCATCGTTACCGATAACTGTTAAGTGCTTTACGCCCTTTTCTACTAGAGCATCCATAAGGATTTCTGGTGAACCTGTTGCAAGAAATCCACCAACCATGATTGTCATGCCGTCTTTTACGCCAGCAACTGCTTCTTGAGCAGTTTTAATTTTGTTAATCATTTGTACAAAATCACCTTTCTATATTTTTTTAACTAACGATCTGCAATTTTAGCTTTCTTTTCCCAGCCACGCTTTTGAACTTCTTGCATGATGAAGCTCATTACGTGTTCTGCGTACTTACCAGGACCGAATCCAGCATCGTAACCTAATTCTTGAGCCTTTTCGTGTGAAAGTCTAGGACCACCGCAAGTTAAGATGATCTTGTCTCTTAAACCTTCAGCTTCAAGTAATTCAGCCATCTTAGTTAAGTTAGCGATATGGATATCCTTTTGTGTTACTGTTTGTGATACTAAGATTGCATCAGCATTAACTTCTTTAGCCTTTGCGATTAAAGCTTCGCAAGGTACTTGTGATCCCATGTTGTATGGAACTACGTTCTTGAATCTTTCAAGACCGAAGTGACCGTGGAATCCCTTCATTTGAATGATAGCGTCGATACCTACAGTGTGAGCATCTGATTCGATTGAAGCGCCAACTACAGTGATGTCTCTGCCGATGTTTTCGCCAATCCATTCGCCACATTCAACTCTATCCATAACTTCACCCTCAACCTTAGGAACGTTGATTTGAGTGTAGTCGATAGTTGTTTGAGTGTTTCCGTATACTACGAAGAATGTATATCCAGGGCATAATTCTTTATAGTATGTTACGTTAATTTCTTCAAAGCCAAGCTTCTTAACATATTGCTTAGCGCATTCTTCTGCTTCTTCGCCGTAAGGAACTGGAAGTGTGAAAGCCATTTCCATTCTTCCGTCGTTTAATGTATCACCATAAGGTTTTACTTGAGTTAAGTCAACCTTTGCAGGTGCTGTTGAACAATTTGCCATATTACTTTCCTCCTTCTTAATCTACTTAGATCCTATTTGTGATCCATGAAACGTGCGATGAATGGGTTAAAGTAATTTTCGCCCTTAACGCAAACGCCTTCAAGACCGTGTCCACCGTCGTAAGGTCTCTTAACTCCACCGAAGACTCCTTCTTCGATAGTCTTGAATAAGCCCTTTTGTTCTACTTCTGCAAGAAGCTTGTCAGCATTGCCTAATACTTCTTGAGCTCTCTTTTGAACGATACCATCTTTCTTGAATTCAACTTCTTCACCGATGTGCTTGCAGTTGTTGAAGATGTATTGAGCGTTTTCGATTGAAAGTGCTCTATCGTGCATATGAGGTGTGTGGATAGCTTCTGTAAGCATACCTAATAGTTGTAATGATTGGCCTGACCAGATTGCTACTAAGTTGAATAAAGCATCTTGTAGGTGTCCTCTGAAAATGTTACCAGTCATGAACTTTGTAGGTGGCATGTATTTTAATCTAGCGTTAGGGAAGATTTCTCTTGCCATGATTGCTTGTGATAATTCAAGTAGGAATCCGTCTTCTGTAGCTGGATCCATTTCGAATGCATGTCCAAGACCCATTTGTCTTTCTGGAATGTTAGCAAGAACTGCGAATTGTTCGTTGATGAACTGTGATGCTGTTACTGTGTGAGCAGCTTCGATAGCGTCATCTGTAGTTAAGTAGTTATCTTCACCTGAGTTAAAGATAATTCCGCAGTATCCGATGATAACTCTTGACATGAATTGGTCAACTAGAGTTCTCTGCATGTTGATATCTCTGAATAGGATACCGTAGATAGCGTCGTTAAGCATAACGTCTAGTCTTTCTA